>JAGPVP010000005.1 GCA_018066965.1 Zhongshania sp. | reverse complement strand
GGCCAATGTTGGGGGAATTTGCGCTGGATTTGCTCTGCAGTGGCGAGGTGGTGATCTTCAAAATCAAAGCCTGGGCATACCGCCTCGGATATCAAAACGTGGTCGCCATCGCGTAATTCAGAAGCCTTCCAGTATCCACCGGGTACTAGCATCTGCAGCTGCTGACCGGCCGCTAAATCTGGTCCCATCACATGCTCGCTAAGACTGCCGTCGGGTGCGACTAAGGTGTAATGTATGGGGCTGCCGTGCTGCCAAAAATGCAGAATATCGGAACGGTTGCGATGTAAGTGGCCGATAGGGTTGGTTTTGGTCAGCAGGTAAAAAATGGACGACATCGCCGCGCGGTCATTTATTGTATGGCCGGAGGTAAAGGTTCTGCAGAAGTAACCACCTTCAAGATGTGGCTCTAAATTAAGCTGCTCAATGAGGTCTTTGCTGGTGGTCCGTGCGCTAGTCATAGAGTGCAGCGTTAACCGCCCGTGGTGTTCATAAATCGAACAATTTGGGGCTCGTCGTCATCTAATGAAAAATGATGACGTTCGGGCTTTAGGTCCATGGCTTTAATGATGGCCTCACGCAGTTTTTCGTGGTCGCCGGGGTACTCGTCGACAAGCTCTTTGAGACTGACCGAGTGTTCATTGCCAAGGCACAGTAATAGGCGGCCTTCTACGGTGAGGCGCACGCGATTACATAAATGACAGAAGTTATTACTGTGGGGGGAGATAAAGCCGACCCGCGATGTGCTGTCTGCCATGCGGTAATAACGCGACGGTCCGCCGGTGTTTTCGGTGGTGGGAGTGAGGCCGTGGCGCGTTTCGATGGTGGTGCGAATTTGTTCACTGCTGATAAAGCTGAGTGCGCGGTCGTGCTCGCTGATATTGCCCAGCGGCATTTCTTCTATAAAGCTAATGTCGATGTGCTTGTCGCGGGCGAAGTCGACTAAATCTAAGATTTCGTCGTCGTTGCGACCCTTAAGTATTACGGCATTCAATTTCAGGCGTTGAAAGCCAGCGTCGCAGGCGGCATCGATGCCGTTCAGCACTTTTTTCAGTTCGCCAAAGCGGGTTAACTCTTTAAAGCGATCTGGCTGTAGGCTGTCTATGCTAATGTTCATACCGGTCAGACCAGCGGCCTTGAGCGGCGCGGCAAATTTGTCGAGTTGCGCGCCATTGGTGGTGAGGTGCAGTTGTTCTAACTGTTCCAATTGCCCTAGACGTTCAACCAATGACATCACATTGTTGCGCACCAAGGGTTCGCCGCCGGTTAAGCGAATTTTCTTCACCCCTAGTTGTACAAAACTGCTGGCAATATCGTATAACTGCTCCAAACTTAGAATTTGCGCGCGAGGCAAAAAGGTCATATCTTCCGACATACAATACACACAACGGAAATCGCAGCGATCAGTGACCGATAAGCGCAGGTATTCAACTCCGCGGCCAAAGCGATCTTGTAGTGGGGTATCAGTGTTCATCATGGCTTCGATGTTATCACATGTGTTGAATGCTGGCTGCGGTACGGGCGATGGTGTGACGGTAAAAGAGTGATAACTACGACATAACGATAACGGATGTTTAAAACTAAATTCAGGGGCGATACATGAGACTTTTCAATACCTTAGCTTTAATTTCAGTCTGTGCTGCACTGCCTGTCTATGCTGCAGGCAGTGCAGCAGACGCGAGTAATTCAGCGCCGGCGGCACAAAGCCAACAACAAAACCAAGCGCAGGCGAATGCGAATGCGAGTACCAGTGCGCAAGCGGGCACTATTTATGACCGCCACGGCCAGCCAGTGACGGCGATGCAGGTTGGTAAGGCCCGCGCAGCGGAAGCCGCAGTAAAAAAAGCGGGTGTAGCGCCAGACTCAACCGAAGCCGCGATGATTCGGATTGGTGCGGGGCAGTCGCCGGAAACCGCCTACGAACCGTTTGATGGTATTTACGATGCTCAGGGTAAGCGCATTAGTAGCAAGCAGGCGGCAGAAGATTTGGCGGTTGACGAAGTGGTTCGTCGCAGTGGCGCCGAGCCTGGCTCTGAGCGCGAGGCGATTATTCGTGCGGCTGCGGGTGGTGAAACAGAAACCGAGGCCGGTGATGAAGTTGATGGCGCGACGATGGAAGAAGTTGCTAAGGAAGTTGCCGTACAGCAAGCCATTTTGCGCACCGGCGTGCAGCCCGGCTCAGCCAACGAATCACTGATTCGTATGGGCGCAGATGTGATGATGGAGCGCTATAAAAGCTGGAAGTAATACATCACGCTGCGGTAATCATCGCGATCGCCGCAGCGCTATAATAAAAAGTAGCCCATCGCCCCGTTGGCGTTTTTTGCCAGTTTCATGTCTCATTTTGTCATTGTCTCTCCGGCTTCAAAGAGTAAAGTGTGGGGCAATTATGGGGTTCTGTTCGCAGGCCCGATACACACCGTACTGAGGCCTGATTGCGCTGCGACTGCGCTGGGCCAGTTCAGCCGAGGATAAGAATATGAGCACCGATACGATAAAACGCTACCCCATGCCGATGCCCTTTGGCTGGTTTGCGGTTTCTTACTCTGACGAATTAGCACCGAGCGAGTCTCGCGCCGTGCATTATTTTGGTCAAGAGCTGGTGCTGTTTCGTACCGAGGCGGGGAAAGCCGTGTTAATGGAAGCCTATTGCCCGCATTTAGGCGCGCATTTGGGCCACGGTATTCATGAGCGCTCGGGCACTGGCGGTGGCCGTATCGAAGGCAACAATATTGTTTGTCCCTTCCATTCGTGGAAATTTAATCCCGAAGGTGAATGCGTAGAAGTGCCCTACGCGAAAAATATGCCGCCAAAAGTTGCCGGTAAAAAATGCCTTAAAAGCTTTCCGACCCGCGAAACCAATCAGGTAGTTTGGGCTTGGTATCACCCCGATGGCGTTGCGCCTTTGTGGGAAGTGATTAGCCATGATGAAGCCAATAGCGACGATTGGTCACCGCAGGATCGCTACGAGTGGATCATTCACACGCATCCGCAAGAGATGGCGGAGAACGCCGCGGACCCCGCGCATTTCAAATATGTGCATGGCACGGCGTCTTTTCCTGAGTGGGAAACCACCTATGACGGTTATTTTGTAAGCGGTTTACAGGTGGCAAATATGCCGACCCCGCGTGGCGAAGTGAAAGGTTCTATTCGCACCGGCAGTGCTGGCCCCGGCCAAGGCTTTACCAAGTTTGAAGGTATTGCCGATACGTTTTTACTTGGTTTAACCACGCCAATTGATGAGCACAAAGTGCAGGTGCGTTTTGCCTTTATTCAACCCAAGATAAATGGCGAAGTGAAAAAAGGCGGTGTTAACGCGGCAATTATCGCCAATATTGTTGGCCAGTTAGAAGAAGACAAGCCAATTTGGGAGCATAAAATTTATCGGCCCTTGCCGATTCTTTGCGACGGTGATGGGCCGATAGCGAAATTCCGTAAATGGTATAGCAAATTTTATGCGGAAGGATTTGATCCGCGAGCTTTGTAGTTTTTGCTGTCCGTTTTATGCAACACTCTTTTTATAGTTGTGATCCGGTTGGGCTGCGCCCCGCCGGATTTTCTGTATACTTTGGCAATTCACAAATCTGCCGGAAAGTGTAATGCGTTTTTTTATTCCCAGTATTTTTATTCTTACGCTGTGCGCGCCACTGGCTCATGCTTCCTGCGTGCTGCCGTTGCCACCAAAAAACTTTCCTGATGGTGCAACTGCCGATGCCGAGGCAATGGAATTTTCCAAGCGCAGAGTTGAGCGTTATCTCGATAATAGTCAGCGTTTTATTAAGTGCTTAGACACCATGGACAAAACCGCTATAGGCACGGGTCGAGACAATGAAGAGCGCCGTCGTCGTCGCATTAATAATTATAATGTGGGCATGGAAAATATGGCGACGGTAATGAGTAAATACCAAGAGAGCGTAATGCAGTTTAATAGTCGATAAGGCAAAAGCCGCTAGTGTCGAGATATTGTTTTAAAATCGACGTTGCTTGCTCTTCACCCAAAATCAGTACTTCTTGCTTTCCTTCTTTATCGCCACTGTTCAGTGGCAAATTACATTCTTGAATAATATGTGCAACTCGGCGGGCGATGGCGTCGCCAGAATCTATCCACGCTATATTGGGCATTAATTCTGCCAGTGGTTTTTGTATTAACGGAAAATGAGTACAGGCCAATACCACTGTATCCATTTCAGCTGAGCGTGGATGCTCGCTGAAGGTGGTTTGTATTTGCTGTAAAACGTCGTCGATTGGGCTGTTATGCCAAAACAGCGATTCCACGGCTGGCGCTAAAATGCGGCTACCGACCGGAATAACACAGCAGTGCGCTGCGAAATCGCTGATCAGTTGCGCGGTATAAGCGCGGGCGACCGTGCCGGGGGTGGCCAGTAAGCCGATAACTCCGCTGCGGCTGTGTTGCGCTGCGGGTTTTATCGCGGGTACCACACCAATAATAGGTATCTTAAGAATGCCGCGTAGCGCCGGTAAAACGGCTGTGCTGGCAGAGTTACATGCCATCACCACAATATCCGCTTTATGTTGCTGCAGCAGTGCAGATACGGTTTGGCAAATGTGGGCAACGAGTGCGTCTTCCTGCCATTCACCATAGGGAAAACCACCGTGGTCCATGGCGTAAAGCAGGTTTGCTTGGGGAATGAGCTGATGAATCGCGGCGCCGATACTCAAAGAGCCGACGCCGGAATCAAAAATGAGCACGCGGGGCGCGTGCACGTCGGGGATCACAGCAGAGCGAGAATTTTTTCTGCCGCACTGACATCAACTGCGCCAGTGGGCTCTAGTGCTAGGTGGCTGACGGTGCCATTGTCTACGATCATGGCGTAGCGTCTTGAGCGGTTGCCAAGACCAAAGCCGGAACCGTCCATTACCAAACCAAGCGCTTCGGTAAATGTGCCATTGCCGTCAGCTAGCATGAGCAATTCTTCGGCGTTCTGGCTTTTACCCCAGGCGTCCATAACAAACGCGTCGTTAACAGAAATACAGGCGATAGTGTCTACGCCCTTCGCTTTGATTTTGTCGGCATTTACGATGTAGCCTGGCAAATGCGTCATGGTGCAACCGGGTGTGAATGCGCCGGGAACGGCGAATATTACCACTTTCTTGCCAGCAAAAATGTCTTCGCTCGTAATGTCTTGTGGGCCTTTTTCACCCATAACTTTGAGTGTAGCTGCGGGGATTTTGTCGCCGGTCTGAATACTCATAATGGAACCCTTTTATGTTTAGCGAATATAGAAGCTGCTTAGTTTAGCAGAGCTATGCGACTGTGGTAACGCGCTAAAAACGTCACATTTTGATTGTCGCTGCCTGTTAGACGACTTAGCGTACAATGGTTCGGTATAAGAGGCTAAAGTTTCTGAGATAGATGGAGTTCGTTGGTGCTAGCACGTCAAAAAATGCAGCGGGAGTGGCAGGTGTTCTTACTTGCGGTGGGGTTTTTAACACGAATACCGATTCCCGCAGATCCTGATTTTAGTGATGGAAAATTAAACGGGGCTTCTCGCTACTTCCCCTTGGTAGGGTTGCTGGTGGCTGGCGTGGCGGCGCTGGTATATGTCGCTGTGTTCGCGATATTTAACAACATTGTTCTCGCTGTGTTGCTCTCTATGGTGACGTCAATATTGCTGACCGGTGCTTTTCATGAAGACGGTTTTGCTGACAGCTGCGACGGCTTTGGCGGCGGCTGGCGTGCCGAAGATGTGCTGCGAATTATGAAAGATTCGCGTATTGGCACGTATGGCACGGTGGCCTTGGTCATGGTGCTTGGCTTAAAGGCGGCGACCTTGTCAGCCATGCCGTCGACAGGAGTTGTAGTCAGCGCCTTACTTTGGGCGCATATTGTGAGTCGTTGGCTGGCAACATCTTATTTGCTGGATTTGCACTATGTGCGCGGCGAGGGGAAGTCTAAGCCTTTGGCAACGACCATGCCCTTATCGCATTGGCTGTGGTCGGGCCTGCCGATATTACCGCTGCTTATATTTACAGGTTTACCGGCGCTTTTTCCGTTAATCGTAGTTTTGCTTATTTTTCGTTTTGCTTTTGCGGCCTATTTACGCCGCCGTATAGGCGGTTACACCGGCGACGCACTGGGCGCAGTGCAGCAAGTTGCTGAAATTATTATATATTTAGCATTTTTAGGCTGATCTCATCAAAGTCGAGTGTGAATACTTCACTACTTTTCTTAGGAGATCATCGGCACTCTGGCGATTCGCACAGGTCATAGTGTCACAACGATACAAAGTCTGAGACACAGGAATTGAGGATACAGACATGAATACTAACTTATTGATTGGCGGGATATTTGGTGCAGTTGCAGTAACGGCTGCGGGCAGTTATGCGGGTTATAACAGCTATGTTGAAGACAAAAAACCTCGTTTTGCTGAGGTTATTGAGTCTAAAGCGGTTACGGAAACCTACTATACCAACCGCGAAGAGTGTTACGACGAGGTTGTGCAACATCAGGCTGAAGTGAAAGACCAAAATAAAGTTGCCGGTACCATTATTGGTGCGGTCATTGGTGGCGTGATTGGTAAGCAGGTTGGTGGCGGTAACGGTAAAAAGCTGGCGACCGTGGCAGGGGCTGCGGCCGGTGGTTATGCGGGTAATAAAGTCCAAGGCAATATGCAGCAAAAGGACGTGTACAGCACTACCGAGCGTCGTTGTAATACCGTGCAAGACCCTCAACAACGGGTAACGGGATACAGCGTAACGTATACCTTAAATGGCGAAACCGGCACAGTAGTTATGGATCACAAGCCAGGTTCGACTATTCCGGTTCAAGATGGCCGGCTAGTGTTAAGCGAGCCTCAGACACAAGAGTTATAAGTTTAACGAGTACGCGAAAAATCGTATGGCTGGCACCTGCTGGCCATACTATTAACCAGTGCGGAAAAAGGAAGTAAATTATGGCTAAGACAACATTAAAACGTAGCACCACGGCGATTGTGATGAGCGGTTTCATGGTTTGGACCGGCGTAATGGCGACAACAGCATCTGCTGGCGTTATTAGCACTGATCGTATGGTGGCGGAATATGCGGTAGATGAGAATCGGGCCGAGATGAAAGCGGCCTTGTCGCAGGACAATGTTCGTGAGCGTCTAATTGAATTGGGCGTGTCGCCTGCTGACGTTGAGGCGCGTATCGATGCGCTTACCCCAACCGAACTGGCAATGCTGCAAGAGAAAATGGATCAATTACCTGCCGGTGCGGGTGCTGTTGGTTTGTTAGCCTTAGTAGTATTGATCTTCTTCATTACTGATATTTTGGGCATCACTGATATATTCCCCTTTGTGAATGCGGCTAACTAGCGTTCTCGTAGCATGCCTGCTTCTGCAGGCATGCTCATCCATCCCCTTAAATGACAACATCAGTTCACTGCCTACGCAGCGGCAGCTCGCAGTGCCCTTTGTACCGCAGCAAGCCTTCTATTGTGGCCCAGCAGCACTCACCGAAATCGCGCGCTTTTGGGGCTTAGAAGCGGACCAAGAGTCCTTGGCAAAGCAATTATTTATTCCCGGAAAAAAAGGCTCCTTGGCCATTGAAATGCAGGCGACATCACGTCGTTTGGGCATGCTTCCCTATCCGCTATCCAAAAATCTGTCTGCAATACTTAGCGAAGTCGATGCTGGTAATCCGGTCTTAGTGTTTCAAAACCTTGCGTTTGCGTGGTGGCCGCAGTGGCATTACGCGGTGGTTGTAGGTTACGACCTTGGCGAAGAAGAGCTCATTTTGCATTCTGGCAGCCATGAAAATTACCGCCTGTCCTTTAAAACATTTATGGCGACCTGGGCGCGAACCAATCACTGGGCACGGGTATTAACCGACAGCAGCCGCCTACCAGAGACGGCTAAACCCGCGCAATACATTGCAACAGCGAATGAATTTGAACAAGTAGGCGATCTTAATCTTGCCATGTCGTTCTACGCCTTGGCCGCTGAAAAATGGCCGAATTCAAAGCCGGTGCTAACTGCATTGGCCAATGCGGCTTTAACGCAGGGTGATACCCGTCGAGCGCTAGACCTGTTTAGCCAAATACTGCTGACAAATCCTGATGACCCCGCGCTGTGGAATAATTATGCATTTGCGCTGCTAGAAGAAAACTGCCGCGCCGAGGCCTTGGTTGCGATTACCAAGGCGGTGAGCTTGGCAGAAGATAAGGCGCCGTATCAGCAAAGTCGCGAGGAAATCCTCGCTAGTGAGCCTCGTCAAGATAAGGAATGTACGGCGGTGGTAATGCGCGAATTATAGCGACAGTGCTTAAACGAGGGCGGTGGGCATTACGATCAAGCCTAATATATTTAGCTTAAATTTATATGATGCGGCGGCGATACTATCTCGGTATCGCCGCCGTGTTTGCTTTACAGGCGACCTTTGCCGTTTTGCTTAGCTTGGGCAAATAGTGCTGCCATAGTCGAGTTGGTATCTTTCTGCGGTGCCTGCTTGGGCATAGCGGGCGCTCTGCGGCTACCGCGCCGATCACCGCCGTTATTGCTCGATTCCTGCTCGCTGGCCTTGTCTTCTAGGCGCATAGACAGTGCAATGCGCTTGCGCTGGGCATCCACTTCCATCACTTTCACTTTGACGATGTCGCCAGCCTTGACGACAGTGCGCGGGTCTTTAACGAACTGATTTGCCAGTGCCGAGATGTGCACCAAACCGTCTTGGTGAACGCCGATATCCACAAACGCACCGAAGTTGGTGACGTTGGTGACCACACCTTCCAAAATCATGTCGGGCTCGAGGTCAGAGATTTTCTCGATACCGTCTTTGAAGCTCGCGGTTTTAAAATCGGGGCGCGGATCGCGACCCGGTTTGTCGAGTTCGGCAACGATGTCAGTGATGGTGGGAATACCAAAGCGCTCGTCGGCGTATTCACTAGGCTTGATGGACTTGAGGAAGCTGCTGTCGCCGATAACGTCGTTGACTGCACGGCCACAGCGGTTCACGATTTTTTCTACCACGCTATAGGATTCTGGATGCACGGCTGAGCCATCAAGCGGGTTGTCGCCGCCCATTACTCGCAAGAAGCCCGCTGCTTGCTCGAAGGTTTTGGCACCAAAGCGGCTGACTTCCATTAATTGCGCGCGATTTTTAAAGGCACCGTGCTGGTCACGGTATTCCACAATATTCGCCGAAATGCTTTGGTTTAGGCCAGAAACCCGCGCTAGCAGGGCCGGTGACGCGGTGTTTACGTCTACGCCTACGGCGTTTACACAGTCTTCAACTACGGTTTCGAGGGTGCGAGATAAGGCAGTTTGCGATACATCGTGCTGATACTGACCAACGCCGATGGATTTGGGGTCGATTTTAACCAGTTCTGCTAGTGGGTCTTGCAGACGGCGAGCTATGGATATAGCGCCGCGAATGGTCACGTCCAGATTCGGAAATTCCCGTGCGGCGTATTCAGAGGCCGAGTAAATCGAGGCACCAGATTCGTTAACCATGACGCTAGTACAGCCGAGTTCGGGACGAGCCGATAACAGGTCTTTTACAAAACGCTCGGTTTCACGGCTGGCGGTGCCATTACCAATCGCGATTAGCTCGACGTTGTGCTTTTTGATCATCGCCAGCAAGATTGCGGCTGACTCAGCGATCTTGTTTTGCGGCGGGGTTGGGTAAATAGCGCAGTGATCGAGTACTTTGCCGGTGGCGTCGATGGCGGCTACTTTCACACCGGTACGCATGCCGGGGTCGAGTCCGATGGTGGCGCGCTGACCGGCAGGGGCGGCTAAGAGTAGATCCTTGAGATTTTGGGCAAACACATCAATCGCGGCGGTGTCGGCAAGTTCGCGTAATTGTCCTAGCAGGTCGGTTTCTAAGTGGGTGTATAACTTGATGCGCCAAGTCCAGCGAATGACTTCTTTAAGCCATGTGTCGGCAGGGCGGCCTTCATCCACGACGTTCCAGTGCTTGGCCACCATGATTTCGCAGGGGTGGACGCTGCCTTCGTCTTCGCTAAATTTAATCGCCAAGCTGAGAATACTTTCATTGCGGCCGCGGAACATGGCCAGCGCGCGATGCGAAGGCGTGGTTTTTAAGGCTTCGCTGTGGGCGAAATAGTCGCGGAATTTTTCGCCTTCTACTTCTTTTCCGGTCATAACGGTGCTGCACAGCAGACCTTCATTCCACAGGAAGTTACGCAGTTGGGCAAGCAAGTCAGCATTTTCGCTGAGGCGCTCCATAAGAATGTACTTGGCACCGTCTAGGGCGGCTTTTACATCGGCCACGCCTAGTTCTGCATTAATGTATTCAAGGGCAAGGACTGCTGGGTCTTGGTTTGGGTCGTCGAATAAAGTGTCTGCCAGCGGCAGCAGACCGGCCTCTATCGCGATTTGCCCCTTGGTGCGGCGCTTTTGCTTATAGGGAAGGTAAAGGTCTTCGAGCCGGTTTTTGGTGTCGGCGGCAAGGATGTCGCGCTCTAATTCGGGAGTGAGTTTTTCTTGCTCGCGAATGCTGTTAAGTATGCTTTGCCGACGATCTTCCAGCTCCCGAAGGTAGCCCAGCCGTGATTCCAAGTCCCGCATTTGGGTGTCATCTAAGCCGCCGGTGACTTCTTTGCGGTAACGGGAGATGAATGGAACGGTTGCGCCTTCGTCGAGTAATGCGACAGCGGCGCTAACTTGGGCTTCTTTGACGCCTAGTTCTTGGGCGATACGGCTGGGGATGGAATTCATAAGTCGTTATTGTCCGGTTTAAGAAGCCGGACATTATGCAAAAACTAAGGGGCTGGTGCGAGCCTTGACAGCGCACATTTCGACCTAATCTGAAACTGCCAATGCTTCGAACAGTGCGCAGCACTCGTCGTAGAAGTAGCGGTACTCAGGACGCAAGTGCTGCGAGACCAGTGACATCACCTGAAAAACACCTTGGTGAATCATGATTTCATTGCTGGTATTACGTTCGCGGAGTTGATTGTAATTTAACCAGAAGGTAAGCGACATGGCGACGTTATCGCAGAGCCGCTCCAGCATGGCGTCATCTAGTTCGATAAAGTTTTGCGCCCGTAATTCCTGCGTGACGGCGCGAACGGCCTGTACTTTTAGTGCTAATAGTTTAGAGAATTTTTTAGAGATTTGTGGGTAGCGCTGCAGAATATCGTTGAGGTTGCGATATAGATAGCGGTGGTTAAATATATGCTCAAATACGATATACAAATAAAACCAAGCGTCTTTTGCGCCTAGGCTTTTTTCAATAGGCGCATTTAAAATATCGATTAATTCGACTTCAAAGGCGGCAAACAACTCTTGAATAATTTCCTCTTTACCGTGGAAATGGTAATAGAGATTTCCCGGGCTGATATTCAATTCATTGGCAATGTCGACGGTGGTGACATTGGGTTCACCCTCTGCATTGAATAAGCTTAGGCTAGTTAATAGTATTTTATCGCGGGTCTTCATCCGTGTTGCAGAACTCTCGTGAACGAGGCAACAAGGTGCCATGAAGAGATGGTGGTGTCTAGGAGGGAGTCGGACTTAGGGCCGTTCTACGGTTTGAAAGTCAGTTTAGTTAGGTTCTGCTAAATTTAGTCACTAGCCGGTGCAAGTGTTTATAAATAGTGCGCCGCATATAAAACAGCCTCGCAGCTAATGATAGCTGCGAGGCTGTTGTTAGCATTTGAGCGGTCGGAATACGGCCGCATCAGTTGCTTTACTCTGCTTTAGCGGCTGCTTTTTTTGCAGGTGCTTTGCGAACAGCTTTGGCTTTAGGCGCTGCTGCTTTTGGTGCGGCAGCTTTGGCGGCAGCAGGCGCTTTAGCAGCTACAGTCTGGTTCGCTTTGGCAAGGGCATCAACTTTTTTGCTTAATGCGTCGAGCTTCTTTTCTAAACGCTGCATATCATCTGAACTGGCAGTATGACCGAAGCCAAGGCTGGCGCGCATTTTACTGATGCGCTCTTCAATAGATACGGTTTTACCAAGGCTGGTAACTTCACCGAGTTTTTCACGGGCTTGGCTTTCAAGGCGGCTGCCTTTGTCTACCAAATCGGTGAACAAACGTGGGGTTTCTTTACTGGCTTTCTCGTAACGGTCGTGAGCTTCATCGTAAGCACGGCCGTAAGCGCCAAGACCGGCAAGCCAAATGCTTTTTGCCAGTTCACTAGCCTGATTGGTTACTTCTTTAAGATCTTGCAGGCTTTTTTTACTGTCTTTGCTCATGGTTTTCTCCATTGCAAATGGGTCACTGAATAGAATGGTAAATAATCATTGTTAACTACCAATCTGAAACTTGTTCTGCGCTCGAGTATGAAAAAAGCACGATGGCCAATTGGCGCATCGTGCAAAAGCATAGGTGAGATACAGACCTAGGATTTGATGCCTTAAGACAGGCATCGAATGCTTACGATGCGGCGGCTTCAGCTACGGCTTCAACAGCGTCATCGGCACTGCGAGAAACTTTGCTTTTTACTTTTTCAAAGCTTTCGCGCAGGGTTTTCATTTGACCTTCAACAGCCGCATTGCTTTCGCTTTTCAACTCTTCAAACTTGGCAATAGCTTGAGCTTTAGTGTCGTTAAATTTAGTCACGACCTGAGATTTGCTGCCTTCAATTTTGCTAGTTAGTTGCGTTTTGCTTTCTTCAAATTTCGAAAGGGTATCGCTTTGTACTTTTTCGCCGCGAGTAACTAAGCTGTCGAATAATTCGTTACGCTTGCTGTAAGCGTCTTTGCATTTGCTTTCAGTTTCTTTAAGCTTGGCTTCAGTTTGCTTCAGCAGATCCTGGCTTTGTTCAAATACTTTACCGGCCAGGCCAAGGTTCGCTAGAAATAATTCTTTCGCTAGCGCATTGGCTTTTTCGATTTTGCTTGCTTCGGTCATTCTGATGTCCTCATCTAAAAATTAGGGGTTAATGTTGAACCCGGTTCAGCCCAGAACTACATAAACTCGCTGATTGAGACCAAGGTTACGGATAAAAATTAGAAACCGCATACTAAAAACGAATTTGGCTCCGTGATTTCCCTTATTTTCTTCACTATCAAACTCTCGCTACTGTAATTGCTCATTAAAAGCAGATTGCACCGTTGCCAATATTGCGGTTATATACCTGTTACTATTTGTGAGCTTTAGCGGCTTACTACAGCTGCGTTTGTCGCGACAAACACGGTGTTGATAGCGTGAGGGGACAAAATGAATAATAAGAACAATCTTGAGCGTGTTACTAGTGTAAGTGCGCCGAGTATTTTAAATACCGCCAAAGAATTACGCGTTATTTTTGAAATGTTGGCTATGGCATCGTTCCGGTCGCGATTGAACAGTATTAAGTGTGGGGATGGACATCCCGTTGTTGTCGCGCCTTCCTTTATGACGGGCGACGGTGGTACAGCCGCTTTACGGGCATTTTTACGGCGCTCTGGTTTTGCAGCTTATGGCTGGGAACAGGGCCGAAATACGGGCTTGCGCGAGCAGGTGTATCTGAATTTTGAACACCATATTAAAGACCTTGCTGCGCGTTATGGTAAGAAAGTGAGTGTGGTGGGCTGGAGTTTGGGCGGTATTTACGCGCGAACGGCGGCTAATAAAAATCCAGATATTATTCGTCAGGTGATTACTTTAGGGTCGCCAATTCATATTCCCGATATGAGCGGTGTAACCGGCCCCGTTTTAAAATTGTATGAAATGCTGAATCCCGGTGCGATGACTGATCCCATGTTGGAATGGGGCGATTGCTGGCGGGATACCCCCAAAGTACCGTCGACTGCTATTTACAGTGAGGGTGACGGTATCGTCGATTGGAATTTATGCGTTGATAAAACCCTGGGCGCCCACACCGAAAACTTGCGAGTGCCGGGCAGCCACGTTGGTTTAACCCATAATCTAGCGGTGATGTATGCGATTGCAGAACGCTTGGCGCAGCGGGAAGGTCAGTGGCGGCCTTTTGATTTGAGTGGTGTTAGAGGCCGCGTATATGGCCGAACACCCGCGCTGGCGGTATAAAACACGGTCGTTCTTAATTGGCTAGGCTTGCAGCAGCTGCTCTAGGCAATGCTCTTTAATGCCATAAAAGTGTTTTAGCTCGGCGATTTGCGCTAAGACTTCGCTGTTATCACGCGGTTGCTGGCGCTTTTGAGCCAAAATCATTTTGTTCTTATTGGTATGTTCCAGCGATATAAACTCAAAAACCTGGGTGTCGTAACCGTTCGCTTCAAGTAGCAAGGCGCGCAAGCCGTCGGTGACCATTTCTGCTTCTTGCCCTAGATGAATGCCATGTTGTAATAGCGGTGCGAGTATTGACGGGCTTTTCAGCTGGGGGCGAATCTGTTTGTGGCAGCATGGCGAGCACATAATGATGTCGGCTTTGCTGCGAATCCCCATATTAATTGCGTAGTCGGTGGCGGTGTCGCAGGCGTGTAGCGCAATCATGATATTGATATTTTGCGCGGCGAAATGCTGAACATCCCCCTGTTCAAACTTGATGCCGTTTAGGTTTAGTTTGGTGGCCGTTTGATTGCATAAATCGACCAAGTTCTGCCGTAGCTCTACACCAGTGACTTGCGGTTTAATGGCTAGGCTGTCGTTAAGATAGTCGTGGACGGCAAAGGTCAGATAGGCTTTGCCAGAGCCAAAGTCGGCAATATGAATTTCTGCTTGCTTTGTGAGGCCGGTGTTTTCGATCGCGCCTGATAGCACCTCTATAAACTTATTGATCTGTTTCCATTTGCGGGACATGGCCGGAATGATTTGGCCTTGGGCGTCGGTGACACCTAGCACCGTTAAATAGGGACGGTCTTGCTTAACGAAGCGGCTTTTCTCACGGTTGTGTGACAAATGCGCATTGGCTTCGGGCTTCGCCTTAGTGGTTTCAGAGCGATGCTCACTGAGCAGCGGCTTACCTTTCTTGCTAAAGCGCAGCTGAATTTCTGCCGATTGGCTGACGAGGTGAGCGTTTTTAAAGTCCGCTCCCAGCCATTGTGATAGCAGTACGAGAGACTCGTCGAGACCGAGATTTTTGGTGATGTGATTGGTTTGATATTCGTAGAGAAAAGACAGTAGCAAGTTGTTTTTAATGAGCACGGGCCGCACGGTTATGCGCTTTAGCTCGCTGTCATTGCCCTGATATTTTGACAAGACTAGGCGTTGAAGCATGCCGTTATTGAATGCCTGCTGGTATTGATCAAGAAAGTATTGGATCTCTTCAGGCGTGTTGATGACGGACATGAGCTACCTAAGTTTGGAATTTGCCAAAGGGCTGAAACAGTAATTGCAGACAGTATAGTGCAAGGGCAGTGTATTTTGTTCAGACGAAAAAAAGGGCAGCCACGCGCTGCCCTCTTCAGCACTATCGGTTTGCTTAGGCTTTAGGGCCGGCTGCGATAATGGCGTCAGAAACATCAAACTTCTTAATGTTTTCTTGGAACAGCTTAGCAAGTTTACTGGCTTCGGTGTCGTAAGCGTCAGCATCGCCCCACGCTTTACGTGGGTTGATGTACTTGTCGTCTACGCCAGGAATTGACTTAGGAATGGTTAAGTTCAGTGCTTCTAGCGTCTCGGTTTCTGCGCCGATCAGTACACCGTTTTGTGCAGCGGCAACCACTGCGCGGGTTACTGGAATCGGGAAGCGTGAGCCAGTGCCGCCAGAGGCACCTGAGCCACCAGTCCAGCCAGTGTTGATCAGATAGACTTGTGAATCGAAGTCGTCAATACGCTTCATTAACAGTTCTGCGTATTCGCCAGCTGCGCGTGGCATAAACGGTGCGCCGAAGCAGGTAGAGAACGTGGGGTGAATACCCGCTTCTGCACCAAGCTCAGTAGAGCCAACGCGTGCGGTGTAGCCACTGAGGAAGTGGAATGCTGCAGCTTCTTTAGACAGAATCGAAATTGGTGGAATAACACCAGAGACGTCGCAAGTGAGGAAGATAACGGTCTTCGGTTCACCAGCGGCATTTTCAATAACGCGCTTATCAACATTTTCTAGCGGATAACAGCAGCGGCCATTTTCGGTCAGGCTGGTATCGTCGTAGTCAGCGTGGCGGCTGTTTTCGCCAATCACTACGTTTTCTACAATAGAGCCAAAGCGGATGGCATCCCAAATGATGGGTTCGTTTTTCTGGCTTAGGTTAATCGTTTTTGCGTAGCAGCCGCCTTCAATATTGAAAACAGAGCCTTTCGCCCAGCCGTGTTCGTCATCGCCGATCAAGTAGCAGCTAGGGTCAGCTGACAGGGTAGTTTTGCCAGTGCCAGACAAACCAAAGAATAAAGTGGTTTGGCCCGCTTCATCAACGTTAGCCGAGCAGTGCATTGGCATAACGTCTTTTTCTGGCAGCAGGAAGTTCTGCACAGAGAACATCGCTTTTTTCATCTCGCCTGCGTAACGCATACCGGCCAGTAATACTTTGCGCTGTGCGAAGTTGATAATAACGCAGCCGTCAGAGTTGGTGCCGTCGCGCTCAGGTTCGCAAACAAAGCCCGCGCAGTTGAGGATAGTCCACTCTTCTTTGCCTTTAGGGTTGTATTTGCTTGGGCGTACAAACATATTGCGGCCAAACAGACCCTGCCATGCAGTCTGGGTGTTAACAACAACGGGAATGTAGTGATCTTCGTGGGCGCCAACGTGCAGGTTGGAAACAAAGCTGTCGTGGTCTGCGAGGTAGTCTTGAACGCGATCCCACAGGGCGTCAAATTTTGCGCCGTCGAAGGGACGGTTTACGCTGGTCCAGTCAATAGAATCTGAAGTAGAGGGCTCTTGCACGATATAGCGGTCGCCGGGTGAACGGCCGGTGCGTTTGCCGGTAGTGACTACCAGTGCGCCGGTGTCCGCCAGTTGGCCTTCGCCACGGCTCAGTGCCTGCTCAATTAATTGCGCGGGGGTTAAATCTCTGTAAATCGTCGTTTCAGCACTCATTCTCTGTTTTCCTGTCACGTAATCCTGAGAGCAGCCTGGGTCTAGCAGCGGGGTCGGAGAGCAAGGAGAACCCCCATATTGGCTGGTAATTTGGGGCGCCATTATTACAAAAAACCCATAGCAGCGCTAACGTTTGCTAGCATAAATCTGCGTTTGGGTAATTTTGCAGAATTAATGTCGCGTAATACGGGTGCTTTCATCGAACATCGCGGCGATATCAGACGGACTAAATTGGTATAAGCGGTTGCAGAATTCACAATTGGTCTCTACTTGGCCGCGCTCCTGAATAATATCGTTTAGCTCTGCTTGGCCAATAGACAGCAGTGCTTTTTCAACACGTTCGCTGCTGCATTGGCAGCGGGCGACAAGGGGCTTTGCCTCAAATAAGCGCACGGCGTCTTGGTGGTAGAGTCGATAGAGTAGGGCATCCGCGTCGAGAGTGAGCAGCTCGTCGTTCTGAATGGTGTCGGCAATGGCGGTGAGGTGTTGCCAGCGATCTTTGTCTGGGGTCTTGCTGGGAAGCTCTTGTAACATGAGTCCAGCGGCGCTATTGGCATCGGCGCTAAGCCAAATACGGGTAGACAGTTGCTCGCTCTGTTCAAAATAAGCTTCTAAGCAGCGCGCCAAGCTTTCGCCATCTAGCCCCACGATACCTTGGTAGCGTTTGCCGTGTTTGGGGTCGATGGTCATGGCGAGCTGGCCATTGCCAATCAGGGTTTTGAAGTCGAGGCTCATGGCTTCGTTGGCGTCGCGGGCAATAGCGCGCAGCTCTCGTTCGGAATTTGCTTCCGCCATAATGAGCGGCACTTCACCGTCGCCACGCACTTGAAGGATTAAAGACCCCTCAAATTTTATGGTTGCGCTTAATAGACTGGCGGCAGCAATAAATTCGCCCAGTAAATTGGCGACGCCCGGCGGGTAATGATGAATACTGAGAATATCGCGATAGCTTTTTTCTAAACGAACGTGCTCACCACGAACATCGGTATTGTCAAAAATAAAGCGGTTGATAGTGTCGCTCATGGGCGTCTGGAATTCCGTCACTAAATAGAGGCGGAATTATACCCGTTCTGCCTCTATTTATCTGTGGTGGGCGCTATTCTGTAATGCGCTGAAAGCGGTGAATTTGCCGGCGTTGTTTTTTGTTGGGTCGCTCTGGGTGGGCGAAGGCTGAACCAAGGGCTTTGCGGTCGGCGGCTTGCTGTTCGCGCTGGGCAATGCTGTCGGCTGTTTCTTCGTAAAGTAGCGCTGCTTCGGGTGCGCCTCGGCGTTGATCAGATAAGGCGATGATGGTGACGACCTTGGTGTCTAAGCCAACTCGAAGACTTAGTTTAGCGCCAACTTGTACTTCTTTGCTGACCTTGCAGCGATCACCATTGTATTGAACCTTGCCGCCCTCAATGGCCTGCTTCGCTAAGCTGCGGGTTTTATAGAAACGCGCGGCCCATAGCCATTTATCGAGGCGAATACCGCTTGTGGGTGATTCCGTCATATCAATGTTACGCGTTAACGAGTGGTTGGAGTAATGGGCAAAATCTCAGCAAAGCTGAGCACGGCTGGGTAACTAAGGGCGTTCCGTACGGCCTGTTTGCTGTCTGGTTGGCGCAGTGTTAGTAAATGACGAATACCAAAGGCGGCGGCGGCGTCTAATACCGTGGCGGTGTCATCGATCAGAAGCGTGCGATCTGGATCAAAATGCCAGTGTTGCTGCAATTGGCGCCAGAATTCGGGGTCTTCTTTGGGTTTACCCAATTCGTGGGAGCTAATGATTTTACTGATGTGCTTCCCAAGATCGGTGTGTTCAAGTTTGAGATTTAAGCTGCCGTGATGCGCATTGGTTACCAGCCACGTCTCGCAGTGACTTGCGCTTAGCGCATCGAGAAAATCTTTGGTGCTGGGGTGTGGCGCAATAAGGTGAGCGACTTCGCGCTTAAGAGCAACAATGTCTACCTTGAGCTGATCTGACCAGTAATCTAAGCAGTACCAGTTGAGTGAGCCTTTCTCCGCCATAATGCGGTTCATGAGTTGCTCGGTAACTTGATTTAGGTCGCCGCCGTGAATTTCCGCATAGCGAAGGGGTAAATGTTGGGTCCAGAAAAAATTATCGTAGTGCAGGTCTAACAGGGTGCCATCCATATCTAGGAGGACGGTATCTATCGCTTGCCAGTCAATCATAAGGTGCCATTGCTGATGGCACAGGGTTTAGTTGGCGACCCGTGCCGGTTTGAATTTGGTGCTGACCGCATCGCGCATTTCGATGACTTCAGCGTAATTTACGTTTAACCACCACTCGGCTCGGTTGCTGCCGAATTGGCTTATCGCGTTTAAATTGCGACGTATTTCTTGAAAAATAACGCTGTCTTGTTTACCTGAACCATTCATTTTGACGCCCTCGTTCTCTTGTTAACCAGTAAGAGCTGCTTACCGAGTGACCAAGGTACTGATGGAGCGGTGTGTGAAGTATAGGGAAAACCCCTTACTGAGTGAACCTGTGTGTCTAAACTGTGAACGGGGTAGGGTTTTGCTGTGTCACAGTGGCAGTCGATTTGGTGTTTCTGAGTAAAATCGGCTGCCACCGTTAAGATTTTAGCGGTTTTGGTTGCCACTGGGAATTTCGTTAAAGGCGAGGCCTTTGTCCGCGCGAGGTTCCTGCGGAAGCCCAAGAACCTGTTCGGCAATCACATTGCGCATCACTTCGTCGGTGCCGCCGGCTAACCGTATGCCGGGTGAAAACAGCACGGTTTTTTGAAAGTGCGCCTGTTGCTCGGCAAAGTCTGGCTCGCAAATCACGCCGGCATCGCCCATCAGCTGAATGGCGTAATCGGCAATGTCTTGGTTCATAACGGCGCCGACTAGCTTGCCCAGCGCCGCTTCTGCCCCCGGCATACCGCCTTTGGCAACTGCAGTTAGCATTCGGTTAGTAGAGGCCTTAAGGCCGGCATGTTTGTAATACCACTCGGCAAGACGTTCGCGTACGGCGGGGTTTGCGCTGATGGGCTCGCCATCGATGTGCAGGTTTTTCACTAATTGTAAAAACTCAGGGAAGCCATCTGGCTGAACGCCTGCAATGGCCAAGCGCTCATTCATTAATACCAGCAGCGCCGCGCCCCAGCCGCCACCAACATCGCCGAGTCGGTAGGCATCGGGGATAACGGCGTTATTAAAGAACACTTCATTAAAGTGCGAACCACCGTCCATTTGTTTAATGGGCTTAACGTCAACGCCGGCTTGATTCATGTCGATAAAGAACATGGTCATGCCGCGGTATTTAGAAATTGTTGGGTCGGTGCGGCACAAAATCACGCCGTAGTCGGAGTGTTGGGCGCCCGAGGTCCAAATTTTTTGGCCGTTGATAATCCACTTATCACCGTCGGCAACCGCGGTGGTGCGCAGGCCGGCAACGTCTGAACCGGCACTCGGTTCCGAGAACATTTGGCACCACACGGTTTCTGCACTAGCCATGGGGGGCAGTAGCTTTTGTTTCTGGTCTTCGGTGGCGAAATGCATAATGGCGGGGCCACAGTTGCCAATGCCAATCACAAAATAGCCATCGGGCTCGTCGTAGTTTGTGACTTCTTGCGACCAGATTACTTTGTGAATATCGCTGAGGCCGGCGCCGCCGTACTGCTTGGGCCAGTTCAGGCAGGCATAGCCTGCATCGGCGACTTTTTTGTACCAGGTTTTTGCGTCTTCATAGGCTTCTGATTGATCTTTGCGCCCGCCAGTTGCCGATTTTGGTCTGGCATTGCTTTGTAGCCAACTGCGTATTTCTGCACGAAACGTGGCCTGCTCGGGTGAATCTTTAAAATCCATGATTATTCCTCAGCATATCGGTGGCGACTTAAGCGGCGAGAAGCCGGTCGACAAGCAGACTTTTCCAGTAGGGGTTGCCGCCAAGCAGTGTCGATAGGGCCTGTGCGCGGCGATAATAAAGGTGGCAGTCGAATTCCCATGTGAAGCCCATGCCACCGTGGGCCTGAATATTCTCTTTGCTACATAAATAGTAGGCGTCGATGGCGCTAACTCTTGCAGTGGCAGCCGCTAGCGCAAGCTCTGGCGCATTGGCAGACAGCGCCCAGGCGCCGTAATAGGCATTGGATTTAGCCAGCTCTTTGGCCACAAACATATCCGCCAGTTTGTGTTTAATCGCTTGGAAAGAGGCGACTTGGCGACCAAAGGCGTAGCGGTCGGTGGTGTAGGCTTTGGCCATGTCGATGGCAGCTTCGCAGCCACCGACTTGTTCAAATGCTAGCAATACGGCAGCGCGATCGAACACAGTTTGTACTGCTTCGGCGGCAGGCAGCCCCCCCTCAAGAGCAATGGCGGGGGTATTGTTAAAAACCAGTTCGGCGCGGGGCAGGCTGGGGTCTAGGCTATTTTGCGGGCTGCGTTTTACGCTGCTGTGACTTAGCTCAAGCAGATACAGCCCTAACTCGTCGTGTTCATTTGTGGCGACCACAATTGCTTGATTGGCGATCATGCCATGTAATACGGCGGTTTTACGGCCACTTAATTGCTTGTTATTGACGCGACAGGTGGTCATATCTGTGCCGATGGCGACAGTGCTAATGACATCGCCGCTGGCAAGGGCTGGCAACCATTGCGCTTGTTGCTGGCTTGAGGCAGCAGCTTTGATTAATTCTGTACCGAGATAAACCGAGGCGATAAACGGAACCGGCGCCAAAGAACGGCCTAGCTCAGTGGCGATAACACACAGTTCAAGATAGCTAAGGCCCAGTCCACCATGTTCTTCTGCAATAGTTGTCGCTGGCCAGCCAAGGGCAACAATTTGCTGCCAGAGCGTGACGTCAAAACCGTGATTGCTTCCAATTGTTTTGCGTACCACGGCGCTGCCACATTCTTTGGTCAGCATGGCGCGGGCTTGTTCCTGGATGGTTTTCTGGTCGTCAGAAAAGTCGAAATTCATACTTTGCTCCTAGGCATCGCACCGTGAATTGGCGCGGAATGACGATGCGTTGAAGCTTAGGCGTGCGCTGAATAAGGCACAATGGCAAAACTGACCAAGAGAATAGCGGATGGGGCCAGTGCGGGCGAAATGCCCGCCTGGCTTATAACGCTAGTGCAAGCAGACTAGCTTTAAAGCGCTCTTTGGTGGATGGTAATTGGCGGTAAGATAGCACTAAACGCCCCACAATTTGGATCAAATCGTCGAGATTCACATTGCGATTATTGCGGAGGTTGTAGGCGTCTAAGGGCTCTTTGAGCAGTTCGCGCCAATACTCGTCGGATTCCTCGTTGTCGATATGCGGGGAGGCCTCTGAGGCGTTTGCCCCTGAGACTAAATCTAATTTGCCCGCTTCAGGTGGCTTGTAGCTAGCAGCAAACCAAATGCATTCTTCTAGCATTAAGGGGAAATTATTGTCGTACAGCTTGGCAATATCATGAATTTTGATGAACATGCGCTCACGCTCGATATCTATCAGCGCGGCGATAATGTCAGACTTACCATTAAAATAGCGGTACACCGTACGTCGGGTCACGTTAGCTACTTTGGCAACATCTTCGATGGTGGTGGATTTGATGCCTTTGGTAATGAAACAATCAACTGCAGATTTAAGCAGAATTTTTTTACCGGTATCGAGGTCGTCAACTCTAGCTCCGTTTCCCCAGCGCTTGTTCGTTTTCATCCTAGTGCACCTTGCTTATTGGCATTGTCACTATCTTAGCATGTTGTAATCTTGCGTTTGCCTTCAAAAGGCGCTTATTTCATAGGGGATTGTACGTACTTTTGATGTAAATTTTGCCCGTATCCGCTTCTTGGCTCGGGTGACAGTGCTAACATTGCTGGGCATAATGCCGCTTAATAAAAACAAATTTAGAGCACGTCATGCGATACGCGAATATTACCGGTTGGGGGAAATGCTTGCCGCCATCAGTGCTCAGCAATGAGGACTTGGCAACGTTCTTAGATACCTCTGATGAATGGATTTCTACTCGAACGGGTATTAAAGAACGCCGAATTTCCCATGTTTCGACCGCCGAATTAGCCAGTTTAGCCGCTAAGCGCGCCTTGGCCGCGGCGGGCTTAGATGCCGCTGAACTAGGCATGGTGATATTGGCTACTGCCTGCCCAGACACCTTAATACCCAATGCGGCATCGGCGGTGCAGGCTAATATCGGCGCGGTGAATGCGGCGGTATTTGATTTGAATGCGGCCTGCACAGGCTTTGTTTATGGCTTAAGTGTTGGCACCGCCATGATTCGCAGTGGCGCCATGAAAAAGGTGCTGGTGATTGGCGCAGACCGCATTCCCTACTTTTTGGATTATAACCAGCGTGATGTCTCGGTATTGTTTGGCGATGGCGCCGGTGCCGTGGTTTTGGAAGCCTGCGATGAAGAGTGCGGTTTACTCGCTGAAAAACTTGGCTGTGACGGCGAAGCCCGAGATATTTTGACGGCGCGGGATTCAGGTACGGTGCGCGAGCGCTTTTCGGGCGCTGACGGTTTCTTTGAGGTGAATTTTGAAGGTCAGGAAATTTTTAAGCGTGCAGTTCGCGGCATGGGGCAGGCGATAACGGGTGTGCTAGAAAAGCTCGCTTTAGAGCCTGAGCAAATTGATTTATTGGTGCCGCATCAGGCGAATATAAGAATCATCGATACTTTGGCTAAGCGCCTAAAAGCACCGCCAGAAAAAGTGATTGTGAACATTGAAAAATACGGGAATACCTCGGCCGCAACGGTGCCTATTGCCCTGTGCGAAGCTTTAGAGACAGGCCGCATTAAACCCGGTGATAAGATATTGATGGCGGCCTTTGGCGCGGGTTTGACCTGGGGTGCGGTAGTGCTTAAGTGGGGTTCGCGGGTCACGCCAGTGTCCGAATGCAGCGAAGAATTGCCCCCAAGTGATAGAACAGCATTAGAAATACTGACACCGTGGGTTAATGGCTGCCGTGCTGCTGCGGCCAAAAAAGCGACATAGTGGGTGGTTTAAATATAAAAAAGGCCGCACGATGCGGCCTTTTTTATATAGCGTGCCTGATGACTAGCTTGCAGGCTTTTCTAGCACAAACTGATAGACATCAATGGAGTTGCCGCGGAAGCCACCCTCGCAATAAGTTAGATAGTAATGCCACATTCTTTGAAAGCGTTTATCAAATCCTAGCGGCGCGATGTCATCCCAGCGCTGATGGAATTTATCGCCCCATTCACGCAAAGTGCGTGCATAACCTAGGCCGAATGCTTCTTCATCGGCAACACTAAGTCCTGCCAGATTGGCTTGCTCCCGAAAGATCGCGGGGGTGGGCAGCATGCCGCCGGGAAATATATAGGTTTGAATAAAGTCTGGGCTGCTGCGGTATTGCTCAAAGCGTTTGTCTTCGATAGTAATAATTTGCACCGCAGCTTTGCCGCCCGGTTTTAGGCGTTTATAAACTGTGTCGAAATAGGTGGGCCAATATTTTTCACCAACCGCTTCTAACATTTCTATAGAAACAATATGGTCGTATTGGCCTTCGGTGTCTCGGTAATCGGTGAGGCTAAATTCCGCTTCACCACAGGTGTCGGCGTTGGCTAAGCGTTGCTGGGCAAATTCTAATTGGCGTTCAGATAGCGTAATACCGTGTAGTTTGACCGACTTTTGCTGGCAGACTTGCTCTGCAAATCCGCCCCAACCACAGCCGATCTCCAAAATACTGTCGCCATCTTTAACGTCGAGTAAATCTATAATGCGCTGATATTTTGCGTCTTGCGCCTCGGCGAGGGTTTGATGCTCAGAGCTAAAGTACGCCGCCGAGTAGGTCATACTGGGGTCTAGCCATTGCTGGTAGAACTCGTTGCCTAAGTCGTAGTGGTAGGAAATATTGCGCCGACTGCCGCGTTTACTATTGGCGTTGCGCTGATGGCGCCACTTTTGAAAGGCCCCCTCTACTTTGCCGCTGTCTAACATACCGCCGAAATAATCTTCGTTGATGACAATCCATTCCACCAGCATGGCAAGGTCGGGGCTGTCCCAATCGCCATCCATATAGGCGTCACTCCAGCCTACTGAGCCACCGGTAAAGGCCTTGCGAACGGCCTTCCAGTTGTGCAGCACAATGACGGGATTGAAATGTTCACAGGGGTGCTCGCCAAACTCGACGCTGTTACCGTTGGGCAAGGTGAGGCGCAAAACACCTCGCGCGGCATTGGATAAGGGCGCGAGTACTTTGGCTACCATTTGCTGCTGGCGTTTTGCCCACCAGCCAGAACCTATATTATTTTCGAGAACAGCAGTGGCTGACTTCATAGTTGACCCTTAACAATTTTTCTAATGATTACTGGTCAATACGTGAGATTGGAGACTTTGGTTCAGGGGGGCGGGGTACTAATTTTACACCCTTGATAAAAAGCTTCAGTGCTTCCCAGTGTATACCGACTACGGCCTTAATGGTCATTAAGGGAAGGCTGAAGAAATTTTTAAGCAGTTCTGTGTCTGAGAATGGGCGGCGTTGGCCGCGGAATACCGCGTGGAGCAGGGCCTTGTCTTGCTCGGTCTCGCGGATGGCTAAGCCAATCTGTTCGCCGGGCAGGTGCATACGAAAATGATAGCGCACGGCCATGGGGATAAATGGCGATACATAAAAGTTCTTATCGCATTGTTGGCGGACGATGCCTTTGCGCTGGTCGCTCTCTGAGACCGGAATTAAATAGCTGTGTCGCTGTTTGAAGGTATTGCTTACCTCATACAAAATGGCAAACAGTTGCTCATCTTCCCTGTAACAGTAATACACGCTGAGCGGATTAAAAGTGAAGCCTAGAATACGTGGATAGCAGAGTAGGCTGGCGGAGTGGAGGATGTCATCGACGCCGTGTTCGCGCAGGCTGCGATCGAGGTATTGGCGGGGTGTTTCGCCACTGCCGTTGCCAAAGTCGCGATGATAGAAACTGAAAAAATTAAAGCGATTGACCGAAAATAGCTTACAGCGCTGGGCGGTTTCACCCAGCTTATCTAGGTCGAATAAAAAGCTGCTCATGCGATACACAAAGCGATGCTTGCGCGGGTAAAAGCGATGGTGCATCACCTCGCCGCGATAAATCGCGGTGCGATTGTCGGTGTTCATGCCGCCGCATGGAGGTGATTTTGCGGCAGGCAAATTCGACCGCTAGCATTGTCGGTGGTCCACGGACGCAGGGCGCCGCCGAGCTGCTCGGCGACCGCTAGCCCAGATTGAATACCGTCTTCGTGGAATCCGTAGCCAAAATAGCTTCCACAAAACCACGTACGCTGCGTACCTTGTAGGCTCCAGAGATGCTTTTGTGCGTTTAAGGCGGCTTCATCGAATACCGGGTGTTGATAACTAAACTCTTGGTATACCAGATGGTTACGAGGCTTGCGCAAGGGGTTTAGGGTAACAATTAATTGCTCGTGGCAAGGTAGGTGCTGGAGCGAATTCATCCAGTAACTCACCGACACTTTGCTACCTTGTTGCTTGCTGTCTGCCAGGTAATTCCAGCTTGACCACACTTCACCTAAGACCGGCATCAGCCTTTCATCGCGGTGTAGCACGGCGTTATTTTGTTCGTAGGCAAAGGCGCCGAGCAGGCGCTTTTCGTCAGCACTGGCATCGTCCAGCATGGCCAGCGATTGGTCGGCGTGACTGGCCATAACGACGTGGTCAAAGCGGTGTTTGTCACCCTTGTTGTCTGTGAGTACCACATGGTCAGGGAAGCGATGTACCTTGCTAATGCCGCAATTTAAGCGAATGTCTCCGTTAAAGGAGTTGCTGATACGTTTAACATATTCGCGGGAACCGCCAATAACGGTTTGCCATTGCGGCCGCTCGTTTACTTGTAATAGGCCGTGGTTGTCGCAAAAACGCAGAAAGGTTTTGGCTGGATAAGCCATAAACTTTTCGACAGGGGTCGACCATATTGCTGCGCCCATAGGCAGCAAGTGGTCTTCACAAAAGCCGGGGCCAAATTTCTCGCGTTTGAGTAATTCACCTAGTGATAAATCGTCGGGTAGGGATTCCATCCAAGCTGCGCTCTGTTTGTAAAAACGCAGTAGGTCTCGAATCATGCCCCAAAAACGCGGCCGGAATAAATTGCGCTTTTGGGCAAATAGGGTAGATATTGAATTTGAGCCGCTGTATTCCAAGCGGCCTTTATCGAGTGATACGCCAAAGGACATATCGGTGCCTTGATAGCGCACGCCTAGCTCATTAAATAAGGCGACTAAATTGGGGTAACAGCGCTCATTGAAAACAATAAAACCGGTGTCGACGGCAATGGTGCCGGCGCTGGTCATAACATCAACAGTATTGGTGTGACCGCCCAAGCGTGAGTCTTGCTCAAACAAGGTGACCTTATGATTTTTGCTAAGCAGCCAGGCGCTGCTTAAGCCAGCAATTCCTGAGCCTATGACGGCAATATTGAGGGGCGCGCTTGGTGTTAGTGTTTGCATAGAATTATCAGTGATCTCACAGTCTAATTATTACGTATACCGCCCTTAATCAGATCACTTTATGTTGGTCTGTAATGGGCCTTCCTTGGCCGCTACGGAGTGTGTATGCGGAGTCCTTTCCAATATTGGCGATTTGTTCGTTATGCATTGCCGGGATTACCGCTGGCTGCTCTAGGTCTTCCTTTCTATATATATGCTCCGCTGTGGCTGGCTGAGCAAGGTGGTTATGGCTATGCCCTAGTCGGGGCTATTTTCTTTCTGGCGCGAATCAGCGATGTTGTTAGTGACCTGCCGGTTGGCGCGTGGGTTGATCGTCGTGGTAGTCATCGCTTGCTATGGCTGGGTGCATGGGCACTTATTGCCGGTAGCGCCTTGGCATTAACGTTAATCCCCCACCCATGGCCGCCGCTACTGCTAGGCCTTGTACTCGTATTACTCATGCTGGGTTGGACGGGTGTTACTGTACCTTGGTTGGCCTTGCCTGTGAACCTCTCCCGACGCAATATTGATCGCCTGCGCTATAACAGTAGTCGTGAGGCGATGTTGTTGCTTGGCACTCTAATGGCCATGTTAGTGCCCGCCATCTTAGCGCCGTCTGCGCTGCCTTGGGCGTTGGCGGCGCTATTGCTCGTATTATTGCTCGCAGTTTGTTTACAGGGCGGTCAAGGCGCGGCAGACGTAGTCGATAAAACCTTGAGTTTTAAAGTGATATTGGCTGACAGCCGAGTGCGGAGCCTCGCGCTACCTTGGTTTGTAAATATGTTGGCCAACGCGATTCCCGGTACGGTGTTACTACTATTTATGCGCGAAGTTTTAGATGCCGAAGACGCGGTGCCCTTGGCATTGCTGAGCTATTTTTTGGCCGGATTGATCGGCGTGCCGTTCTGGTATTTTTTGGCAAGAAAGATTGGCGATTTAAAATCATGGCGAATTGGCCTGTGTAGCTCGGCAATACTTTTTAGCTTTGCGGCCTTGCTTGGCGACGGCGATGTGGCTTGGTTTATCGCCATTAGTGTTGGTACCGGCCTCGCCTTGGGGGCAGACCAAGCCTTACCGTCTGCGATGCAAACGGGTTTGGCGCAAGCCTTGTCGCAAGAGCAGGGCGGCGCGGCACTTGGTGCGCGAATGTTCGCCCTGTGGAGTATGTTGAGTAAGGCTGCCATGGGTTTAGCTGTGGGCGTGTCGTATTTGTGGTTAGGTAGCCAAGTTGATATCAAGGTACCGCCGGTATGGGCGATTACGGCTGTCTATGTGGTCGCCCCCGTGGTGTTGAAATTACTGGTGTTCTTTATGCTTGGGCGCACGCCCGTGGCATGGATTGAAAAAAGGCAGGAATATGAATCGGAATAAGAAAATGGCGATGCCAGTGTGGCTGCGCAGTCTATTGGTGATGATCTTACTAGTGCTTAGCGGCGTGGCATCCGCCACCGATTGGCGCACAGTGAGTAGTGAAACCTACACCTTGCTGTGGAAGGATCTGACATTTACTCAGCTGCAAGTTGATCCTGAGCAAGCGCTGCCGGAAAACGCTGATATTTTAGACCCGAGATACGCCAAGCAAGTTATTATCGAATATAAAGTGGGTGTGTCGGCGGAACGGTTTCAGAAAATGACTCATAAAGCACTGGACGGCGCCTTTAGTGAGAAAGAGCTGGCGCCAGTATCTGAAGATATTGCCCGATTTAGCAGTTGGTATTTACCGGTCGAAAAAGGCGATCACTACCGCCTAAGCTGGGTACCCAAAAGTGGTTTGGGTTTATATCTGAACGACAAGCCACTGGGAACCATTGAATCGCCAGAGTCGGCGGCGATTATTCTTAGTGTGTGGCTGGGGCGAGCTGCGGTCAGCGAAGATCAGCGTGACACCATGCTCGCCGCATGGCGAAAGGCATTGGCTGATAACAAGTGACATTAGTGTTGGCGGTGTGGCTGATGACCCTACCGCGAGAGGGTCATCAAAGCGGTTAGCGCTTTTTAAGTATGAGACTGCCGATAGAGTAACCGGCGCCAAATGAGCAAATTACGCCAATATCGCCGGCGGCTAAATCCTCATGGTGTTTAGCAAACGCAATAATAGAACCCGCTGAGGCGGTATTGGCATACTCGTCGAGCACAATTGGGGCTTCTTCAAGGGTGGCATCACGGCCTAATAATCGCTTGCTGATCAAAAGATTCATATTGATATTGGCTTGATGTAGCCACCAGCGCTTTAAATCAGCGACTTGAATGCCGTTGCTGCGCAAATGAGTTTCAATGTGGTCAGCGGCCATGGGGCACACTTCTTTAAATACTTTGCGACCATTCTGATGAAATAGTTTGTCCGCCGCATACGGGTCTTCGTCAGTCGCGCGAGTGGTGTAGCCAAAGTTCGAGCGAATATTATTGGAGTATGAGGTCACACATTTGGTGCTTACAACATCAAAGGCGTGGGCAGACGTGCAGGATTCACTACTTTCTACCACCACGGCGGTTGCTACATCACCAAAGATAAAGTGTGAGTCCCTGTCCATGAAATTCACTTGTGGAGAGGTAAGCTCAGGATTTATGACCAATACACCCTTGGAGGTACCGCACTTTATTGCGTCAACCGCCCGTTCTAGGCCAAAGGTGGCCGCAGAGCAGGCGACTAACATATCAAATCCAAACCCTTCAATTCCTAAAGCGGCTTGTACTTCGATGGCAATGGCAGGGTATGAGCGCTGAGTATAGGCGCAGGACACAATAACCATATCAATATCAGCGGCGGTTTTGTTTGCGGCAGTGAGTGCTTTTTTTGCTGCGGCAATGGCCATTTCTGCTTGATGAGAGACTTGCCCGTCGTCGCGTATTTCAAGCAGCGGACGCATGCGATGGATATCTAAAACGCCTTCTTTAGAGTAGACATAGCGGCTTTTTATTCCGGATGCCTTTTCAATAAAGGCTGGAGTGGAGGGTGGTTTAGCGTCTATTTCTCCCGCTTCAATGGCTGCTTGGTTTTGCTGGTTAAAATACTCCGCCCAAGCGTTGTAACTTTCGACTAGTTCTTCGTTGCTAATGCTATTTTCTGGAGTCCATAGGCCCACCCCGCTAATAACGACTGAGGAGTTCATGTCAGTAATCCCGATATTATTTCAAATTAGATATAAAGAGAGAGTGTGGCCGACATCGTCCATTCAGTCCACATATTGAAATAACAAAAGCAAAATTGAAGATTTTCGCTACCCGCGGTGTCCATGTAACAACACCTTTACGTATTTTGCTTGGCTGCTTAGATGCGGTAATGCAATCGTCGCAGCTAGGGCGTAGCATGATGAGTCACATTCACTGATCTAGTGTTTGCCTCGCAAACGACAACAGCTCAGAGAGGGTACTATGATTGGCCTACTAGCATTTCTTGCAATAATTATTGTCACCGCGTTTATCTTTTATTTTCATTTGTCTCGTCGTAGCGGCTGCGCGGTGTTTGTTGCTGCGTGGTTACTAGCCGGAACCTGTAGCGAATTTTTTGTTCATCCCCTTGTGTTGTTAGTGGTACTGGCGGTATTGGCGGTGATTCTTGTCGATAGTCTGCGTATTAAATTTGTTAGCGCACCGGCAAAAAATGCCTTGAAAAAAATGATGCCCGGCATGAGTAGCACCGAGCGTGAAGCGCTAGACGCTGGTACCACGTGGTGGGAAAAAGACGTGTTTTCTGGTCAGCCAGATTGGTCTAAGTTTGAGAAAATCGAACTTTCATCACTTAGCGAAGCAGAGCAGGCCTTTATCGACAATGAAACCGCAGAACTATGCGAGATGCTCGATGAGTGGCAAATTCACCATCACGATAAAGATCTTTCCCCGGCGGTTTGGCAATTCATTAAAGATAAGGGCTTTCTCGGCTTGATTATTCCCCGCGCTTACGGCGGCCTCGAATTTACGCCTTACGCCCAAAGCCGCGTGGTGAGCAAAATCGCGAGTCGCTCTACAGTGGCAGCGGTCAGTGTGATGGTGCCTAACTCTCTAGGGCCCGGTGAGTTGCTGATGAAGTACGGCACGACGGAGCAAAAAGACTTTTGGCTGGCGCGTTTGGCGAAAGGGCAAGAGTTACCCTGCTTTGGTTTAACCAGCCCAGAAGCGGGCTCAGATGCGGGCGCGATTCCCGATACCGGTGTGGTGTGTGAGCAGGAATTTAAGGGTGAGAAAGTCTTAGGCGTAAAGCTTAACTTCTCAAAACGTTGGATCACGCTGGCGCCGATTGCCACCGTGGTGGGTTTAGCGTTCCGCCTGAGTGACCCAGATGGCTTAATTGGTGACGAGGTTGAGCGCGGCATTACCTGCGCCCTAGTGCCAGCGGATTTGGCGGGGGTGGAAATTGGTCGTCGTCACTATCCTGGCTCTGCATTCATGAATGGCCCCATCACGGGGGTGGATGTTTTTATTCCCATGTCGATGTTAATCGGCGGGCAGGAATATATTGGTCAAGGCTGGATGATGCTGGTGGAGTGTTTGGGCGCGGGGCGGGGTATTTCATTACCCGCACTGTCTACCGCCGGTGGCGAAATGAGCTATTTAATGGTCGGTGCCTTTGCACGCATTCGCCGCCAGTTTGGGATCTCGGTGGGTAAGTTTGAGGGTGTTCAAGAAGCCAGCGCTGAAATTGCTGCCGGCGCCTATATGCTAGAGGCCTACCGCGCTTTAGTAACCCGCGCGCTGGCCGATGGCGCGCCGTCGGTGCTAACCGCAATGGCTAAATATCATGCAACTGAAACTATGCGTGGGCTGGTTAATCACAGCATGGATATACTTGGTGGGCGCGCCATTCAAATGGGCCCGCGCAATTTTATGGCCTTGGTATACCAGACCATTCCCATCGCGATTACCGTAGAAGGCGCCAATATTCTCACCCGCTCGATGATTATTTTTGGTCAGGGGGCGATGCGTTGCCATCCGTATTTGGCCGATGAGCTTGAAGCCTTGTCTGACGAGAGCGACGGCGCGCTTGAACGGTTTGATGGCCTGCTGAGTGGTCATTTAGCACATACCGCGGGTGTCTTTAGCCACGGATTCCTAAAGGGCTTAACGGCAGGTAAATTATCTAAACCTCACTGCGGCAACAGTGAGTTGTCGGCGCAGTGGTATCCGGTGATAGACCGCTATAGCGCTGTGTTTGCCGCGACCGCGGATTTTGCTTTGTTACTGCTTGGCGGTGATATTAAGCGTCGAGAACTACTGTCGGCGCGCCTCGGTGATGTTCACAGCCAGCTGGTTATTGCCTGCGCCATTCTAAAATTTCATGACCATCAACCTGCTAGCGAAGCAAATACGCTACACGCACAGTTTGCCTTAAAACGAAGCTTTACGGCGGTGAATACTGCCTTGCTGGGGTTTTATCACAATATGCCGCAACGCTGGCTGGGTAGTGTATTGCGAGTTCTGTTCTTTCCTTGGGGCATGCCTAATTTTAAAGTGTCAGATAATGATATTCGCGCCTTGGGCGATATGATTATGGCCCCCAACCCCGTGCGTACTTTACTGGCGGAGGCGGTGCACGTCAGTGACAATGACTTAGATGCGCAGGGCCGTATTCATCGTGCGTTTCAATTGCTAACTGAAATTGACCAGGACTACGACGCGTTTCTTGAGCACGATCATCGGGGTCGCTTACCGGGCGAGACAATGGCTGCCAAATTACAGTTGGCGGTTAGCGAAGGTCTGTTTAGTGAGGAGCAGGCAGCGCGTTTAGCTGAGTACGATGAGCGGCGTTACGACTGTTTGCTGACCGATGCTTTTGATGAACACTTAAACGATGTGGATGTGCGCCCAGTCAGGCCATAAGCCTTGGAGCCGTAAGTGGAAAAGATATTTACTGACCCCAATATCATGCTGGTTGTGCATGTGCAGAACCAGCTGCAGGCTGAGGATATTGTGGGCGAATTGCGCAACGTTTACGCGGGTGGCGCCTCTGGTAGTTTGGCGTTTACGGAAGTGTGGCCAGAGCTGTGGATTGATGAAAAACATATTGAGCGCGCAGAGTCGCTATTAAAGAAGTTAAATAGCGAGCCAGAGTTTGTTTGGGTTTGCGCGGGCTGCACAGAAGAGAACGCCTCGAGTTTTGACTATTGTTGGCACTGTGGTGAGTTGGCGCCAAGCGCGACGTGATGGGCGCAATACTACTATAAAAATTAAGGGTAATTGCCTATCTACGCAATGCTGAGATTGGACTATATTGTTACTACAGATCTTTTTGTTTAGAGCGCAAAAAGATGTTGGGACAGGTACAGTCTTCTGTTGCGTGAAGACAATGCCAAATTTGAAGGGGCCGTTTGGCCCCTTTTTTGTGTCTAAACCGCCAGCTTAAAGCTGGCTTATATCCCGCACTGCGCCAGTGTCAGCACTGGTGACCATTTTGGCGTAGGCTTTTAAGGCCGCAGATACTTTCCGTGGGCGCTCTTTCACCGGCTTCCAGCCATCGGCGCCTTTGGCGTCCATCGCCTTGCGGCGTTTGTTGAGTTCGCCTTCGTCTATCAGCACATTAATACTGCGATTCGGTATGTCGATGCGAATAATATCGCCTTGCTCTACCAAGCCAATGGCGCCGCCGGCTGCAGCTTCTGGCGAGGCGTGGCCGATAGATAAACCAGAGGTGCCGCCGGAGAAACGACCGTCAGTAAGTAATGCACACACTTTGCCCAAGCCTTTAGATTTAATATAGCTGGTTGGGTAAAGCATCTCTTGCATGCCGGGGCCGCCTTTGGGGCCTTCGTAACGCACAATAACAACATCACCGGCCTTAACACGGTCGTGAAGAATGTCATCAACGGCGCCTTCTTGGCTCTCGCAGATATGCGCGGGGCCTTCAAACACCAGAATGCTCTCATCAACGCCAGAGGTTTTTACTACACAGCCGTCTTCAGCAATATTGCCGTACAGAACCGCTAGGCCACCTTCTAAAGAAAAGGCGTGTTCTATATTACGGATGCAACCACCTTCACGATCGGCGTCGAGTGAGCCCCAGCGCGTGTCTTGGCTAAAGGCCGTTTGGGTTGGAATACCGGCGGGGCCAGCTTTAAAGAAGTTTTTCACGGCGTCGTTGTCAGTGGTCATGATGTCCCACTGGGCCACTGCCGCGCCCATGGTACTGGCGTGTACGGTGGGAAGGTCTGTTTCGAGTAAGCCGGCGCGATCAAGCTCGCCAAGAATAGCGAAAACACCACCTGCACGGTGTACGTCTTCCATATGGTATAGCGGCGTATTCGGGGCCACTTTACACAGCTGCGGTATTTCACGAGATAGCTTGTCGATATCTTTAAGGGTGAAATCGAGTTCGGCTTCTTGAGCCGCCGCTAGTAAGTGCAAAATGGTATTGGTTGATCCGCCCATGGCGATATCCAAGGCCATCGCGTTTTTAAAGGCGTTATACGAGGCGATACTGCGTGGCAGCACGCTGTCATCGTCTTCTTCGTAATAGCGTTTGGCGATCTCGACGATACGGCGACCGGCTTCCAAGAATAATTTCTTGCGATCGGCGTGGGTGGCCAACATAGAACCGTTGCCTGGCAGTGAAAGCCCCAGAGCTTCAGTCAGGCAGTTCATCGAGTTGGCGGTGAACATACCAGAGCAAGAGCCGCAGGTTGGGCAGGCAGAGCGCTCGTATTCAGCGACTTTTTCGTCAGAGGCGGTGTCATCTACAGCGATAACCATGGCATCGACCAAGTCGAGCTTGTGCTCAGACAGCTTGGTTTTGCCGGCTTCCATTGGCCCGCCAGACACGAATACCACGGGGATATTCAGGCGCAGTGCGGCCATTAACATGCCGGGGGTGATTTTGTCGCAGTTAGAAATACATACCATGGCATCGGCGCAGTGGGCGTTGACCATGTATTCCACGGAGTCGGCGATAATGTCTCGGCTGGGCAAGCTGTACAGCATGCCGTCATGGCCCATGGCGATACCGTCATCCACGGCGATGGTATTAAATTCTTTGGCAACGCCACCAGCGGCTTCAATTTCACGGGCAACTAATTGCCCCATGTCTTTCAGATGGACGTGGCCGGGAACAAACTGGGTGAAAGAGTTAACCACGGCAATAATCGGCTTTTCAAAGTCGCCGTCTTTCATGCCAGTGGCGCGCCACAAAGCGCGGGCACCCGCCATATTGCGGCCTGCGGTGGTGGTTTTAGAACGATAAACAGGCATAAATAATCCTCGTAGGGCCGTCGCCAAGCCTAGGCTTACATAGAGTGTAAAGTGCGCCAGTTTAACACAGCGTGCGGCAGCCCCGCATGATGTAAAACGCGGGGAATTTGCGTCGCTTATGCGCTAATCTGCGTATAGTAAGTAAATGATCTACCTTGTTTGAACGGGGGTCAATTCTGTTAGTGATCTCGGTCATCACATAAAAACAAATTAGTTGCGGAGTTAAATAATGGATGAAGCATTAGACGCAGTGAATAGCGTCGCGCCGGATTGGCTTGGCGAGTGGGGACCGTTTGCAGTACTGATGGTGCTTTTATTTGGCGTTTGGATGTTTACTCGCAAAATTTTTGCAGTACAAAAAGATCATGGCGCAGACACCCGTTATCGGGAACAGGGCACCAAACTCGCATTTCGCCTGAGTGGCCTGTTATTGGGTATCAGTACCTTTCCGATGGACAGCGAACTGCGCGGCCAGTTACTGAGCCTAGTTGGCCTATTACTTAGTGCGGCAATCGCGCTGTCGTCGACCTCGGTTATGGGTAACTTAATGGCGGGATTCATGCTGCGCACGGTGAATAGTTTTCGCGCCGGCGATTATATTGAGTTTCGCAATGAGCTTGGCCGAGTCTCGCAGCGCGGCTTACTACACGTAGAATTTCAGAACGAAACCAGTGAACTGGTGACCGTGCCGAACCTATTATTAGTGCAAGAACCTTATAACGTAGTGCGCTCGTCTGGCACGGTAGTGTCGGCAGAAGTCTCACTGGGTTACGACGTTGATAGGCGTGATATTGAAACCGCGTTACTAAAAGCCATTGAGGCTGCTGAACTGGGTGACGGCTTTGTGCAAATCCGCAATTTGGGTGATTATTCTGTTAACTACCGCGCCAATGGTTGGTTGCAGGAAGCAGCTCTACTCGTCAGTGCGCGCTCGCGTCTGCGCGGCAAAATGTTAGACGCCCTGCACGACGCCGGCATAGAAATTGTGTCGCCAAGCTTTATGAATCAGCGGCCCTTGCCGCCAGAACTTAAATTTATTCCCAAACGCAAAAAAATCATGCAACCAGAAGAGGACAAAAAGGGTCGCGCTGAAGAACTTTTATTCAGCAAAGCCGAGGTTGCCAGCGCTGTTGAAAACCTAGAAGCCAAAATTAAAAAACTAAAAGAAAAGTTAAAAATAGAAGTGGAAGAAGGCGAGGAAGATATTGACCGCGAGGCCATAAAAGAAGAATTGTCTGCATTAACGGAAGAGCTTGAACAGGCAAGAGAAAATGCCAAATTAGAGGCCGCCCGTGATCGAAGTGGTAAAGAGGATGAGGTCATAGAGGAAGCCCGTGAAGATAAGCTGGGCAAAAAATAGACGGCGATATAGAGGATCTTGCTGATATTGCCGTCGCCGCGAAGTGGGAATTGTTTCGCCCTTATTTTCAGGAACGATGCGGAAAATCATTCCACCTTTAAATGATTTACTTGAATAAGGTAGCTGCTATGGAGAACGACAAGCGAAAAGGCGAGGTGTCTGTACCGGATAATGCCGCGGAGATGCTAAACGAAATGCAGCTTCTGGCGCTGCGCCAAATAGAAGGCTTTGGCTGGCGGCTCCATATTATCCGAAGACCATTGTTTCAAGAAGTAGTGGCGATAGTGATTGATTCTACTGGCGAGAATGTTGGTATTTTAGAAGAGGATGGCAGTGTTGATATGGCACCCGCTATTACGCTTCGAGAGAATAAATAATTAAATTTCGATAGGAACTCCCGAAGTGTCGGGGCTCCTATGTCGCCATGCATAAGTACAGATTAAGATTAACCGCCGATTTGTGTTTTTATCCAATCTGTTAGTGCGAGTCCCGTGCCCATTGGCCAGGGCTTAATCTCGGCTACCGGCACAATTTTATAATCGTCTAATTCGTGGTTAAGTTTAACTTCACCAGCTGCTTTGACGTGATACGCAATGATGACCTGATTTTGCTGGGCAAAGGGGTAAACGCCGACCAGTGAGGTTTCTAGCGCGTGAAGGTTGAGCTCTTCCATGGTTTCGCGGCGCGCACATTCCCCGGGATCTTCACCCGCTTCTAAAAAGCCAGTAATAATGGAGTAGAAACTTTTTGGCCAGCTCACGTTATGGGCCATCACCACACCGCCCTCGACCTCAACAATCATCGCAACCACCGGCACTGGATTATTCCACAGTACAAACCCACAGGCGGGATCTGGGCAGCCTTTGCGAATTTCGCCATCGATTAATCTTTCGGCAATGGGGCTGGCACATTGGGGGCAGAAATTCATGGTGAGGCCTCGTCGTTATTATTGCGTGATGGTTGCGTAAAATAGCTAATCTTGAGATTTTGCCACAGAGTAGCGGTGTGCGACCATGCTTATGGCTAAGCTGGCCCTCAGAATTGAAACAAGCGGTGTGTTGGTATGGATCTTAAATTACAGAATAAAACGGCATTAGTGACTGGAAGTAATCGCGGTACGGGCGAGATTATTGCCCACACTTTGGCGAGAGAAGGCGCGACAATTGTCTTTCATAGCAATGATAAGGCTGCGGCCGCAGGCATTGAATCTACGTATTCGGTGTGGGGAGATATCGCGACTGACTCTGGCTGTGAGCAGGTCTTGGCGCAAACCCAGGCGGCAGTGGGCGATATAGACATACTGGTGAACAACTACGGTACGGCGACTGCCGGTAAGTGGTTGCTAAGTGAATCTGACGATTGGCTGGATATGTATCAGAAAAATGTGCTGTCGGCAGTGCGATTGATTAAGGGGTTTAGCCCCGCGATGCGCGACAACGGATGGGGTCGAATAGTGCAGTTAGGCACCATTGGTAGTCATCAACCCAATAATATTATGCCGCATTACTATGCATCTAAAGGTGCCTTGGCGACGATGGGTGTTAGCCTAGCAAAAGAGCTAGCTCATACGGGAATTACCGTAAATACAATTTCCCCCGGTTATATTCGCACAGCGGAATTAGAGGCGGGTTTTCGTAAGCGCGCAGAGAAAAAAGGCTGGGGTGACGACTGGAATGAGATCGTGAAAAAAATTGTCGAAACGGAATATCCTAATCCCAGCGGCCGCATTGCCGAGCGGCAGGAAGTGGCGGATCTGGTTGCTTTTATTTGCAGTGATCTGGCGGGCTTTATCAACGGCCAGAATATCCGTATAGATGGCGGCGCGGTTTGCTATGTTTAAGCCGCTTGATGAATGATGGCGCTATTCTGGCAAAAACTCGGCTAACATACTGTCGAGCATATCGTAGCCTCTGGCAGTGGGTGAGTAATTATTGTCCTGGTATTCAATCAGACCATCAGCGATAAAGCGCCCAAGTTTGTCTGCAATGGCTGACCACGGAAGGCCCGTGCGAGCGGTAAACAAGGCGGCTGAAAATCCCTGCTGTAAACGTAGTGCATTCATCATAAATTCTAGGGGTAAATCTGCCTGCGCGATGGTTTCGGTTTTACTTGTTCGAGACGGCGCGCGGCTTAAATAATCTTCCGGCTTGCGGGTTTTTTGATAGCGAATAACATCGCCCTGCGCTTGGGTGATTTTGCCATGAGCGCCAGCACCAATCGCGAGATAGTCGCCAAACTGCCAATAGTTAAGATTGTGGCGTGATTGATGGCCGGACTTGGCGAATGCAGAGACTTCGTAGCGCTCAAATGTGGATTCCGAGAGGGTATTAAAGCCCGCACTTTGAATACGGTGCATCTCAGTTTCTACGGGCAATGTTGGCGGGCGTTTAAAGAACTCGGTATTGGGTTCAATAGTAAGTTGATACCAACTTATATGCGGTGCACCTGCATTTATGGCTATGTCTAAATCACGCAAAGCATCTTCTTGGGTTTGATCGTTTAGACCGTGCATTAGATCGACATTAAAATTATCGAAGCCCGCATTTTGCGCGCAGGCGATGGCGCGTAAGGCGTCGTCACTATTGTGTATTCTGCCCAGCTTTTTGAGCTGCACCGGATCAAAACTCTGCACGCCAATAGAAAGTCGGTTGATACCCACTTGCCGATAACCGTCAAAGCGGGCTTGCTCAACGGTGCCGGGGTTAGCTTCTAGAGTAATCTCAATATCGCGCGCGAAGTTAAGTCGCTTACGCAATTCGGCAAACAATGTTTGGTAAGCGTTCGGAGTAAATAAACTCGGTGTGCCACCGCCGATAAAAATACTCTGTAATTCGCGATTTTGAATAAACCCTAAATCCTGATCGAGGTCTTCTAACATCGTCTCGATATAAGCCTGCTCTGGCAGCTCGCCATTTTGCTCATGGGAATTAAAGTCACAGTAAGGGCATTTGCGCACACACCAAGGAACGTGAATGTATAGCGATAAGGGCACCAGCCCAAACAAGGATGACTCGGCGCTGAGGGATGATAATTTGGAATTGTTCATAGCCGGGCTTTACTTGAACTGCTTTGCTGCGGGTCGCAAGTTTAGCATTATTCAGCGGTCGTTGTTATTGAGGGCGGCTCTGGTATTTTGTCATACCCGACCCCGATCGGGTATCCAGGTACAGCGGCGAATGTGTTTGCTTTTAAGAAGTGCGGCGTAGCTCAGAGCTCGAGGGTTATGGATCCCCAATCAAGTTGGGGATGACGAAGGAGGGTGTTGGGAATGACAAGGGTGGATAGTTGGGAATGACGAGGATGGAAAGCTGAGGGTGATGATGGTGGATGTAATCTCAGCGAGATTTTAGCTTCCGACTTTAGGCGCCAGACGTCCGACGTTTGTGGATACACATCAAAAACCTCGTCATACCCGACCCCGATCGGGTATCCAGGTGAGCGGAGCGAATGCCTTTACGTCAGACATCTGGCGTCCGACCTCCGACATAATTTTCCCACTTACCCCGTCACTTGCTCCAGTGCTCAGCGGCGCTGAAGGGACGTTGGCCTAAGCTGCGATACTTATAAAAGCTATGTCGTTCGTAGGGCCGAGGATGCATTAGTCTTTCGTCATACTCGACCTCGATCGGGTGTCCAGACGAGCAGCGAATGTGTTTGCTTTTACGAAGTGCGGCGTAGCTCAGAGCTCGAGGGTTATGGATCCGCTATCAAGTTGGGGATGACGAAGGTGGGTGTTTTTTAGCTTTTATTGGTGACTCATAAGCACTTTGCCATCCGCGAAGCGATAAAAGCTTACCAAAAACCTCGTCATACCCGACCCCGATCGGGTATCCAGATGAGCGGAGCGATTGCCTTTACGCCAGACATCTGACGTTCGACAATATTTCCCCGCTTACCCCGTCACTTACTGTAGTACTCAATGGTGTTGAAGAGGGTTTGGTGGCAGACAGAATCCAGCTTATGCTCGGCGCGGGTACGCTTTTACGTACTCACGGTCTTTGTTGGTTGCGACGTTGATTATTGACTCGTCGTTGGCGTTTCTTCCACCAAAGATAGAGACCGCTGCCAAATAGAATGGTGGGAGCGATGCCGGCTAGCAACAACAGCCAGCGCCCGCCAAGACCTAAGGCATCGCCGCTGTGCAAGGGGAATTGCCAAATCAAAAAGCTATTGCCAGCGGGTGCGGTCAAGGGATTCCAGCTTGCTAATATTTCGCCGCTATATTGATCAACCCATACTTTACTGGCGCCGTAGTTTGTCCATGCCTCGTCGGTTTGGGCAAATAACAATTGATAGCTGGCAGTGGGGCTCGCGGGTAGGTAAATTCTTTTTAACACCGCACCGGGGAAAATGGACTCGGCGTTTTTGACGGCGGTATCTGCGCTTATAGGCGTGGTTTGAGAAGTATCGCTGGGTGTTGAGTTGGGCGACGGAAGCTCGATGACGGGGCTAACAAAATTCACGGCCGCTTCCATTGGGCCGTGAAAAATTAGACCGATTCCAGTAAATGCGGATAGGCCAAGTAGTACTGAGAATACGATGCCAATGAATTTGTGGAGATCGTAGTTTAGTCGTACTGAACCTTGATGGCGGTTAACACGTAAGGCGTTGCGCCATTGTCCACGGCGGGGCCACCAGATCACAATGCCACTGAGGCTAAAGAATAACAGTGTAATGCCCATCGCCCCCACGATGTATTTCCCCGTTTGCCCAGCGGTAAGACTGTGGTGAAAACTGTAAAGCCAGGTCATGGGGTAATTGCCCCAAATCCGTACCGCAACGACCTCGGCAGTGTCGGGTGCAACACTAATTTCTATCGCTTTGCCATCTTTGCCGGCACTGGGAAAGCGAGCGATGTGTGGGCTACCTGGTGCGCGTGATAAGTAAAGTCGGCTGAGGGTAGCGTCGCGAGGCATGGCGCTTTTTGCAGAGGTAATAACGGCGTCAAAGCTTGCAATCTTAGCCTGTGGATCACTGCGCAGCGCTGGCGTTAGTGCTTCGTCAATGGCGTGATCAAAAACCAGCAAGCTACCGCTAATACCAATCAGGCTAAGCAGTACGCCAAAGATCAGTCCGGCGTACTTATGTAGCTTTAGTAAGATTCTACGCATGGCCTAATACTGAATGGCGACGATTAAAACTGTTTCGCAAAGGACAGGCTAACACTGCGACCTAAGCCTTTAAAATTCCGCGTATCTGAACCTGTGGTTTGCGAATAGTAAGTGAAATAGTCTTCGTTACTCAGGTTTTGCACGCCTAGGCTAATAGTGCCAAAGCTAGCGGCATAATCTAAGTTGGTGTCTATGGTGGTATAGCCTTTGAACTTGGTTGTGGTTTGGCCGCTGCTATTTTTAAAACTGCGGCTTTGAACGTGGCTAAGTTGCAGGCGCGTGTTGAGTTTGTCGGTCCATTCACGATCCCAGCTTACGTTGGCTCGGTTGGGGCCGATATTGGCGCCGGCCATGTCGGTATCTACTTTGCCGTCGGCGTCAGAATCGTATTCGCCTTCTTGACGTGCGAGGCGCAGGTTTAAGGTGTCGACTTCACTGGCAAACCACGTGGTTCGGAATTCGATGCCGCTGATTTCTGTTTTTTCGCGTTTAACGGTATAAATTCCGTCGGCATTGGCTTCTAGGCGTTGACCAAAATCCGAGTCAGACTGGTAGTAGCTAAGCTGTGCTTGAAAGCTGTGATTGGTGTACTCCGCACCAATTTCGGTGTTGTCGGTGATAATCGGCTCAAGGTCTAAGAAGGTCTCGACACTTTGATTCGCGGTGTTTATGCCCCGCAGTACGCGGCCGACATCGGCCATTGAAAAGCCTTCAGATGCATTACCAAATAGCCGCCAGTTGTCAGTGATTTTGTAGGTGGCGCCGAGATTGAATAGAGTGTCGTCGAACTCTGGATTGCCGCCTTTTACAAATTGGCCGCCGTTATACGACGCTAGGGTGGTGAAATCGCCGACGGCTAATTCTGAGTTTTCTTGGCGAACACCGGCGGTGAGTGTGAGGTCGTGAACGCCGACATACTCCACTTGTAGGAAGGGCGCGTAATTTTCATACTCGGTTTTAGGAACCCAGTAACGGCCAGTGGTTATTAATTTTTGGTAGGTGGTGTCGGTAAAAATATCCACGCCATAAACTAAGTTCACGGGCAGGCCAGCGACCTCATCTTTGATCAAGGTAATTTTAATGCCTTGCTTCTCAGAGTTATTTTGCGATTGATCAAATATTGATGCACCAATGGCGGGGTCTTGGAATGTAGCTGCGACACTGCCACCATAAGTTGCGGCAAACTCTTGAGTAAATACGTGGGCGCGGAGTTTATGACCAAAAAAGTTTTCGTTGGTGTAATTAAAGCTCAGTAGGGTGACTTCATTGCTGACCGGTTCACCCTGCACATTGCCTTTTTCTGCAGTGGTAGGTACACCGGCATCGATGTCGCCGTCGACCCCAACCCAGTCATTATTTCCTGAAATATCGTAGTGATTCACCGTCATTTCAAGACGTTGTTCGGCCCAGTTGTAACCCAGCTTCAAAAAGACATTGGCCATATCAGAATCTAGGGTGTCGCCCTGCGCATTATCAAAACCGATAATGTCGCCATTGGCGTCATAGCCTATGCCGCTCTCGCGGTAACCAATACTTGCCAAACCATCAAAATTATCCCAGCTACCTGATGCGCTGTAATTTACGCCGTAACCTAAGCTTTCACCGAGATCTTCTTCTTGGAAGAAGGACTCTATACGTATGCTTTGCTCGGTGGTGTCACTGGGGCGTTTGGTGATTAAGTTGATAATCCCGCCCGATGCGCCTAAACCGTGAATCGCATTGGCGCCGTGTATAACTTCAACTCGTTCAAGCATCAGAGGATCGATGGTGTGAGCATCGCGACCGCCGTCTCGCAAGGGATTGGATTGTGGTACGCCATCGACTAGATATAAAGGCTTACGGCCGCGTAGACTTTCTCCGGCGCTGGTCATTTTTTGGCGGCTTGGCGCAAAGCTGGGAATAAGATTGCCGAGTATGGTGGACATATCACTGGTAACGCCCATTTGCTTGATGAGCTCTTGTTCGTTAATAACCGTGACAGTATTGGCAATCGTACTGAGAGGGCGTTCTGAGCGACTTGCAGTGACGACCATTTCCTCGGTGAATTCTTTCGCGATACCGCTGCCGCTAGCGGCCATTAATGCGAATGTCGTCAAGGACAATGATTGTTTGAAATGATTCATGGAAGTCTCGAGCTCGGTGTGGGTTTGTGGTTAAGCGCAAGAATACTGTGCGGATTAACGAACGCAAATTGTATGGCATATGAGAATCATTATCAAATATGAGTTGCGTGACGACTCTTTAGTATTTTGCCATACCCGCGACGTCGGCTACCCTGTGAGTGAGGTAATTGCCTTTGATCTTCGACTTATCTTGTCAGCTTGCGGTTGGAATTGGTGTCGTCCAGCGAGGGCGAAATAAAATCTAGTTACTCAACTACCTGGATATCGACCTTGATTAAACCTGATGAAGTATTGCCGATCTCAGCAAAAGCGGACTTCGAGAGATCAATAACCCGGCCTCTTACAAAGGGGCCACGGTCATTAATTTTAACCACCACACTTTGGCCGTTCTTCTTATTTGTTACTTTAACGTAGCTGCCTAATGGTAGCGTTTTATGTGCTGCAGTTTTTAGTTCATGCTGATAGCGCTCGCCGCTCGCGGTCTTTTGATTTTGGTGTCTATTCCCATAATAAGAGGCAATGCCTGACTCAATGACGGCAGCGGGGGTTTCTTCAACGATTAGCTCAGGCTCATTCTCGACCTTTTCTTCTTCTATCGGTAATGAAGTACACCCCGGCAAAGAGGACAGCAATGCGCACATTACCATTACAAGCAAAGCGCTGTTGATGCTCGCGGCGCGTAGACGTCTGGGCTCTATTAGGCCAAGCCAGCAACTTGAATTTTTTGACAAAAACACCCCCGGTGGCACTTAGTGCTATTACTTGCGCATTAATCGATCTCGGCGATTGGAAATAGTTCCAATGTGGGGCTGGGGCAACGTTGAGATTTACAAGCCGAGAGTACTGCGGTAAGCAATACTTGCGTTTGTAATGGCGCCGATTCTGCAATGTTTCGTCATACCCGATCCCGATCGGGTATCCAGGTGAGCGGAGTGAATGCCTTTGTTTAGATACCGGATACTCGACTAGTTTTTAGGGCTCGCAGTATGTCGTGATAATAATTTTCAAGTTTGAAATTTTTATTCTGACCCCGAATGCCACAGGCATGGCTCAATTTTGGCGTTTAACTGATAGCAACTTTTTCGTCCTCCTGGACGACTTACTTTATTCGGCACTCCGTGCCTCACCCTACGGGTCGCCAAAAAGCGGCGATCAAATAGAAAACTTTGTCTTTTTGCTTGACCCAAAAATAAAGTAAGCAAAGAAAAAAGGCACCCTACATCACCGTCGATGGCAAAAAACGCCATCGAGTTAACTCGGGGCGTCCTGCCCCTCGGCCTAAAGGCCGCCCCTGCGGGCGTTCAAAACGGCTATCCTGCCGTTTTGTCTTCCGCGCTTCACAAGTAACGGCGCGGGAAAAACTCGCCTTCGGCTCAAACAGTTTCCCGCTTAATCCATTACTTGCTCTAGTGCTCAGCGGTGCTGAAGGGAGGTAGCGAGCGGGAGGCTGTATAGTAATTGGCGCTAATAACCTTATGGTATTGCAGTTCTGTGGCTGCGAAATAAATAGCCGGTGCTGGTAAAAGCGGACATCTTGTGGCCAGACTGTGGATACAGAGCTCGCAACTCACTATGGACAATCAACGAGAATGCACTGCGGTCTACAAGGGGCGAACGATTTAATAGCTTCTTAGATTAAACGATCAGACTTATCAACCGTCCAGATATTTATCCCACGCCTATTCGTTATAGAAATACTTGTGCGCCGCAACAACATTTTCCACGTAACTATAGGGTTTCAGCGCCCAATAACTCTGTTCACAAAATCCAGCTGTAGCTTGATATTCCCCTCAAACCAAGGCTCGAGATAGGGGTCAAAGTGGTTGGCATCGATGGTGCGAATTTCAATAGTCTCTGAAGACATTCGCTTTACTTTATCTTCATCAAATGGCGCGACGGTATCGCGTGTCGCGCCAATGACCAGAGTCGGAATCTGGATCGACTGCAGGTATTTGAACGGGCGATAAAATGCCATCGCAGCCAAGGATCTGGCCGCGACGCGGTTGTCATGAAGTTGCGTCAGGTTGACTCTTGTCCATTCTTCCACCCGCCAGGCTCCGTCGCGATCCATCGATGAGTAGCCACCGGCCTCAGAGATAATTGGTACATAACGGGTGCTGAAGGGGTTGAACAGATCAAGCAGGATGTCGACGCCAAATCGCAGCATACGAGCCAAGGGCACGGACCTGACGGCGAGCAAGCCATCAAGCATGGGCACCTGCGCAATGGCTCCGCGCAATTCCGGGTGTTCTGAGGCGATCCTTACAACATGCCCGCCACCGAATGAACTACCCCACAGAATTATATTCGTCTCATCAACATCAGGCAGTGACTTGGTATATGCCAGCGCGCTCTCGACAACTTTTTCGCGCCGCCATGGACTGATGACATTACGCGGGAGACCCTCGCTGTCTCCCCAGCCGGGGTAATCAAACGTCACGACACAAAATCCAGCATCGTTAAACGCGGCGATGTAGTTTGTGATCAGCGTTAGCTGGGTAGCGCCCCATCCGTGAACGATTAGGATCGTCGGATAGGCTGATGCGTTTGCATTCTGGGGCTTATGCAGTGTTGCCGCGCACCGTGTCTCCTGGTGGGTAAATAAGCCTTTTTGGCGGTTCGACTGAGTCATGTGTAAGCACCTTTGTGTAAGCAAGCCCTGCGCTTACTCTCCTCTTGAATGACATTCAAGAATATATCATGTACCTTGAATGCCAATCAACAACTAGACGCACCGGGCCATAAGTCGGCCACACAGGAGCTTGCCTTGGCCCGCAACAAACGCCACTTGGAACCGAAGGTTAAAAAGGAAGAGATCGAGCTTGTAGCCACGGAGCTACTTAAGAAAAAGGGCTACGACAATACTTCTATGGCTGAAATTGCCAGAAGCGCCGGTGTGGCCGCCAATACTATTTATTGGTACTTCGAAAACAAGGACGACGTCCTGATTGCCGTGCTAGATCGAGTGGTGTCTCAAGCCATAGCCGAGATGGCCACGTTACGCGAGCACACGTTCAGAGCAAGGGTGCTGACACTGATTGGTCAAATTGAGAACGCAGGTTCATTGATGACTGATGTTCACTCCCGCGTAAACCATTCCACCAAAGTGCACGTCTGGCACGAACAGTTTCATACGATGGTAGAGCAACTATCGGTGTCAGAGCTGGTCAACGCCGAGGTGTGCCTTGACGAGGCGCAACTGGATGCAAAATTACTGATTTACGTGATCGAGGGGCTGCTTGCTCATCCGCACAAGTTGCAGGAAAGAGAACAGATTATTGATCAGGCGCTTAAGCGAATTTTGGCTAAATAAGGCGCGCGCTCTTACCTAATGCCATGCCAGCAAAGACTAGAATCTCGCTGGGCAAGTACTAAGAGCAATATATTACGTTTATATTTTAACTCGGACTTAAGGCTTGCGTGTTGATATAGGGGGGCTGCATGTCCGCTTTTGTGGCTTTGCGGATAAATCCCGACTTTTGCTTAATGCTTTGCCTGTGAGGGCGCCTTTGTTGTAATCGGATGTCGGGATTTAGAACGAGGATAGAAAGCGGCGCAAGGTTTCAACAAACATGCCTTCTTCATCTAGGGTGTTGGCTTGCATTGCGATATCCAGATGAGGGTAGTCCTCTGCTTCAAACTCTGGCATTGGTTGGGTGCCGTTTGCGCGGCTCATGGCGCCGAGCAGTGCCGAGCCGAAGGTCAGCTTCTCTATGCCCTCAATGACCAGTAATTGCAGCTCTGGTGGCACATCAAATTTATGGCTCCAGTGATCATAGGGTTTTAGCATAAGATGGCGGGGGAAAAACTGCAGCATAAGTGGTGCTGCTCTAGGGTGGCGCAGTATTGAGCGGCGAGTTGCAATGGCAAGCTCAATTTGGGCTTCGCGCCAGTCTGAGTCGACGTGTGGTTTGTTAGTCGAGGCGTCGATTAAAATAATTCGGGCAACTTCAGCAAGCATTTCTGCTTTGTTTTTAAAATGGTAATAAAGCGACGGAGCTTTAACCCCTAGTTCTTTGGCAACCTGTTGTAGGCTCATTCCATCTACACCGACTTGGTCAATGACGGTCAAGGCGGCACGCGCGGCGAGCTCCTTTGAAATTATTGGTTTAGATGGTCTGCCCAAGGGTCTTCCTTAATGTTTGGTTTGGCATAAAAGAGTAAGCGCCAAGGTGAACTGAGAGATAAGTCACTAGTTTGGCTTAAATTGTAACAAATGACTACGTGATATCGAAACGTCAGTAACGGGATTAGGCGAGCTTAGGGTAATTCGGAAAAAATCATTAAATCTTGCTATCCTTCTCCGCCAATCACCTTCAGACGAAATCACAGAACTCTGGTCATGATGTATTCATTTTTCCCACTATGCTAACAGACGAACAGCGATTAGTTACTCGCCATACCGGCGGCCACTCGCGCGTGACGGCGGTTGCTGGTGCGGGCAAAACAACAACGATGGTGCGCTATGTACTTGAGCGTCTGAAGTCGGGTATGGATCCGCGTCTGGTTAGGGTGGTGATGTTTAATAAAGCGGCTCAGGAAGATTTTAGCCGTAAGCTACAGCTTGCCGCTGATCCATTGTTGACGCTGCCTCCGGTGAGGACTTTTCATGCCATGGGACGATCGCTAGCGATCGCACTCGCGAAGGAGGGGCATTTACCCGCATTTGATCCGACTCCGCTTGGGGACGCACAGGTTGGCATCGAAATGTTGCGTGCATTACAGGCATCAGCAGGTACCTCGGCGCTGCGGGCAGCTATTCGTGATGATCAGCAGCAATGGCTAGATGCTTTTGCGGGTTTTGTAGATTTAGCCAAGTCGAGCTTACACAGCCCCGAAACCAGCTTTTTTGCCGGCGGCTATCCGGATCAATATCAATTGTTCATCGAGGCTTTTGCGCGGTTTGAAAAATGGCGCAAGGCGGCCGCCAGAGTGACCTTTTCAGATTATCTTTACGACCCTTGTAGCGCGTTGGTGGCGAAGCCGTCGCTGGCACAGTTTCTTGCGAACCGAGTTGAGCTATTTGTTGTTGATGAGTTCCAAGATATTAATGACATTCAATTTTTTCTACTGAAAACCCTTGCTGGGGAGCGAGCGCGTTTACAGGTGGTGGGTGACGCCGATCAATGTATTTATGAATTTCGCGGTGCGCGGCCAGAGTATATGCTCAGCCATTTTGGCGAAAGTTTTCCGCATCGCAGTTATCAAATGTCGCGTACTTTTCGCTATGGGCATACCTTAGCCCTAGCCGCAGCGCATCTTATTGCACATAACCAGCGACGGGAGCCGGTGTTATGTATCAGCGCTGACAATGCGCCGGCCACTAAGATTGAACTTTGCTTGCAAACCACGGCCGGTTTTTCTTTGGCAGAAGTGTGTTTAGCGGAGCACGCAAACGGCAGAGCCTACCGAGATATTGTGTTTTTATGTCGAACCTGGGCTCAGGCTGCACCGGTTGAGTTGGAGTTATTGCAGCGCGGTATACCTAATCGAATTACCGGCGGAAGCCGAGTATTAGAGCGTCAAGAGACCAAAGTATTACTGATTTTGCTGCGTATTATGGCAGGGCAATTTTATGATCAGAGTCCGTCGGACTGCGAACAACAATTATTCGATTGCCTACGTTTTTGCGAGCTGAAAATAAAACACGAAGTTTTGCGTGGCTACGCTCAGCGAGTGCTCAGCAGCGGGCAGGGCTTTAAGGCCTTAAAGATGTCTGAGGCGAGTTTGTCGGTGTATCAAGAGCAGCGGTTACAGCGTGTGGCTGACGCCTTTGAGCGAGTAGCAAAATCTCGTGCGGCTGGGCCAGGGCTGGCACTGTTTTTAAGTGACTTAGATTTACTCCAATCTATTCGCGACAATGCGCTCAGCAGTGAGGACGGAGAGAATAGGGCGGCGACGGTCAATGCATTTGTGAGCTTTGTCGGCATGCAAGGGGATCAAAACCCCGCTGCGATCATTAGTTTGGTTGAGGGCTTAGGCGCTGCCGACGCCGAACCAAATCGCAATGCGCCACTGACAGATGCGGTCACTATTACTACCATGCACCGTAGCAAAGGTTTGGAATGGCCGGTCGTTATACTGCCGGGCTTAAGCGCGCATTATATGCCGTATCAGGCGGGAAACCGGCGCCGGGCAGATGACGAGCAGCGCGAGTCAGAGCGGCGCTTGATGTATGTGGCCATGACCCGCGCCATCAATGCGCTCTATTTATTTGCGCCGGGTATCGATTGCCGCCACGGCTGGGACGGCGGTTTGCGGCCGGAATTGAATTTGCTGCCTAGCCCGTTCCTGCATGAAATGAATATTCCTGTGGCCACCGAACTTGGTGCACTGCTAACGGCCAAAGAGCGTCATATCAAAACGCCGCGTTTGCCGTTGACGCCGATTGCCTCCAGTTATCTTGAGGCTTTGGCGGTTGATGCGGAGTTTACTGTTGGCGCATCGTGGTTAGATAAATTTGAATTTGGTGCCTCGGTTCGTCATAGCCAGCACGGTGACGGGCGTGTAATGGGTATGGATGAGCACGGTGTGACAGTGCATTTTGCCAGTAAGCGCTTGTACTTTTCAGCGATACTTGTGGACCACGTGTTGGCGCTAATCGACAGTCCCAATGAGGGAGTCCCGCTGCCTGAACACAGCGGTAGTTTTGCGAGTGGCGATGTACTTGCGCACAATAAATTTGGTCGCGGCGTTGTCGCCTCGCTGGATGAGCGTTTTATTCATGTTCGTTTTCGGGAAGGTAGCAAAACCTTTCGCCGGGATTTATTTCGCGCTACGCGTATCGAATCACAGAAATAAGCCTTGTTGTCGCCAGCGACAACAACGAACCATATAGCAGTAAAAATGTCTGATACTCACGCAGTGTTAATGCTGCGCTCGTCCCCCCGGAGGTGGATATGAACACAGCAATTATAAAATTTAACGTGCTGATATTACTGAGTTTTTCTTTACTGGCCTGCGGTAATGTAAAAGACGAAAAAATGGGCTTAGACGAACGCTTAGCGGAATATGGTTATCGGCCCGGCGAAAATATTACTCAGCTTCAGTCTTATCGAATCACCGACTGGACGTATTTAGACAGCCAGCACCTCATGTTTAGCAATGGTATTTCTGAGCATTATCTTATTAGTTTGAAAAATCGCTGTAGTGGTTTGAGTAGTACTGACACGGTGCTATTTGAAACGCGAAACAATGTGCTGACTAAATTCGATGAGGTGATTGTGCCGGCGTCTGGCGTGCCCACCCATTGCAGTATTGAATCAATATCGAGATTGACCCCCGCCGAGTAAGCGACCTTGGAGTGAATACCGGATTACCTTAATCCGGTATTTGAATATCGGCAAAGTTATTAACGCACTGATGCTGAGGATGACGAATTAGCGGTGCTGGCTCGCGCTGCACCCACGCAGTGTGCATACCCGCCTCGTTGGCGGCGTTAAGTTCTTCCACAATATCTGATAAAAACAAAATCTCTCTAGCGGCAATACCGATTGCTTTTTGGATCGCGCGGTAAGACTCTGACTCGCGTTTGGGGCCACTAGTGGTGTCGAAGTAATTCTTGAATAAATACTGTAAATCACCGCCTTCATTAAAACCAAAAAATAGCTTTTGGGCGTGAATAGAACCGGAAGAATATACGTAGAGGTCAATGCCTTGCTTATGCCAGTTGATAAGCTCTGTCAGTGCATCTGGGTAGATATGCGCTAGATAGTCGCCATTGCGATAGCCATGTTCCCAAACTAGACCTTGCAGCGCCTTTAATGCTGTTATTTTTTTATCTTCTGCAATCCATTGCAGTAGCTGCGTAATTAATTGTTCGGTGTTGTTGATATCGAGTCCCGCTTGGTCTGCGACATCTCTTAATTGAGTCTCGACTGCAGAGTCACCTCGATGCTGACGAATAAAATTAGCTAGTTTTTTTGTCGCGTAGGGAAACAGCACCTCATGCACAAATTGAATAGAGCTGGTAGTGCCCTCAATATCAGTAACGATAGCCTTGATCACGAAATATTCCTTGTGGCGAGAGTTAGGCGTTGAGCCGAGAATAGCGGCTAGCGATATCGTCGCCGGTGTAATTGGCAATCCAACCGTCGGGGTTGTTGAAGAAACGAATCGCGACGAGGTCAGGCTGAGGGCCAAGATCAAACCAGTGGGTGGTGTTGGCCGGTACGCTAAGTAAGTCGCCTTTTTCGCAGATGACTTCAAAAACCTTGTCGCCAATGTGCAGTGCGAATAAGCCTTGGCCCTGCACAAAGAAACGCACTTCGTCTTCGCTGTGGCGGTGTTCGTCTAAAAATTTTAAGCGTAGTGCGTCTTTTTGGGGATTGTCACTGGCGATGCTAATGACATCGACACTTTGATAACCCTGCTCGGCAATGAGTCGTTTTACATCGCTGTCGTAAGCGGCTAATACCGTTTCTTGGCTGTCGCCAGCGGCAATGCCGTCACGGGTTTGCCATTGCTCAAAACGCACGCCGACGCTATTCAATCGTTCCGTAATCTGCTTAGCATCGCGGGTGTTTGACAGTGCTTGGTTTGCGTTAGACGCTGAAAAAATAGTTAATTGACTCATTGTGGCTCCTAGCGCGCAAGGCGCATTAGCTCTAATTCGCAGTGCAGTAAAAAATCCAAAGCTTCTAAATTGCGCATGCAGCTATCTAAATCTTTGCCCCAGCAATACACGCCATGTCCACGTATTAAATAGCCTGGGCAGTTTGGCTGAGCGGCCAAATAATTCTCGGCTTCTTTGGCTAGTACGCTAATGTCTTGGGTATTGTCGAAAATAGGGATGTCGATGCTAGTAGCGTGGGTATCTACGCCGTCAAAGGCTTTTAGTAATTCATAGTCTGCCAGCGTAATGACTTGCGCGTTTGGCAGGGCTTTAGAGATGACGGTGACCTTGGGCGAATGACAGTGCAGCACTGCGCCGATAGTAGGAAATTGAGCGTAAAGACGAGTGTGTAGTTCGGTTTCTGCCGACGGTTTGCCGTCGCTAATCGGATTTGCGTGTAAGTCTACGGCGATAAAGTCCGTGGGGCTAAGGCGGCCTTTGTGTTTGCCAGAGGCGGTAACAATCGCGGACGCGGCATCGAGGCGCGCTGAGAAATTGCCGCTGGTGGCGGGCACCCAGCCACGTTGGTAGAGATCTTCGCCGGCTGCGGCTAAGGCAATGGCCTGTTGATAAAAGTATTTACTATCAATCATATTATTACCTGCTATTTCTTTTTACCTGCAGCGAGGTGAGCTAAGACCTTGCTGCGGTCTGGCTGGTGAATGATGCCGTGTTCGGTGACGATAGCATCGATCAATTGCGCGGGTGTGACATCAAAGGCAGGATTGCTAATAACGACATTCTCTGGTGCGATCCGCTGACCAAAGCTATGACTTATCTCAATGGCTGGGCGTTGCTCAATAGGGATCTGCGTGCCGTCAATGAGTGCGTCAAAGGTGCTGGTTGGTGCAGCGACCATCACTTTGGCGCCGTGGTACTTGGCGATAATGGCAAGATTATAGGTGCCAATTTTATTGGCGGCGTCGCCATTGGCTGCCACGCGATCGGCACCAACAATAATCCAGCTTGGTTTGTGTTCACGCATCAAATGCGCCGCGGCGCCTTCAATGGCCAGTGTGACGGGAATGCCGTCTTGCATTAGCTCCCAACTTGTTAGCCTTGCGCCTTGCAGCCACGGGCGGGTTTCACCGGCAAAGACACCGCGAATTTTGCCGTCGCGGTGGGCAGAGCGTATAACGCCTAAGGCTGTGCCGTAGCCACCTGTGGCGAGGGCGCCGGCGTTGCAATGGGTGTACACAATGCTGTCGGCGGGAATTAAGCTGGCGCCGAAATCGCCAATGCGCTGATTGATCTGAATGTCTTCTGCGTGGATTTGTACTGCAAGCTCGGTAAGGGCTTGTAAGACTTTGCCGCCATTACCTTGTTCTTCTATTACTTGGTCGCAGCGGTCTAGTGCCCAAAATAAATTAACCGCAGTGGGGCGGGAATTAGCGAGTGCTTCACGCGCAGGACCTAACGCTGCACACCACGCGGCGACACTGGCGGGGGCGATTTCGACTTGCTGCGCAGCCAGAACCATACCGTAGGCTGCGGTAATGCCAATTGCCGGCGCGCCTCTTACGACCATGGCGCGAATCGCATCGGCAACGGCAAAGGGATCTTGGTAATGGAGGTATTCACACTGGACAGGCAATATACGCTGATCCAGCAGTTGCAGTTGATTGTTTGACCAGATGATAGCGCTGGGAGTAGCCACTGATTACCTCCATATTTTGGGGCGGTAATTATAAGCGAGTGTGGGCTGTGCTCCTAGGCTTGTTAAAAAAGCTATGATAGTCGGTATATTGAGTTTATTTTTGCGCTGCTCATGGGCATGGACCGTAATGCTTATAATTGAGCGGTTCGAATATAGGGGTATTGAATGTCTAATTATTTGCTATGGCTACTTCCAGCTGTACTTATTGTGTTGGGATTAATGATTATTGCTGGGCGCTTGCTATGGCGTTTGCGCTTACAAACTCAGGCGGAAAATGCAGCCTTGAAGCAAGCAGAACAGCAATCTCTTGCGGAGCGGAGAGAGGCCCAGAGTGGAATTGATATTTTGGCCCGCTGCTATGTGGGTGGTCAGTTGGGGGCGAGCGAGCTTGCATTACGCATTGCGGTATTGGCAGAGACCGCGACTTTAGATGCTGGCTACACCAAAGATACCGCTGTGTTTACCGAGATGGCAGCGGCCTTGGCACATATCCCAACTCATCAGGCGTGGAAGGGCTTAAGCGCTGAGCAAAAGGCTAATTACGGCACTGAGATGGCTATTCTAGAAGGGAAATACAGCGAGAAATTGCGAGCCGCGGCCGCCGCTTTGCTTGAGTAAGTGACATTGCGGCAGTGGGGCCTTATTTTTTCTTAAGGGGTCGCTGAACTAGGCTGCTTAAGCCATCGACCATATCTTGCTGGAATTGTAATTGGGCGTCGAGCTGTTCGGGTAGCAGCGGGTCTACGCCGAAGATCGATTTATGCAAGGGCGCAAGTGTCACGTAGCCTAGGATCATGCAGTGGAAGGCCATGGCGGTCGGCACGTTAATCCACTCTTTGTCGGGATTGTTGGCTGGGTCGCTGATGGTGGAAAAGAATTTTCGATACCAACGGTCACTTAGCAGGTCGAGGGTCTCGTCTCTGGCGAGGGTGGCGTGCTGAACTATTCTGGCGGTATTTGGCCTATTTGCCAGCAGCGACATTACTTGGTGAATTTGCTGGCGAGTCTCAGCAAAATCCGCGTCGGCAGCCATGCCGCGGGTTGCATCGGCGAGGGGGGCGAATAGGCGTTCGCAAACTTGCTCATAAATGTCGAACTTATTGCTAAAGTGTTTGTAAATGCCGGGGCTGCTGATACCTACTTGCGCTGCAATTTCGCTTACCGATGTTGCGCCAAAACCTTGCTGAGCAAACAGGTCTTCAGCGATATCAATAATGCGCTCTTTGGTATTGCCGCGGTTAGCCATAATATTGTCCTTGCCATTCTAATTTTTAATGTTGTTCTGCTATTGCGCGATGGTCGCGTTATTTTGTACAAGCATCCAAACCAATGCCGTGCCACTGACGATGCTGACAAGTAAGAGTGCAAAGGCTTGCCATCGATAGCGCCGGCTCAGCGACTCTGGTTCTGAGCTGGCAATGATATAGGGTTGTCGGCGGCTGGGCGAATAGCTAATGGTGTGCACCGGATTAAGCGGGGCAGTGCTGCGTTGCTGACGATCTGCTTTGCGTTGTGCTTCTGCCCTGACGAGTTCCCATTCTTGTATATCAATCTCGCCATCGCCGTTACGATCAAAGCGCTCCGTTAGTTTATCGTAATCTTGCTTCCAATCGCTAAGAATCTTGACCATTTCCGCGTCGCGAACAGCGATAGGGCTTGGTGGATGGCGGGTTTCGAATAGTCCAATGACATAGAGCAGGTCGTCGGCGCAGAGTAACTCCTCGGTATAGCGATAGCGTTTACTAAAAATACTGCTGCTACTTATTGTTGTTGGGTGGCGGGAATTACCTTGCCAGCGACGTTTACGGACAGTGCTGACGTTGGCGCGGCTGGGCATAACATAGCAATCGCCGCTGTCGTCATTGAGAGTAAAGGCCTGGTCACTGGTTTTGCTCTCGATACTCCGCCAGCTGCTGTTTTTACCAGACGATTCATAGCGCTCAATATTATAGCGATACCAAAGGCAGGGTGTCTGGGTGAGGGCGCTCAGCAGTATTTGTTCTGGCCCAGTTTTGGCAAAGCCGACGAGTTCGACATAGCCCTGATGCGCTGAGCGTATTTTGGAAGTGGGGGTGTCTTCAATGACCCTAGCGGTCTTTAAGCGATTGATACTAGTCGCAGCGCTGACGAGTGCGATCACAGCACAAATAGCTAGCGCAAAATAATCGGTTTCCATTTTAGCTAAACAGTGATTTTACATCGACGTCGCTGAGTTCTTCTTTTTTGAATTGCAGCAGGTCAAAGGCGGCAAAGTTAAACCAGCGGGCGATGATGACATCGGGGAATTGTTCAATGCGAACATTGTTGTTATTCACCGCCTCGTTATAGACCTCGCGGCGATCGGCAATGGCGTTTTCTAAGGCGGAAATACGGTTTTGTAGAGTGGTGAAAGTGCTGTCTGCTTTTAGCTCGGGGTAGTTTTCTGCCAACGCAAATAATTGCCCCATAGATGCGCGCAGCCCTGTCTCCGCATGCCCCAAGGCTTTCATGTCATGGTTGGATTGCGCGTCGGCAACTTGCTGTCTGGCAGCAATAACCTTGGTAAGCGTCTCTTGCTCATGACGCATATATTGTTTGCAGGTTTCGATCAGTTTGGGTAGCTCATCATGGCGCTGCTTGAGTAATACATCGATATTGGCTAAGTGCTTGGCGACATTATGTTTGAGGTTTACTAAGCCGTTGTAAAGCATGACAAGGTAGGCGGTAGCAAAAACCAGAAGGCAGAGGCTGACAATAAATCCAATTTCCATATCGTTATTCCTTTTAGCTCGCGTTACTGCTACGTAGTGTGAGGTTGAAGTATAAAATGAAATTTTTGATTTTAGGTATTAGCGTCAAAGCTAATATGCATGTTTTTTATACCGTTGACGAAATATGAGCGTGTATAGGCAATATTGCGTGTGAGTTTTGGGTTACGAAGCCGCGGAATAATTTCTTCAAACATTACTTGTAGCTCTAGCCTCGCCAAATGTGAGCCAATACAAAAATGTTGGCCGATACCAAAGGAGCGTAATTGTTGGCTGAGCTTAGGCATCCGTTCGCTGCGTCGCACGTCAAACGTCATGGCATCGTCGCCGAAGACGTCCTCAGAATGATTCACCGCGTGGTAGTGCAGCATGACTTTGTCACCGGCGCTGATATGTTGACCGCCAAGTTCGATGTCTTCTGTGGCAGTCCTGCGCATTTGAATAAAGGCGGTGTTGTAGCGCAGTATTTCGTCAATGGCCGCGGTAATTTTGTCAGGATTTTGCACGAGATAGTCGAGTTGATCAGGATGCTCCATGAGCAATCGCATGCCGTGAGAAATCACGGTGCGGGTAGATTCGTTGCCGCCCACAAGAATGAGAATGAACATCCATGCAAAGTCTTCTTCTGAGATTGGCTCGCCGTCAACATCACCTTCTAGCAGCGCGCTAGTAATATTGTGCATTGGTTGCTCGCGGTGTTGGGCCGCTAATCTGAGGGAATAATTAATACATTCGCCTGCGGCGATTTGGCCGTCTTCGGTACTTACCATCATGTCGGGGTCGTCGGCAAACATCATGGTGTTTGTCCATTCGAAGAACTGTTTTCGATCTTCAATCGGCACGCCCAGTAATTCTAAAATAGCCACCAGTGGCAGTTCCGCCGCAACTTCTTCAACAAATTCGCATTCACCTCGCTGTACAACGCGGTCGAGAATATTTTTGGCGTGGGCTCTAAATGCGGGCTCGTACGAATTAACCCGCTTGGGAGTGAAGGCTTCCCGCACAATGCGCCGTACTTTTTGATGGCGGGGTGGGTCCATATTAATGATGGTGTGGCAATGAATGAAATCCACTTCGTCTTGGGGGAACTCCATGGGGAATGCAGTGCGTTTCGCTGAGGAAAACAGCGCAGGATTTTTACTAACAAAATCTAACTCTTGTTGGCCCACCACCGCCCAATACGGAATACCCGTCAGCGGGTCGTCGATTTTTACTACGGGGCCCTGCTGGCGTATTTCCTTCAGGGCTTGGTAGGGCATTCCCTGTGCGTAAGTGTCTGGGTTTAGCAGGTTGGCAAAGGGACATTGCGACATGGTGATGAACTCAGTTGGCGAGGAGGGTAAATAAGGCAGCCGGTGCCGCCTTGTCATTACGCTAGCGTTTTTGACTTAGTTCCGCATCCAGTCTGGGACGGGTAAGCCCATATTTTCCAAGAAAACGGGATTAAATAATTTGCTCTTATAGCGGTCGCCGTAATCGCAGAGAATGGTCACAATGGTGTGGCCGGGGCCGAGTTTGCGGGCGAGCTGCACTGCGCCTGCAATATTGATGGCGGACGAGCCGCCAAGGCAAAGGCCTTCATTGCGGAGCATATCAAAGATATAGGGCAGCGCTTCGGCATCGCTTATTTCAAATGCTTCGTCAACCGCCGCGCGTCGCAGATTGTCGGTGACTAGGCTAATGCCGATCCCTTCGGCGATGGAGCGACCTTCACCACGCAGTTCACCATTGGTAAAATAATTGTAGAGCGATGAGCCCATGGGGTCAGCAATGCCAATAGTAATATCTGGCTTATGGGCTTTTAATGCGCGACTGACTCCGGCGAGAGTGCCGCCGGTGCCCACAGCACATATAAATCCGTCGATATTGCCACCGGTTTGTTCCCAAATTTCTTGGCCCGTAGTGGCTTCATGAATGTCACAGTTTGCAGTGTTATCAAACTGGCGCGCCCAAATCGCGCCGTGGGGTTCGGTTTCATTTAAACTTTCGGCTAGGCGACGAGCGGTATGAATATAATGATTGGGGTCGCTGTAGCTGGTGGCGGCAACGAGGCGCAGGTCGGCGCCATATAGGTCTAGTAATTCTATTTTTTCGCGGCTTTGGCTGTGTGGCATAACTACCACGCTGCGATAGCCCAGTGCGTTTGCAATGAGAGTTAAGCCGATGCCCGTGTTGCCTGCGGTACCTTCAACAATCGTACCGCCGGGGCGCAGTGTGCCTTTCTTTTCGGCATCGCGAATAATGCCCAGTGCGGTGCGATCTTTGACTGAGCCGCCGGGGTTAAGAAATTCTGCTTTACCAAGAATGGTACAGCCGGTGAGTTCGGATACTTGCTTAAGGTGGAGCAACGGGGTGTTGCCGATAAGGTCTGGCATTGATTTGGCACTAGGCAAAAGCATGTTTTTCTCCGTGTTTTTCAGTCTTAATGGTATAGCTGAGAGCCGGCAGCGGCAATGCTAATTATTGCTCTTGTCTGTGCTAATCTTGTTCTTGCTATGTAACAGCGTGCTTGGTCAACTGTCTATTGTCCAAGTAGCCCGATAATAAAAGGCTGCGAGCGGATGCTAAGAAAGTGGTTTGAGGGATTTTATGCTTAAAATTGTTATTCGCGCGCTAGTTTGCACCGTATTTTTCTTCGGTGGTATTGCCCATTTCGTGCTTACAGACGACTTTGTCGGTATTGTGCCACCGTTTTTACCTTGGCCTGTGGCCATTGTCTGGGTAACAGGGGTTTTAGAGTTCCTTTTGGTAATAGGGATATTATTATCGAGCTCGCGGTTGGTGACGGGTAAAATAACCGCCATTTATTGTTTGGTAGTCCTTCCAGCCAATATTTATCAAGCAATGAGCGACATCCCCATTTTTGGTGGGCCTGTCGCGCCCGAATTGCTGTGGCTGCGTATCCCGCTGCAATTCGTGTTGATTGCTGCGATATTGTGGTCTACCAATGATAATGACCGGGCATTGATCCGAACGTCTACCGACAGCGTATAGAAGCTGAATTAAGGGGTTTTTTAATGGCAGACAATGCCACCGAGCAGGAACGCAATGGTGAGTTTTGGGCTGATTGCATGGCTCGTATTGCGGAAAGTCGTGATAAAGACAGTTTTATGTTGTTGTTTGACCACTTTTCTCCCCGAGTGAATGCGTATTTATTGGGGCAGGGCGCGGCTGCATCAATGGCTGAGGATCTTGCGCAGGAAGCGTTATTGGCGCTGTGGAATAAAGCCCATCTTTATCACCGTGATAAGGCTGCCGTGAGTACTTGGTTATTTCGAGTCGCGAGAAATCTGTGGATCGACAAATTACGTAAGCAGCGCGGTATAGCTTATGAATCAGATGAGAATTTGGAGGAGGCTGTTGATCCTGACGTGCGCCTGAATGCCGATGGCGAGCGACTAAAAGCAGTATTAGATACCTTGCCGGTGAATCAGGCGCAGGTAGTTTACAAATCGTATTATGAGGGTAAAAGCCACAGTGAAATTGCTGAAGAAACTGGCATGCCTCTCGGTAGTGTGAAGTCGAGTTTACGGCTGGCGATAAAAGCTTTCCGTCAGTATTTTGGAGAAAATGGCCTATGAGCCGGATAGAGCATCACCCCAATGAAGACACTTTGCTGAGTTATGCCGCCGGCTCTTTGCCTGCCGCATTAGCACTTGTGGTGGGGTGTCATTTACAGTTTTGCCCACAGTGCCGGACGGCGGTGCGTGCAGGTGAAAGTTTGGGCGGTGAATTAATAACTGCGCTTACACCTAAGGCCCTGTCTGAACGGGCCAGAACGAACATGTTACAGCGCTTAGATTTACAGCAGGCACAGGGTGAAGCACAGTCGGTGCCGGCAGGCGACGTGGTGACGACCATAGCGGAATCTGAATCAGCGCATACAAAGGTTGGAGTACCGACCCTGTTGCGCAAAATGTTACATGAGCAAGATTTTGAGGCGCTGCCTTGGAAAAAGACCATTGCGCCTGGCTTAAAGCAGATAATACTAGATTGCGGTGAAGGTCAGGCGCGGTTGCTGCGGATTGCCGCCGGTCAGAAAATGCCGGTACACAGTCACCGTGGCAGTGAATTAACTCTAATTTTGAGTGGCGGTTATAGTGACAAGCTTGGCCAGTTTAACGCCGGCGATGTAGCAGATTTGGATGGTAGCACTGAGCACCAACCCCTCGCCGACGACGATATGGATTGTATTTGTCTGGCGGGGATGGATGCGCCATTAGTCTTTAAAGGTTGGTTGGCTAAATTGGTTCAACCGTTTGTAGGTATGTAGTTTGAGCTTGCGACTTTAGTACAGCAGTGAGATACAAAAAAAGGCAGCCTAGGCTGCCTTTTTACATTATGTTTTTAGTATTGGTAAATTAAGTCGATGCCGTAGCTTCTTGGGTCACCCCAAATCACGGTACGGTCACTGTGCGGTAGGTTATCGACGGCGGTGATTTCAAATTCTTCATCAGTAAGGTTTTTACCCCACAAACCGACATAGAGTGTGCCGTATTTACTGACTTGAATTTCGCTAAAACTGACGCGTCCGTTAATTAGACCGTACTCGCCAATATATACGTTTTTCGCGTTGGCATCCCGCACGCCTCCTCGGCGTTTATCCATATAGTTGTAGCTTAGGTTGAGCGCGAGTTGGCCCCAGTCATATTGGCCTACTGTGTAGTCGGCAGCCGCGGTGTAAGACTGACCTGGTGCGGAGTAGAAACCGAAGCTGTCGGTGAGGTCGTTGCCAAATTCGTCAATGGCTGATGTCACTTCTGCATCAAGGAAGGCGTAGTTCAACATTAGCATAAGGTTTTCGCTGGCAAGAAAGGTGATATCCGTTTCAAACCCGCGCATTTCTGCTTCACCCGCATTCGCTACCTTTGTATCCGCCACGGTGCCGCCCAGAATAAAATTGAGCTGAATGTCTGTGTATTCGCTATAGAAGATATTGGCGTTGATACGCAGGCGCCTATCCATCAGCTCGCTTTTAATCCCAGCCTCTAGCGACGCAACACGCTCTTCGTCAAAGCCGTCTGCAAAACCGAAGCCGTAGACATTGCCATCTGGCGCAGCCACTGCGGTGTCATCGCCTTTGCCGGGGGTGCCTGCCGCAATACCGGTGCTGCCGCGCTGCGGGTCACGGGTGTTAAAGCCACCGGATTTATAGGCTTGCACGAATTTGCCATAAATATTGATGTCATCGGTCAGGTCAAATTCGCCGATGAAGCTGAACGAGGTGTCATCAAAATCCTTTTTACCCAGAACATTGTCAAAACTGCGGTCGCCGGGAAGTAAAAATCCAACCTGCGCAAGCACGGGTGCTAGTGGACCAAGGTCTTCTGCATCTATTGCTAGATTAAGACTGCGAGCTTCAATGTAGGTTTTGTCTACTTGATTCTTTAGTGCTTCGCGTGAGTCTTCAGAGTAGCGAGCGCCAAAGGTTAAGTGCATACGCTTGTCGAATAAATCGGGCGTCCATGTGAATTGCCCGTACATGGCCTTGGCTTCATTTTTAATGTCGTAGCGTTGAGACAGCATATTGACTAGATGTACGTCACCGGCGCCAATTAGCACGCCGCCTAGGATTTCGCCTAATACTGGGATAGGGATAATACCATCGCTGATTCTGGCGCTAAATTGGTGATGAAGCGGAGCGTTGTTCTCAGTCGCTTCTTCTTCGAAGTAATAAGCCCCTACGATGTAGTCTACGCTGTCATCAAATAACGAGCCGCTAAGCTGGAATTCGTGTGAAAACTGTTCTTGGCTAATAACTGGGATTACTAAGGGTAGGCAGTCGGAGCCGGTTTGGGCCGTCACTGATGGGCCGCAATATTCATTGGAGTCAACGCGATAATCTTCAGAGCCGAGACCGCCGCCTAAGTCTGCGTAAGAGGCGTCATTAAGTTCACGATAGGCGCCGATATATTTAAATTGCACGTTGTTAAAATCTTTGGTCAGGATGAATGAATGACCTTCAATTTCCGTGGTTGACGCTTCAAAGTTTCTTGCCGTAGCCATGCTGCTGAATCGCGTGTTGCTGTGCTTTGATTCGCTTACGGCAAACTCGCGAATCGGCTCCGCTTGGCCCTTGTTTTGGATTGCAGGGTTAATCGACTGATACATGTAGTTGTAATATTCAAAGTCGGAATTGTCGTAAGCATAGTCGAGTGACATGCTATCGCTCATGTCCCAGCGCAGGTCGACGCGATAACCGCTTACCTCTTTATCACCAAAGTCCCCGCCAGGGCCGGTATTTTCAATAAAGCCGTCAGATTGAGTGGTGAGGTACGCGACTTTGGCCGCGAGGGTGTCACTGATCGGTATGTTCGCAGAGGTTTTAGAGGTAAATAGGCCGCGATTGCCGACGGTAAATTTTTGTTTGAATTCAAAGGCGTCAGTAGTGGGGCGCTTAGTGATCAAGTTGATAGCGCCGCCGGTGGTATTGCGGCCGTATAATGTTCCTTGCGGTCCTCGTAGCACCTCTATTCGCTGGAGTTCTGCCACGTCTAGCGCTGTACCGGTAGAGCGAGCGATATAAACACCATCCACATAAATACCCACTGGTGGGTCTTGGGTTACTTGCACGTCAGAAAGACCAATACCACGAATAAATATGCGTAGTGTGGCGTTGTTAATTGGGAAGGGCTCAATGGTCAGGCTGGGTACTTTCGAGCCGATATCGCCAAGGTTGCTGATGCCGTCAATTTCTAAGCGCTCTTCGCCAAAGGCGGTTAGCGAGATAGGGGTATCTTGCAGCGACTCCGCTTTCTTTTGGGCGGTTACAATCACTTCTTCTAAAGCGTAGCCCGTCTTTTTAACCTCGGTTTGGGAAAAAGCTGGGTTGCTCATTGAGACGGTGAATGCACATAGTCCTGATACTATAGGAGTTAATTTTTTCACTTAGGCGCTCCGTGTCGGATCGTTATTGTTATGTATGCGATGCGTTAGTTAAAACATATTAACCATTAAAAGACAACGCAGGCATAATCCGCTTGAAGTAGATTTCTATTAACCGCGCTGTAGTCCATTGCTGGCGAGGTGATTGAATGCTAGTCGGATTTTATTAATTTTTGTTAATAATACGTTTTGCGTTATATATGGCAATAATAAATACGCGTAATGTCGGCTGCTGTGGTTGTTATTCCTTTATTTGCAGTATATACCATTTTTATTCTATTTCTGGTTTGGCTGTGAATGAGAGGGTGGCGGCTTTATTTGATCTCGGCGTTCTCGCCAATACCTCTGCAATGATGCGATAGACATCGCGATTTACCGTGAAGCCGATATGGCTAGAGTTAACTGCAATATTGCAGGTGTTGGCAGTGTTCAGTTTGGCAATTTGGGGTGAAACGATGCCATCAATAGGGCTATAAATAACGGTTGTTGGGACATCGCGTTTGCCGCTATTTACTCTAGACCATGAGTTCGCATTTTGCGATTCATCTGATGTTCCGCGATTGAGACGTTTTAAGAGATTCCACGCGGCGGTTCCCCGTGGGTCACCATAGGGCGTACCCATGGTGATAATTTGGCGGATTAAGTGAGGGTGGCTTTGGGCGAGTAAGTTGGCGTAATTGCCACCCAAGCTCCAGCCGACTAGGCTTACTTTTTGTCCCGTCTCCACATGAATTTTCTTTATGCGTCGGCTTAAGCGATCAAGGATATCGGCTTGAAAATCGTTCATTTCAGTCATGCTAGTCATGCGATTTTGCGGCATATTTCGGCCTAAACCCCATCCGTAAGCTTGGTAGCCACGGCATTGAAGGAAGCATCTAAGCGCGGCCATACAGCCATCGGCACCGCCGTAGCCGGGAATAGTGATTACGGGATGGCCGTCGCCAGCGGGAGTGGTATGCAAATTTGCAATGCTGCACACAAGTCGAGTGACTTCAAGGCTGGCTCGCCATATTTCACTTAACGAATGTATCAGCTGCGGTGGGCTTATATTGTCCACAGTTGTAGCTTCCGTTTTATTGTTATTTTATGTGTCGACTCGATACGGATTTTGATGATGTTTATTTAACCGCTTACTCTGCGCAAATAATACGATTTCTACCGGTTTGCTTGGCAGTGTAAAGCGCTTTGTCGGCGCGCTCAAAGAAGGCACTTTGGTTGGCATCACGGCTGCGATCAAACTGGGCGATGCCAATACTCACTGTTAAGTTTATGTGTGTGTCATCGCTCACAATGGTGGGTTGAAATTGGATTGCTGAGCGAATGCGCTCCGCTACGCCCCAAGCTTCGTTTTGATCTGTAGCGGGCAGCAGTATCACAAATTCTTCACCGCCGTATCGGCCTACTTGGTCATATTCGCGGAGATTAGTGTTCAAAATATTAACGACATGTTTTAGCGCTACATCGCCAGCGGAGTGGCCGTAGGTGTCGTTAACTATTTTGAAGTGATCAATATCCAGCACCATGAGTGAAAAAATAGTATGTTTTCTGGTAGATTCGGCAATGCTGTTTGCGAATAGCTCGTCAATCATGCGCCTATTCCAGCACTGGGTAAGCGAATCGCGAGATGCTAGTTGATTGAGGGTTTGTTCTAGGCGAACGATACGGCTACCGGCGGCAATGCGTACTTTTAATACTCGGTGGTCAAATGGTTTGCTGAGGAAGTCATCGGCGCCAGCTTCCATGGCTTCAATAATGGCCTCGTTACCTTCTTTGCCGGTGAGCATCAATATGTAAAAAAACTGCCCGTCTTCTCGTTTCCGAATGGTTTTACATAAATCTGGCCCACTCATGCCGGGCATTGACCAGTCGATGATGAGTAAATGAGGGGTAGTGTCAGTGGCAAGCCGCTGTAATGCTTGGTCGGCGTCTTCTGCGACAATAGGAACAAAGCCCCATTCTTCTAACGCGGCGCAGAGCGCGAAGCGCGTGATCGCGTCGTCGTCGACAATAAGCACATCCATATGTGGTTAACTACCTACCATTTCTTTTAGCTCAAGGACTAATGTGTCTAGTTTTGGCTTCGCCACATTCCATTTCATGAGCCAATTGTCATGCAAAGTGACCGAGTTGTTGCTAGCAGCGGTTTCTAGTCCTGAGAATTCTTGATAGTAGCTACTAGTCACAAAATTTCCTAAGGCGCTCTTTAAGCGATGGATAGCACTTGTCAAACCTTTGTGGTCAGTTTGCTGATATGCATCCTCAATGCATTTGATCATATCAGGAAGTTCGGCAAGAAACAGTTGTGATATAGATGCGATCAGCATGCTATTGTTTCGAGTAATGTCTCGCACTCGGTCGTGGTCAAGTATCATGTGCGTCCTATATTTTCCTGTGCTACCTGTATATTTGCCAATTTAATATGGCAAATATACAGGGCTGTAGCCCTAATAATACACGCTTTGTGATCAGTGATTACTATCTTTGCCGCCGAGTAAAAACGGTATTAGTTGGGCGCAGAGCTAGCGAACAAGGCATTTTTGGGAGAGCTGCTGCACACTGCGCTGTAGCTGCTTTCCCATTTGTGTGAAGCGCTGGATTATGCGCTTAGTGCGGTTGCGCTTAATAGCAATGCAACGATAAGTGCAATCGCAGGAAGTGTTCCTATGCTTACTTGTGCAGCAGCACCTGATGCGGCAATCAACACAACATTTGCTGCAACCGGAATACCTATGCTGATGGCTTTAGAGTTTGTCATGGCGTTCTCCTTTTTATTCTTAAAGAGAGGTTATTTACCCGTTTATACGTGGTAATCAAATGACTAGATGATGAGTAATAGTATAGATGAGTAGTCGCAAACTTCGATGCGAATATATACCTATCAATTGGTGTAAAATGCATATATCCAAAGTGTCCCGCGGTGGCGGCACCAGATTGAACATGAATTTAATTGCGGGTTTTTGGGCGGCTGGAGTTCGAGTGTGTTTGATGTAAATTCTATGTACCCAATAAGCCTTAGTTTTGCGGCATTACTGGTTGTTGTCGGGTTTATTGCGGGAGTTATAAATACTCTTGCTGGCGGAGGCTCAAACCTTACATTGCCGGCCTTAATGTTGATGGGCCTACCAGCTGACGTTGCAAATGCAACAAATCGCCTGGGAGTGCTAATGCAGTCAGTGACGGGCGCTAAGGATTTTGATCGAAATGGGAAGTTGGCGCGCCACGATCTTCTGAATATTTTAAAGCCGACTTTATTGGGGTCATTACTTGGTGCGGTCATCGCTGCATTTGCACCAAGTGAATGGCTCAAGCCGGCATTATTATTTGCTATGGTTGCAATGGCTTTGGTTATATTAATTCGTCCTAGCGTAGTGGCGCCGCCGCTGGGTACCGAGCCACATTTAATGAAAGATGCGCCTCACGCTCGCTGGACGCTATTTTTTGCGGGTGTTTACGGTGGCTTTGTGCAGGCAGGGGTGGGTTTTATACTCATTGCCGCACTCGCAGGTAGCTTGCGCTACGATTTAGTGAAAACTAATGCGATCAAAATGGTCTGCACTGCGGCCTTAACTATGGCGGCGCTCATTGTGTTTATTTGGCAGGGTTTGGTTGCATGGGTGCCGGGGTTAATACTCGCGGTAGGTACCGTGCTTGGTGCCAAAATAGGTGTGCGCATTGCAATAAAGGCGAGCCCGAAGGGACTTAAGTGGTTTTTATTTATTATGACAGTCGCAGCTAGTGTTGCGGCTTTGTTGAAAGCTTAAAAGCTCGTATTTTAGTTTAGTGTCGCTCGATGAGAACTTTTTAATCGTCAACTTTACCGCGTAGCGCTTTGACTTTCCCCCGTTGAGACTTGCTGTCCATGCGGCGTCGCTGAGACCCTTTCGTGGGCTTGGTGGGGCGCCTAGGTGGTAGTGTTTTGACCGATTCGATAATCAGTTCACGCAGCCTGTTTAATGCGTCGTCGCGATTTTTTTCTTGTGTGCGAAATTGCTGGGCTTTAATAATAATGATGCCGTCTTTGTTGATTCGTTGGTCACTTCGTTCCAGCAGTTTTTGTTTGTAAAAGTCGGGCAGCGAAGAGCCTTTAATGTCGAAGCGCAAGTGAATCGCAGATGACACCTTATTGACGTTTTGCCCGCCTGAACCCTGGGCGCGAATGGCACCTAGCTCGATTTCGTCGTCAGGTATTGATATAGACGGCGAGATATTAAGCATACTAAATTGTCCTCATTTTCGGGTGGTGACGTATGTAAATGCGCTGTATTTGTGGGCGCCATTGATAAAAGAACCGGCAGCGCTACCCGTCAGGTATTGTAACAGACTGGCGGCGAGGCTTTGGCGCTACGGTATGAATGTTGTTGGCATCTTATGGGCTAAATCCCGATTAATTGATGCTTAAACACTTGTTTATGCTATAAAATCGGCTAGATATTGGCGCGTAAGTCGGTAATAGGCAGTTGGATGTTTGTTATAAGCACGTCGTGCAAATTAGTAACGTGGACAAAACAGAGGTAAGCGTGTGGCCAAGGCAAAAAATGCAGACGTGGGCGGTACATCAGTAAAGACCCGGGCAAAGCGGATGTCTCCAGAGGCCCGTCGGCAGCAAATTTTAATGTGTGCAGTGGAGGTGTTTGCTGAGCAGGGTATTGAGAAGGCGACCCATGCAGATATTGCTAAACTTGCCGGTGTTGCAAGCCCTACAGTGTTTCATTATTTTCCGACTATTGGTGATTTGCAGTCAGAGGTCATAAAAGAAGTTAGGCGGTTTTTACTTGAGGGCTTCGTTATTGTTCGCACCGATATTGAAGTTCCGGTTTATACCCGTGTTGAAGATATGCTTTCCTCTTTCGCGAAGGCGGTAGATACGGACAGAAATTACGTCACTGTTTGGCTAGAGTGGAGCGGGTCGACTAAAGGCCATATTTGGGAGCTATACAAAGAGTTCTATACCGCAACAACGGTAGCTTTGCGTAAATTGCTATTAGAAGGGCGAATAGATAATTCCATTAAGCCAACGCTGCAGGCAGCTGATGCCGCGCGCACTATCTTAGGCATGGCACATACCATAGCGCATATGCGTTTCTGCGGCGCAACGTCTAAAACCACGCAGAAAACCATAAACTCATTTGTGGCTGAGTACATTACTCCGTAGTAGGTTATTACGCTGTTAAGGCTGTTTTTGCTTATCAACGACGGCAATAGCGCGGGTATTCACTATGGTTCTATCTAGTCGTGTTCTTATAAGGATGTATCGATGAAGCAAAGTATTCGCAGCCGCCTGTTGAATTTTATACTTACCTTAATTCGCCGACCGATATGGAACTTAGCGCAGTTAAGGGGGCTCCGAACACGTTTTGCGAACCTTGATAAGCGCGCTGTCGGCAAGGCAGAGCAACTGTGCCGTATTAATCGCATAGATTTATCCCATTGCCAAGCTGACGTTTTACAACCCTTGGAATTTGCCGGTGATCAGCTGAGCGCCAAACACCTGCTCTTCTTTCATGGCGGTGCATATTGCTTGCGTTCGCCCCATACGTATAGGGCAATGCTCGCAGGGATTTGTAATAACCTCGGGTCCATCGGGGTATTACCCGACTACCGTTTAGCGCCAGAGCATCCTCACCCCGCGGCCATTGATGATTGTTTTGAAAGTTATCAAATGCTGCTGGACAAAGGCGTGCCGGCCAATCATATCGCGCTACTCGGCGACTCTGCCGGTGGTGGTTTGGTCTTGTCTATTTTGGCAAAAATTCGACATGCCGGACTCCCTATGCCAACGTCGGCGAGTTTGTTCTCTCCGGCGGGTGATTGGACTTTATCTGGCGCTTCGCTTTATGAAAACGAAGGGCGAGATCCGATGTTTCGGCTTAGCTCCTTCTTGTTTTTTCGCAGTTTGTACTTGGCTGGCTATGACGCTAGCGACCCAGCAGTATCACCTTTGTTGGATTCATTTGAGGGCTATCCACCGATGTATTTCACCGCCAGCAGCACCGAGCTATTACGTGACGTGGCTGTGGTGGGCGCGGAAAAAGCTCGCGATGCTGGGGTATCAGTGGCGATCGATATTTGGCCAGGCCATTGTCACGATATGCAAATATTGTCGATGCTGCCGGACAGCAAAATCGCGCTTGATAAGTTCTGCGAATTTGTCGCTAAGCACTGGTAGGTTTATATCAGTTGGAATGTGACGCAGGGTTAGGGCTAAGCCTGCGTCTGCACAAGCTAACGAATTTTTGAAAAACAGCTTCGGACTTCGTTTACAAATAGCTCCGGTTGTTCAAAGGCCGCGAAATGCCCGCCCTTATCTAGTTCATTCCAGTGAATCAGGTTTTGATATAAGCACTCGGCCCATTTGCGCGCGGGTCTGAATAACTCTTTGGGGAAAATAGAGATACCGCAGGGAATGGTCATTGGCTTGGCAAAGATAGAGTCGAAGCTTTCCCAATATAGGCGAGCAGATGACGCACCGCTATTGCTGAGCCAGTAGATACTGATGTCGTCTAGCATCTGGTCGATGGTAAGGGCATCTTCTGGGCGTCCGTTATTATCGGTCCAGCGATGAAATTTTTCATATATCCACGCAGCTTGTGCCGCGGGAGAATCTGCCAAGCCGTAACCAAGCGATTGTGGACGCGTTTTTTGAATGATGGCGTAGCCGGAGTCTGAGTCGAAATAGTACTTGATATCTGCCAAGGCCTTTTGGTCACGTTCGGTGAGTGACGCCATATCTTCTTCAGAGGGTTGTGCGAGTGCCATATTGACGTGTATTGCTAAACATTCTGCTGGGTGTATATAACCTATTGCGCTGGTGACACCTGATCCCCAGTCGCCGCCCTGTGCGACATATTTGGAATATTCGAGTCTTTCCATAAGGCTAATCCAGGCTTTGGCAATACGCTCTAAGCCCCAACCGGTGCAGGTCGGTTTACCTGAAAAACCATAGCCGGGTAATGATGGAATAACCAGATGAAAGGCATCGTCGGCACTACCGCCATGGGCAGTCGGATTGGTGAGTGGCTCTATAACGCGGATAAACTCGAGTATTGAGCCGGGCCAGCCGTGGGTCATGATCATGGGCATGGCATTTTCATGCGGCGAGCGGATATGCAGAAAGTGGATATCAAGACCATCAATTTCGGTTGTGAACTGGGGATATTTATTTAATTCAGATTCACAGCGACGCCAATCGTAGCTTTGCTCCCAGTATTTGCAGAGCGATTGGACGGCGCCAAGTGGTGCGCCCTGACTCCAGTCATCGACGGGTTCTGGGTTTGGCCAGCGAGTATTGGCTAGCCTTGCTTTAAGGTCATCTAGTTGCGTTTGGGGTATATCGACCTTAAATGGTGTAATTGCTGGATTCATTATTAATTCCCATATTGCATTTGTGGACTTAGATCTATGGCGTAGCGGCATGTGCGTAGATTAAAGCATAATTTAAAGTTCGCTTGCATACGGTTTTTGATCTAAATGATCGCGATTATCTTTCCCAGAGTTTATTCTCTTCGCTATATGAATGTAGCCGTAACATGGCCCGTCCAGCTCAATCAAAAGTATGGGTTTGAGCTGGACGAAAGTGACTATTGGTGTTTGTGAAGAAAATCCAAAACGACTTTATTAAACTGCTGATTGCTATCGCCGGCAATCATGTGTGCGGCACCGATGACCTGCACGTATTCAGCATGGGGCACGCGGCGTAAAAAATCCTCAACACCGTCATCGTCAACGACATCACTTTTTTCTCCGCGCACTAGCAATACCGGCAGTGATAATTTATCTGTTGCTATATTAAGCGTGTTTTCTGGATCAATTTGGTTGCCCGCGTTCAGGAAACGCGGATCCCAATGCCAGTAGTAACGGCCGTTTTCGCGCAGGCGCAAATTCTTGCTGAGACCACTTAAGTCCTTGCGGCGTTTACGCTGTGGCGTGTAAGCGGCGATCGCATCTGCTGCGTCTTCTAAGCTCGCAAAACCATCTGGGCTGGCCGACATAAAGTCTTTAATATGATCTGTGCCAACGTGGTTAACTTTTGGAACGATGTCGACCAATACCAAGGCACTTGCTATATCAGTACCACCAATAGCAAGTAGGGAAGCAAGCCCGCCTAAGGACGCACCAACCAAAATGGGTTTTTGATCAAACATGCCGCAAAGGTTGATGATATCGTCTGCGAAGGCGCTTAGATTGTAATTGCCGTCACTTGCCCAGTCACTATTGCCATGCCCCCGCAGATCTACGGTAGCAGCCAGGTAGCCGTTAGATGCGAGAACGTCTAGGGCCTCGCCCCAAGCATGGCGAGTTTGCCCGCCGCCGTGAAAGAAAAGCACCGGCTGATGGTTGGTGTGCCCGGCAAAATCCATGGCTAATCTCATGCCATTGCTCATTAGTAGCTTGATCATAGGTTAATGCTCAGTTGCGTCATTTTTAATTTGCGGGACATTGTACCTTTTTAAGGCGAGTAGTTAATCGATTTGACGGAGTTTGGGTGCGGAGCTGGGAACGCGGGGTTTGTAAAATAAAAAAGAGGGCGGTAACACCACCCTCAAAGGAGCTCTGCTAGCGCTTGAGGTAACGCTACAGAGTGTGGTGGGTCTAACTGTTTTGCACAAACTTGTCGAAGCGAATGCGGCTGTTGAACATGCCTTTTTGTTTAAGTACTTCTACCGCGGCGTCTATCATTGGCGGCGGCCCACAGAGATAACCTTCTGCCGCGCGTAGAGAATCGGTATTGCGGAACAGAACGTCGGTAATAAAGCCACATTCGCCGTCCCAATCGTCATCCGCGGCAGGCTCAGATAAGGCCGGTATAAATCTGAAATCCGCGAGTTGATTACCTAGCGCATTTATCTCGTCGACAAAGTACAAATCTTTAACAGCACGGGCGCCGTAATAAAATGATACTTTGCGTTCTGATTTTTCAGATACTAATTGCCGTAGCATAGACATCACCGGCGCCATACCTGAACCGCCAGCGATGAGAATGATTTCCGCATTGGTTTCTGAAAGCTGGAACTGCCCGTAGGGGCCACGGAATGTCACGTCATCGCCAATACTTGCCGATTTTAGATATTCACTGAACTGACCGTTCGGAATTACCTTTACCACTAATTCGGTATTGCCGTTGTCATTTGGCAGGTTCGCCATCGAGTAACAGCGCCAAAGCTCATTAGCGCCGGGTACTTGAATCTCTAAATATTGGCCGGGATGAAAGCCGTATATTTCTGGGCCTGTGCCGCGCATTGTTAAGTGTACGGTGTCGTGGGTGACAAAATTAATACCGGCGATTTCCGCGTCGAAAACACGCACTGGATATTCAGGTGTTAGGTCTTCGAGTTTGTAGTCGTCGTCGAGCGCGATAACAATATCTTCTTCAGGGTAGGCACAGCAAAGCAGGGCGATACCGGCTTCTTGCTCTTCTTCTGATATTGCCGTTGCGTGGTCATTATAATCAACTTCGCCCTCTGCCAGTTGATGCTTACAGCCACCACAGCCGCCGTGTTTGCAGCCGTAACGAAGCGATAAGCCGGCTTTGAAGGCGGCTTCGAGAATAGTCTCGTCTTCACCGCATTCAAATTCGACGTTAAAGGGTTCCAGAGTAATGTTGTAGCTCACAAATGAATCTCCGTCCTAATGCCTGCTCACTTATCGGTATGCCGGTGGCTTGGGCCGCTCAACGATATAATTAGCCTTACGAACATCGTCGAGTGTCCATAGCCGCTTGGGATCGAGTTCGGGCTGCGCCATTAGTGTCTTACCATCTTCACGGACAAAGCCAAGTTCTTGGATTATTTCCGACAGCTCTTTACCTTCGTAAAGGTCGTAAAAATTCTTATAGCCTACGTAGTGATGAGGCTCTTCTAAGAAGATTTCCTGGCAGCCGTCAGAGCAGAAAATAAAGGTTTCATCTTTGAGCTTAATGGCACGCTGTTGACTGATGTCGGGGCGCGGGAAAATCGTCGGCCGCTGGCAGACCTGGCAGAAGTTGGGCAGACCACCCATTTCTTTTAGAATGATGCGTCCCTCCTCTGGGTCTTTACACTTGCCATATGCTTCCCAGAAACCGCCAAAATGCTCGTAGAAACCTGGGTATTTTTTCTCGAACCACTCAAAGTCAGCGTCTTTTAGACCGTCGTAGCGGTGGAAGAATGTGGGCCATGCACCGAAGATATAGATGGCCGCGGAGTGGGACATCCAGTCCAGGTCACTGATCATTTCATCAAGGTGTGGTGGTGGCTTAATGCCAAATTTCTCTAGCTTTTGATAGAAGCCGCCGTAGAAGTCGTCGAACACCCAGCGCATAGTCATTTCTTTGGCAGACTCGGTGCGTTTAGTCACAAAGTAGTCGCCGAATAGCATATTGCCTAAGCCAAAGCTGCAGTGTATACGCCATGACCACTTGTCCATCGCCTTTTGAATCAGCGGCAGATTACGGTCATCTTGTAAAAGAGAGGACAGGGTAGACCAGCCATTGGCCATGTGACGGGCTTCGTCAGACTGGATTGTTAACAGTGTAGAGGCAAGCATATCGTCGCCGTGCGCAGAGGCATGGGACGACAGGCCAACAAAGAATAGGTTGGTATAGGCCGTTTCTACAAATACTTGCAGACCAATAGAGGTTTCAACTGGGTCGCTGGTGATTAGATCCTCAACCATTGAGCGGAAGATGCCGCTACCTACGCTGCTTGCGCCGGCCTTGGCCGCAACATCAAAACCAACAGGATCTTTCCATGAGCGCATGTGATGGCGAATGACGTTCATTTCTAAATTGGAATGCCGCATTTCGTCCAGCATTTGCATCATATAACCTTGACGCAATTCTACAGGTGCAACGGTTCTTGCCATGCGGCCCATGGCGCGTGCGGCAGCGTATTCAACGCCCACTAAGTTAGACAGGCCAAATTTCATGCCTTCCATCCAGCGGCCATCTGGCTCGCCAGTATTTAAGCGAGCAGAGGCTTCTAACAGGGCGTAGTGACGATCGTCCTTCTCTTGTTCTTGCTCGCAGTATTCGCGAACGAAGGTTTTAAACGGGTCATTTGGTTTGGTGTCATGAATATGAAACTTGGTGGTTTCTACGGTTTTGTCTTCTGGGCTTATGTAGCTAGGTTCCCAGTCGATGGCCTTAACGCGGTCGTAGGCTTCGCTCATTTTCATTGGAATGCTCCTGTGCGGTTATTTAGCCGTTATTGCGGATAGTGACGTTGTCGTCATTAACTTCAATAAAGCCTTTGTAGGTGGCCAAAATGGCGAGGAAATTAGATACCGAATAGGAATGGCCCATGACCTCGGCAATTTCTGCCATTTCGAACACCAGCTCTTCTTCCTGAGTTTCAATTGAGACATAGGCGCCGCTGTCGATAACGTCGACATGGTCAAACAGCTCTTCCATTAAGTCACAAATGATTCCCGACTCTTCGCCACCCATAAGTTTTGCAGATACGGTATGGTTTGCTTTAATTGTGCTCATGCTGTGATCTCTACGTTTGACGCTAGGCCCAAGTCCGCCATGTATGCTTTAAACTCCGCTTTGACATTAGTCAGTGCGTCTTTGCCATCAACCTTACAGAGTGCCAGCGTGCTAAACAGAGGTGTAATGTCTTCTGCGGCCTGCTCTACCAGTGGTAGCCACTTATCGAACCAACTATTAATAACGGCTAGATTATGCTCAGGCGCTTGTTTTAGTAGCATTTCTACCAACGCGGTATTACTTGCTGCATTGTTCTCGCGGCAGGACTCAGCGGCCTGGGCAATAACCGACGTAATGACATCGCCATGGCGAGCAGCATTGCGCAATATTAGTTCGCGGCAAATTAGCGCTGACACTAGGGGTTCGAGTAGGCAATTCACCACAAGGTAAATTTCACCCCAATCGCGGCAAGCTAATAAATACTCCGTTACTCGACGTAAGCCCTGCCACTCTGGCGCGTTCATCCACGTATCTTTTGCACGTGCATCGCTGAAGCCTTCAATTTGTGATTCCAGCTCCATGCAATACAGGGTGATATCTTGCGCGTGGCGATCTTTCTCGACGCTTTGGAATATCATCGGCTGTGCGACAACATCTGAACCCGCTTCACGCTGGGCCTGACACAAAATCAGGAAGAGACCGTATTCTGCAAAGCGGTAGGCGGCGTAATGAGTTTGTAGGAATTCAGTCCATGACTCATCAAAAGCAGCGCAGGTGTTAGCGCGCTTTGCACCGGCGATAGCCTGCTCAATTGAACGACCAATGTCTGCTTGACGTTTTACAAAAGGGCGGAACCACTCTGCGTTTGGATCACGGTATTCCCACCAATCAGTGGCCTTTAGTAGCGTGGCATCTTCACGCCATGGCGGTTGACCATTTTTGTCTAAGTTAAACCAGCCAGCCACAGCAAAGTTGCGAGGGTCCCACTGGGTGTGAAGAGTAATTTCCTCGTACTGGGATGGTTTGCGTTTAGCTGGTTTAACGTAAACAAAACCGGTTTTTTTACTTGTGCGAGGCCTCGCGCCGGATTCTGCGCCCATTGTGTTCTCCTTGGTCTAATTAGCACTAGTGTGAGCTGCTAAATTTAGCTAAATTACTTTATTGATATGATTATCAATAAAGGATATAGATATTAATTATTTTGTCAATAACGAGGTCGTTTTTTTACTGTTAGAAAGTGTGGAGATGTATTGGTGAATTACTTTTATATGTGAGCGCTATATTTAAGGGGTGTGGTTCAATTCTTATATTAACCTGTGGCTTGTCATTTATATTGTTTACTTGTGACGCTTATTACTCTGGTTTTTATCGTCTTGAATTAAATGATATGTGGTCTTTTGTGTGGCATTTTGGCTAATGGTGCAGATTTAGTGCCCAAATAAAAAAGCCAGAATATAAGGCTGTTTACGCATCACATTCTGGCTTATTTCAACTTACTACTACTCTAGCATTGTCACGGTCTATGACTGGGTGACTGTTATTGGTAATGCATCCGCTTAGCAGTGATAATCAAAACGGTAGGGGAATGCCGCCAACAGGAAGCCCTTGGGTTTCTAATATAGCTAATACCACGGGAGCGTAAAGTTTGAGCGGTTCTGGGCCCACTACTGGTATAGCTATTGGTAGCCGAAAGCTCGCAAGCCCTGAAGCGCCAGAAATAAGCCCCTCTGGGGTGAGGAAAGCCGAAATATCACCACCCAGTAATGGAATTTCGCTTAGACCGCCGCCACCTAGAATGTTTTGCACAATGTCCAATCCTAGAGTGCTTAATGTCGCTAAGCCGCCGTCTAATAGGCCAAACTGTTGATTTGCATCCAATACTGACCCATTAAGCCCCCATATTTGCATCGAATTTTGACCCACGTGTAACACTTGCCCGCAGGACGACTGCGGGGGATTGAGGAGTGATAGACGTGGCATTATTAAGTGTGATT
>JAGPVP010000104.1 GCA_018066965.1 Zhongshania sp. | reverse complement strand
ACAGATAATGTGATTGGGGTGAACGAGCGTAGCCAACACGGAGGCAGCGTCAAGTGGGATAGATGTAGCGAGCAAACGATACGAGTAAACAATGAAAAACGTCAAACAACCGCGCTGTGTGATCGGCATCAAAGGGCAAGCGCCCGACCCCGATTTCCCTGTCGATATTTGGTTCGACTCACTTAAGTCGGTCGCCAATGTGCTATCAAAAGAAAACCAGCAGCTGTTAAAAGTAATTGCCGAACAAAAGCCGCAGTCAATCACTGAATTGGCTGCGCTTACGGGGAGAGCGGTAAGTAATGTGTCGAGAACACTGAAAACTTTGGGCAAGTACAACTTAGTTGAAATGGCAAGATCACCAAATGGATTGGCGGTAAAACTGCAATATCAATCAATGTTGCTGTTAATTCAGCCATTGGAATAAAAGGGACAATATGCAACAAGTTGGAATTTATGAGCAGCTTATAACTCAGCTTATCGAGAGTCGAATTGACCGAGAGCGATTCTATGTGGGCGAACGTGAGCTTAATAGCAGTGAAGCATCAACGTGGTTGTCTCGTTTCCTATCACACATTCTTGAATATGCCATAGAGTCAGTACCGGCCAGCGATGATCGCCTGCAACAGCAAATTGCTTTATCTAATCAATTATTACTATGGCTAAAAACAAAAATTCAAGATAACGATTTTATCGAAGACAATTTACTTGTTAGTCAAGGCAAAATTCTGATCGCGCTATATGAATTAGAAAATCCTGTCTCAGCCGATTTAAAAAATTATATTAACGACATTTTTCCTTTAACCGGAGTTAGTCAAAGTGAGCTGTTTTGTGGCAGCAATGCTGGATTGTCGCTTGAATCTGAATTGAAGCGAGAGATCTTGTCTGCGGATAAAATCTACTGGTTAGTGTCATTTATTAAGTGGGCAGGGATACGAATTTTCCGTAAAGAGTTAGAAGAATTTACGTCTAGCGGTCGCGCACTAAAAATTATCACCACCTCATATATGGGGGCAACTGACGCTAAAGCGGTTGAGTACTTGGCCAGTCTACCCAATACCGAAGTGAAGCTGAGTTACAACACTGAGCGGGAACGTTTGCACGCCAAAAGCTATCTATTTTTGCGCAACACTGGCTTTCACACCGGCTATATAGGCTCTTCTAACCTATCACATTCAGCTTTAACCAACGGTTTAGAATGGAATTTAAAAATTACTTCGCAAGAGATCCCGCACATCATTAATAAATCATTGAGTACCTTTGAAACCTATTGGGCTTCTAACGATTTTGAATATTTCAATGGTGATGCGAAAAGCAGTGAAAAGCTCAAAAAAGCGTTGAGCCAGCAGCGCGGAGATTTTGAGGCTAGCCCAGCGCATTTCTTTGATATCTCGCCGTTTCCGCACCAAAGTGACATATTGGAACAGCTGGCTGTTGAGCGCAGTGTTCACCAACGATTTCGCAATTTAGTCGTTGCGGCAACCGGTACTGGAAAAACCCTAATTTCAGCCTTTGATTTTGCGCGTTTTATCAAAATGAAACCGCAGGCAAATTTCTTATTTATTGCGCACCGAGAAGAGATACTAAAACAAGCAAGAGCAGCTTATCGTGGTGTATTGCGTAATGGCACGTTTGGTGAACTTTGGGTGAGCGGGCATACGCCAGAGCACTATAGGCAACTGTTTGTTTCTATCCAAACGCTCAACAATCAGCTTGCTCAGCTTAACTTAACATCCGATTTCTATGACTACATAGTGATAGATGAAGTTCATCATATTGCTGCAAGTAGTTATCGCGCGGTATTGGAATATTTTTCACCCTCAGTATTGCTAGGGCTCACTGCCACACCCGAGCGCCATGATGGTGGAGATATTTTAGCGGATTTTGGTGGTGTGATAGCCGCTGAAATTCGTTTACCAGAAGCCATTAATCGGCGCCATCTTTGCCCTTTTCAGTATTTTGGGATTGATGATGATACCGACCTTCGCACCATTGCGTGGAGTCGGGGGCGCTATGATATTACTCAGTTGACTAATCTTTATACTCACAATCAAGCACGTTTTAACAAGATATTACTGAGTATGCAGGAGATCATAACTGACATTAGCAAAATGAAAGCGTTAGCTTTCTGCGTGAGCAAAGAACATGCTCAGTACATGACACAACAACTGCTATTGAAAGGCATTAAAGCGGATGTGTTGACCAGCGATAATAGCCATGAGCGGCAACAAAAGCAGCAAGCTATTCGCTCTGGCAGCATTAACGTGCTTTGTGTGGTTGATATCTTCAACGAGGGTGTCGATATTCCCGAAGTCGATACCTTACTGTTTTTGCGGCCAACAGAAAGCTTAACCATTTTCTTGCAGCAACTTGGTCGCGGTTTGCGTTTAGCTGACGGCAAAGAGTGTTGCACCGTATTAGATTTTGTTGGCAACTCACGTCCTGAATATGATTTTGCCAATAAATTTAGAGCTTTAGTGGGGAAAAGTCACCGAGCGATCAGTGAAGAGATAAAGCAAGGATTTCCTCACGCGCCATTAGGTTGCCGCATTGAGTTGAGTAAGCGTACGCAAGAAATGGTACTCAGTAATATTCGCCATGCTTCATTAACTTTGACGCGCCTAGTCGCGATGATCCGCCAGTATCCTCAGTATTCCACGCTACCATTAACACTCACTAACTTCTTAACCCTAAATCCTCATGTCGACTTGAATGAACTTTATAAACGCGGCAGTTGGTCGCAGCTCGTTCAGCAAGCCAATGATGAAATCCACGAAAATACCGCAGATGAAAAGTTCGCAAAAATGGTCAGAAAGGTCATTCATAATCGAATTTTGACCTGTGATGATCATGTCTATTTACGCTTCTTAAAGCAGCTTTGCCATAACAACTTTGCAATAGAGGACTCGAATCATCGTCATGCTTTGATGTGCCATTATGATTTCTGGCAGAAAACGGGCCCCGAATGTGAATTCGATTCCATTGAACAGAGCTTAGCGAAACTAAATTCTTGCGAGTTAAAAGCAGAACTATTGAACGTCGTTAACTGGCAGCTAGCACAAACTAAGCATGAGCAACCAATAATGCAGGCTTTGCCTGAGGTTTCATTAAGGCTGCATGCGCGCTATGCGCGTGAACAAATATTGGTTGCGTTTGGTGCGATCACGTTTGAACGCCAACCGTCAGCGCGAGAAGGTGTATTTGTACTGAAAGATCAGAATATTGAACTGATGTTTGTCACCGTAGACAAAAATGAAAAGCAATTTTCGCCAACCACTATGTACCACGATTACGCGATTAACGAACATCTTTTCCATTGGCAGTCACAAAATAGCGCTCGGCCCGACAAAGGGCGTGGTTTGGAGTACATTCAGCATCAAAAAATGGGTAAGCGTTTGTTTTTATTTGTGCGAGAGCAAAGCAAAGATGAATTCGGGCGCACTATGGGTTTTGTTAATTATGGTGAAGTGGAATATGTATCACACACTGGTTCACAGCCGATGAGCATTACTTGGCAGTTAAAGAAGCCGATGCCTCATTTTATGTGGCAGCAAGCCGCTAAGTTGGCGGTTGGGTAGATTTCGTATTGGGTTTTATAGCTGTCGACGTATTTTTGGTGTGTTATACCACTATCGAAGAGGTGGTGAAGCGAGTGCGTGCAACAATCAAATATGCAGAAGGTTAACTGAATGGCAGATAACATTCCTCAGGCTCCACGCGGGGAGTTTGTTCTTTTTACCAGCGCGGATGGTGCAGCTCGCGTTGAGTGTCGCTTTGAGTTCGATACATTGTGGCTATCTCAGGCTGTGATGGCAGAACTTTATGACAAAGATGTTCGTACGATTAATGAGCACTTGATTAACATCTTCAATGAAGGCGAACTTGTACAAAATTCAACCATCCGGAAATTCCGGATAGTTCGATTAGAAGGTACTCGGCAAGTCTCTCGCGAGATTGATCACTACAATCTTGATGCCATTTTGGCGGTGGGATATAGGGTTCGTTCACAGCGCGGTACACAGTTTAGGCAATGGGCAACTGGGATATTAAAAGAATATCTTATCAAAGGTTTTGCCATGGATGACGAACGCCTGAAAAACCCGCCAGTGGGTCAGTCTGCTGTTCCAGATTACTTTGATGAAATGTTGGAACGCATTCGCGATATTCGAGCCAGTGAACGGCGTGTTTATCTGCGGGTTAAAGAAATCTTTACTATGGCCGCTGACTACGAACCATCTAACGAAGATACAAACCGCTTCTTTCAAACAATCCAGAACAAGCTGCATTATGCCTGCACGCATATGACGGCCGCGGAGCTTATTGCCAGTCGTGTAGATGCCAGCAAGCCAGATGTTGGCCTTACCAGCTACAAAGGCGATGAGGTACGCAAGACCGATGTCACCGTCGCAAAAAACTACCTGCGGGAAGATGAAGTTAAAGAGCTGAACCGTATTGTGAATATGTGGCTCGATTTTGCCGAAGACCAAGCACTGCGCCGTAAGCAGGTATTTTTACAAGACTGGGCTGATAAGCTGGATCATTTCTTGAGTTTTAACGATCGGGATGTTCTGAGTGGAGCCGGAAAAATCTCCAAAAAAGCGGCAGATGAAAAGGCAAAATTGGAATTTGAGAACTTTGCAGAGCAGCGTCGCCGTTTAAAAGAAGCCGAAGGCGAGAAGATAAACATAGCAGCACTTAAGGCGATACTAAAAAAAGAAAAATAAACGTCTTAAAACGACTTCAGTAAAAATACCAGCCATCCTTGGCTGTAAAAAACTACTCAATATTCTGGATCTGCTCCCGCATCTGTTCAATCAATACCTTTAGTTCAACAGCCGCCTGAGTGCTTTCCGCAACCACCGCTTTCGATGACAGGGTATTGGCTTCGCGATTGAGTTCTTGCATTAAAAAGTCCAAGCGTCGGCCGCTGGCGCCGCCTTTTTTAATAACGCGGTAGACTTCTTTTACATGGGTATCGAGTCGGTCTAGCTCTTCATCTACATCTGCTTTTTGGGCGAGAAGGGCAATTTCAGCTTCTAGGCGGTCTGGGTCGAGCTCTACTTTCAGGTCGGCTAGGCGTTGCTGAAGTTTGTCGCGCTGGGCAAGGACAATGCTGGGCATTTTACTGCGGATGTCGGCGACGATATCGGTGATGGTGCTTAGGCGCTGTTCAATTAGTTTGGCGAGGGCGTCGCCTTCGCGTTCGCGGTGTGAAACATGTTCTTGCAGTGCGGCATGAAAGCTTTCTAGCAATTGACCGCTTACTGCGTCGTTGTCGATGGTTTGCGCTTCTAGCACGCCGGGCCAGCGTAGTAATTCCAGAATATTGACGGGGGCGGTGTGGGCGATATGCGCTTTTAAGCCGTTTGCCGCGTCGAGTATTTGGGTGGCGAGCGCGTTGTTGAGTTGCAGTGCTTGTTGTTGGTTTTGGGTTTGTATGCGCAGCGCGCATTCTACTTTGCCGCGCTGTAAGGTGTTGCGCAGTGCGTCGCGGAGCGCAGGTTCGAGTTGGCGCCAGTTGTCTGGGAGTTTAAAGGACAGCTCTAAGTAGCGGTGGTTAACTGAGCGTAGTTCCCATGTTGCGCTACCCCAAGAGTATTCTGTGCGCTGGTGGGCAAAGGCGGTCATGCTACTGGTGGTCAAAGGATTCCCCTGTGGTGATTGTGTTGAATAGTGGCAGTGTAAGCGTTAAAGCCCGCTGAGAATGTACTTTGCATTGGGCTTGTTGTTGGGCGCCAGAATCAATTAGGTCTGCTAATTTGGCTTTCGTCGCCCGCGCTTGCTTGTGAGAGGTATACTAGGGGCTTACACAAAGGAGAGCAATATGACTGTAGTCCGGCCGAGCGAACGCGCTTACGATGAGAAGCGTGCGGTGCGCATAACCCGCAATTTTACCTGTCACGCCGAAGGTTCTGTTTTGATCGAGATGGGTAATACTAAGGTGATTTGTACTGCCTCGGTGCAGAACAGTGTGCCTGGGTTTTTACGGGGTAAGGGGCAGGGCTGGGTTACTGCGGAATACGGGATGTTGCCGCGCTCTACTGGCAGCCGTATGGATCGCGAAGCGGCGCGTGGTAAGCAGAGTGGCCGCACCCAAGAAATTCAACGTTTAATCGGCCGCTCTTTACGGGCAGCGATTGATTTGAATATGTTGGGTGAAAATACGATTTATCTCGATTGCGATGTTATTCAGGCTGATGGTGGTACGCGTACGGCGTCTATCACAGGTGCGTATATTGCGCTGGCAGATGCGGTGGCAAGCTTGCAAAAGCAGGGTTTGATTACGGGTAACCCGTTGCAGCATCAAGTTGCTGCTATTTCTGTGGGTGTGTATCAGGGCGTTCCAGTTTTAGATTTGGACTATGCTGAGGACTCAACTGCTGAAACCGATATGAATGTAGTGATGGATGGTAATCAGGGTGTTATCGAGGTTCAGGGCACTGCCGAAGGTGCGACATTTAGCCGAGCAGAAATGAATGCGATGATGGATTTGGCTGAAAAGGGAATTGCTGAGCTGGTCGCCGCGCAGAAGGAGGCGCTGAAGGCTTGACGGGAGAGGGGAGACGCTAAAGATTCCGGAGTCCAGAGGTGTAACGCTAACGCGGGAGAGGTAAGTTAGGGAGCCATCGAGGATCGTGGCCTTGCCTCTCCCGTCTCCCGTTCAGCATCAAGCTAGCTTAAAACGGGCTCTCTGGTAGTTCAAAGTCGTAGTCCATTATCAGCGGTGCGTGCTTACCAAATTCCTGCACTTTGTAAATGGCGCCGTATTCTACCCGTGGCGTGATGTGCTCAGAGGTGATTTGCATGTCTACCCGCCAGCCGTTGGTGCCTGGCTCACCGTCAGGCCACCAGCTGAACTCGTCGGCATCGTTGTTGATGAGGCGGAAGGCGTCTGCGTAGTGTTGCTCGCGGAAAAGACGGTCTAGCCACTGTTGCTCTTCGGCCAAGCTGCCGGGTTTGCCGTGGTTGCCACGGATGTCCTGAATGTCGATGGCGCGATGGGCAATATTCCAGTTTCCACAAATGATAAAGTCGCGGCGTTTATTGCGGACTTTGGTCAGATGATTCAAATACTGCTCAAAAAATTGGTTTTTGCGAATTAAGCCGGTGCTATCGCCTTCTTCTGCGGTGGGTGCCAACAAGCTGCCAATACTGATATTGTCAAAGTCGGCCTGAATATAAAGGCCGTCCATGTCAAAGTCTAAAAACCCCAAGCCGGTCATGATGGCTTTGGGAAGTTGGCGACAATAAATGGCAACGCCGTTGTGTTTACCGTCGGCGGCATCGAAGAAGTAGGGATTATAGTCGCGGGGGAAATACACGTCGTCGCGGAGTTTGTACTCGGCGATACCCAAGTTTTGAATGCAGATTATGTCTGCGTCTTGGTTTACGACCCAGTCAAAAAAGCCTTTTTTGGCGGCATCTACAATGCTGTCAGCGCAAAAGCTGATGATTCTCATGTGTTTCCTATCGCGTCGATCATAGCCAGTAGTATGGCTAAAGGATATGCAGTCTCAGTGGCTGGGCGCGCCAGACTAAGATGCTTAAATACTATAAAGTTGGGCTGTTCTAGATTTTAGATATAAACAAGGGCTTAGACTACAATGAAACCCTAACGACAACAATCACAGCGGTTAATATCTACTAAAAAACACCCGAATTAACGTCGACACCCCGTGCAGATCATGGCATTTGCGTGCATTTGTCGCCAATCCTATGGAATTAGGTAGTAGCCAGCTAAGGCGGCCGCGTAAAATAGCCGCCGAAACATTCACCAAGATTTAATTGAGGGTGCAGATGAGCATTAAGGAATATCAGCAACAATTCATTCAGCAAGCTATTGCCAGCGAGGCACTTTGCTTTGGTGAATATACGCTTAAATCGGGTCGGGTTAGCCCTTATTTTTTTAATGCGGGACGTTTTTGCAGCGGTGCGGCACTGGCGGCATTAGGGCGTTGTTATGCCGATGCGATTATGGCGTCTGGAGTGGAGTTTGATGTTTTGTTTGGGCCGGCTTACAAAGGTATTTCTTTGGCGGCGGTGACGGCGTGCGCGCTGGCAGATCATCATCAGCGTGACGTGCCATACGCTTATAACCGCAAAGAGAAAAAGGATCATGGCGAGGGTGGCAGTTTAGTTGGCGCGCCACTGCAGGGAAAAGTATTGATTATCGATGACGTCATTACCGCGGGCACAGCTATTCGCGAGGCCATTGCCATGATCGAAGTCGCTGGTGCCAATGTGGCTGGGGTCGCTATTGGCTTAGACCGCCAAGAGCGCGGCCAGGGTGAGCGCTCGGCAATTCAGGAGCTAGAACAAGACGCGTCACTCGCGGTGATTAGTATTGTGGGCTTGAATGATATTGTTGATTATTTGTCTACTGCTGCGACTGATCCGGCTTTGGTGGCGCGTATTAATGCGTATCGCGATCGTTACGGTGTTGAGGTATAAATCAGTTTAAAGCATATTTTTGCAGGTTTGTGTGTTTGGGAGTGGTCAGTATTGTGGCTGTGAGTCGCTGGATTTTATTAGGCTTGTTGATTAGTGCAGGTGCGTCTGAGTTGTCGGCGGAAACCCTCTATTATCGCTACCCTAATACCAATGGCACGGTGGTCATTGATAGCAGTGTGCCACCAGAAGCCGTACCGCGGGGCTACGACGTTATTCGGGTTGATGGCACGGTGGTAAAAACAGTGCAGCCTAAACTGAGTGAGGCTGAGAATAAGGCGCGGGCTCAGGAGCAGCGGATTGCTGAGGCTAGGGCTGAGGCCGATGCCAAAACTCGCAAGTGGGATCAGTCTTTGCTCTTGCGCTATAGCAGTGTGCAGGATATCGACGTTGCCAAAGTGCGGGCAATTAACGACATTAAAGTGCGCATTTCTATTCTGAAAAGTAATTTGTCTGCGACCAAGCAACAGATCTTAAAAAATCAAAGCGAAGCAGCGGAGCTAGAGCGCCGTGGCCAAGAGGTACCTGAGGCGTTGATGGATACGCTGGCATCATTGCGTCGAGAGGTGACAACCACCGAGCAACATATCAATGGTCGAGTATTGGATCTTGATGCGGTGGCGAGTAACTATGAGCGTGATAAGGCGCGCTTCGCACATTTACAAACCCAGGCGGAAAAACGTTTGCAGTATTACGCGCCTAGCGACTAGCGCGGAGTCGCATTAACGAAAAATACCCGCGCTGATCTGTTGCCACTGTTCGTCCCAGTGTTCGGTGGGGCGGCGTTTAAAATCACTGCGTACAAACTGACCTATGCGACCTTCTGCTGCAGACAGCAGCAAATTGGCGGTGCTATTGGCGGTGATAACGGTGCGCAGTCCTTCCCGTAGCTCCGCTTCTCGTAATATGGTCTTTAACTGGGTTTCTAGGCGGTCGTAAAACTGAACAACGCGATTGCGCAGGCGTTCATTTTCGCCAGCGAGGGCGTCGCCGTTAAAAATACGGGTAATGCCAGGATTGCGTTCGGTGAAGCCCAGCAAAAGTTGCAGGATGCCGTTAAGTTGGGCAAGACTTTGGCTTTCTTCTTTCATAATAAGGGTGACGCGGCTGAAGATGGCGTCTTCTACAAACTCAATTAAACCCTCAAACATTTTGGCCTTGCTAGGAAAGTGCCGGTACAGCGCCGCTTCTGACACGCCGACTTCGGCGGCCAGTTTAGCGGTGGTAATACGGGTGCCCGGTTGGGTTTCCAGCATAGTGGCGAGGGCGTGCAAAATTTCATCGCGTCGTGAAGGACGTTTGTTCATAGGGTGTAGCTGACCTTAATGGGCGTGAAGCCCTCGCTGGATAATGTATTGTCGCTGGGCTTAATCGAGCAATTTGCGACTATTGGTGATGAGTGTGCCCACGCCGGTGTCGGTAAAAATTTCTAGCAACACGGCATGCGGTACGCGGCCATCAATAATATGAGCGCTGGTAACGCCAGCGTTTACCGCGTCTAAGGCGCAGCCAATTTTGGGCAGCATGCCGCCGTAAATGGTGCCGTCGGCAATTAAGTCGTTCACTTGCTCGGTGCTAAGACCGGTTAACACTTTGCCAGACTTATCCATCAAGCCTTCGATGTTAGTTAACAACATCAGCTTTTCAGCTTTTAGTACTTCAGCCACTTTACCTGCGACTAAGTCGGCGTTGATGTTGTACGACGCGCCATCAGCGCCCACGCCAATTGGGGCGATAACCGGGATAAAGTCACTGTTAACCAGCATGTCTAAGACTTCGGTATTGATCTTTTCGACTTCGCCGACGTGGCCAATATCAATAATTTCAGTTTTTGCTAAGTCGGGTGTGCGCTGGGTAACTTTGAGTTTTTTAGCGCGGATTAGCTGGCCATCTTTGCCGGTTAAGCCAATCGCCTTGCCGCCGTTACGGTTTAGTAGAGACACAATTTCTTTGTTAACCGAGCCGCCGAGCACCATCTCTACCACGTCCATGGTGGCGGTGTCGGTTACGCGCATGCCGTCTACAAAATGGGATTCGATGGCCAAGCGTTTCAGCAAATCACCAATTTGAGGGCCGCCACCGTGAACCACAATGGGGTTCATGCCAACGAGTTTCATTAACACGATATCGCGGGCAAATTGCTCTTTTAGCTGGTCGTCGATCATGGCGTTGCCGCCAAATTTGACCACGATAGTCTTATTGGTGAAGCGCTGAATGTATGGCAGGGCTTCGGTAAGAACGCGGGCAACATCACCTGCGGCGGAGCGACTCATAGACATGACAGATTTCTCGTAAAGTCGGTGGTTAAGAAAGGACGCCTATTAAAGACTATCTGCCAGCGTCGGATCAATCCTTAGCAGCAAATCCTTGAAGTCATTTTGTATGCGCGCCAGTGAGGCCTCACTATCGGCTTCGAAGCGCAGGGTAATGGCGGGGCCGGTATTGGACGCGCGGATTAGGCCCCAGCCTTGCCGGAATTCTACCCGCAAACCGTCGATATTGATTAACGTGGCGTCGGCGAACTTTTGATTTTCGGCAAAGGTTTCAACAAGCGCAAATTTACGCTCATCAGCAACGGGAATCAAAATTTCTGGGCTGCTTACCAGTGCGCGCTGATTGTCTAGCGCGTCATCCATGGTGAGCCCAGACAGGGTGAGTATTTCTAATAAGCGGGCGGCGGTATACATGCCGTCGTCAAAACCGTACCAGCGTTCTTTATAAAAAATATGGCCAGAGAATTCGCCGCCCAATAGCGCGCCGGTGTCTGTCATTTTTTGTTTCATGTACGAGTGGCCGCATTTCCACATGGTGGGGCGGCCGCCAGCGTCAACGATAAGTTCTGACAGTAGGCGGGTACATTTCACGTCAAAAAGAATTTCAGCGCCGGGGTTGCGTGCCACCATGTCATTGGCCAGCACCATCAACAGTTCATCTGCCGCTGGGCAGCGGCCCTGTGCGGTAACGATGGCAAGGCGGTCGCCGTCACCGTCAAAGGCGATCCCGATATCTGCGCGGTGCTCAGCAACGGCAGCTTTCAGGGCGCTGAGGTTGCCTGTAACCGTTGGGTCGGGGGCATGGTTGGGGAAGTTGCCGTCCATCTCGCAAAATAAGGGGATGACTTCGCAACCTAATTCTTCAAATAGCGTCGGCGCGATATTAGATGTAGCGCCATTGCCGGCATCGATCACGACTCTCAGGGTTTGGGCAATGACGACATCGCCGGTCACCCGATCAATATAGCGTTGCTCAATACTGTCGTTGCTCAGGCTGCCTTGGCCGCTTTCAAAGTCCTGTGCGTCAATGCGGTGCCGCAGCGCCTGTATGTCACGGGCGCTGAGTGATTTGAATTCCAAGCTGATTTTCATGCCATTGTAATGGCCGGGGTTGTGGCTGCCGGTAATCATGATGGCGTTGCCGATATTCAGGTCTTGGCAGGCGTAATGCAGCATGGGGGTGGCGATAAGGCCAAGGTCGGTGACGTTAATGCCGGTGCTGAGTAAACCTTTAACCAGCGCATTGTGAATGCGGGGGCTGCTTAGACGGCCGTCGCGGCCAAGCAGTAATTTAGTTTGACTCCGGCTTAGTGCCTCGCTGCCCACGGCGCGGCCAATAGCAAAGCAAGTGTTGTCATCTAATTCGGTGTCGGCAATGCCGCGAATATCGTAGGCGCGAAAGCAGTTAACGGCGACGCTTGATGCGGGGGTTTTCTTGGCACTTGGGGCGTCGCTGCTATTTAATTCTGGCAAAGGTGGCGCGTTGTCTGGCGCGGGGAAGTTGTCGCGCTTTGGTAAATTACCTTGGCGGCTCGCCGCGAGTTTTTTGGCGAGCGCCTGCTCTAGGCTTGGCGCCGGGGTTGTTTGGGTGTCTGCGGTATTTTTTGCAGAGTTAGCTTTGCTTTTAATCGCGGCAGGAATTTGATAACTGCGCACAAAGAAAATGGCGTGACTGCCGGCAATAAGGGCGACGCAAAGTACGCAAATTAGCCATAACAAGGTGCTGTCTGAGCTCAGGCTTTGTACGGTAACGTCCTGTGGATAGACCTGTAAAGTCCAGCCCGGTACTGACAGCGGGCGGCTTTGCATGGCCTCTGGGTAACTAATCACCGAGGGTTTGATCACGCTGTCGCGGCGGGTTTTATAGGTTTGAATCAGCTCGTTGCTAACTGCATTACCCGCAAGGCTGCTGAGCATCTTTTCAAAGTACTTGGCGTCAAAAGTGACGTATATTGCGCCATGTTTCCCCGCAGTTTTGACAAACGAGATAAGCCATTTTTTGTCGTGCTTGTAGGCCTCAATAATCAGGGTGTTGTTGTCGATGCTTTTGCGCAGCATATCAATTTCGATGTTGTTGCGAAGGCGCTGGGTTTCACTGCGTTCGTCGGCAATACCTTGATTGCCAATGTAAATAATTTTGGTGTCTAGGGCTTCGGGGAAGGCGCGTTTAAGGCTTTGTGAAAACAGGCTGTCACTGCTGATGTTGTCTTGGCTTAGCGCACTAACTAATTCTGGGTTGGCGGTTTGTGCGGTAACACGTTCGCCAAGCTGAGTAATTACATCGCGGACGATGCCGCGCTGATGGTCGGCGACGTTTGACGTGACGGTATCGATACGCTGGCTTAAAGCGCGGGGCTCTTCAAAATGTTGTATCCAGTAAAACGCGCCGAATACCATGCCGATACAGACCAGCGCTGAGATGACGATATCGCGCTGGTGAGCAGAGAATCGCGAGGCGCGCTTGAGTTTGCTGGCGGTGGCGGTGGTGGGCGCTTTTTTTCTCATTGTACTTGTAATCTGATCCTTGATAGCGGTGGCGTTTATTTTGGTGGCGCAGATTCTAATAGCATCATAATGGTAGTGCCGGCGCAGTCTGTCTAGCTTTTCGCGGGAAAGAATTGCTGTGCAATCAGGCGGACTAATTCGCTTGCTAGCTGATGTTTGCCCATTTGTTGAATATTACACTCGCCGTCTTTCCAAATCGCGGTCACGGCGTTGTCGCTGGCATTAAAGCCAATAGCCGTATTTGAAACGTCGTTAGCGATAATTAAATCCAGATTTTTACGTTCCAGTTTACCTCGAGCATAGCGGATAAGGTCTTGTGTTTCTGCGGCAAAGCCAATGGTTACTGGGCGCGGCTTGCGATGGGCGACGGTGCTAACAATGTCTGGGTTGCGTACCAAATCAATGTGCATGGTGTCGTTGTTTTTCTTGATTTTTTGCTCGGCCACATTGACTGGGCGGTAGTCGGCTACGGCGGCGCAGCCAATGAAAAGCTGACAGCTGCCGAGGGTGGCCATAGTGGCGTCGAACATATCTTGGGCGCTAATGACGTCTAACCGTGTGACCCGCTCTGGGCAGGCTAGATTGGTTGGCCCGCTGATCAGCGTGACGATCGCGCCGGCATCAGCGGCGGCAGCGGCAAGCGCGTACCCCATTTTTCCGGAGCTATGATTGCTAATGTAGCGAACAGGATCTATGGCTTCACGAGTGGGGCCGGCGGTAATGGTGAGGTGTACGCCGTCTAAGAGGCGGGTGTTAAAAATACTGGCGGCGAGTGCTGCTAGTTCTTCGGCTTCCAGCATGCGGCCGGGGCCGACATCACCGCAGGCCTGTTCGCCAGCGGCGGGTCCGAACAGGGCAATATTGCGCGCGGTGAGGGTGGCGGCATTGGCTTGGGTGGCTGGGTCGCGCCACATGCCTTGGTTCATGGCTGGGGCGAGCGCGATCGGTGCTGCGGTGGCTAAACACAGCGTGGTAAGTAAATCATCGCCGCGGCCATTGGCGAGCCGGGCCATGAAATCGGCGCTGGCAGGCGCAATTAAAATAAGGTCGGCCCAGCGCGCCAATTCAATATGGCCCATGCCTGCTTCGGCTTCGGGATCGAGCAGGGTGGTGTGAACAGGGTTGCCTGACAGGGCTTGCAGTGTGAGTGGAGTAATAAACTCCATTGCCGCTGCCGTCATAACAACGCTCACATCGGCGCCGTGATCTTTTAGGCGTCTGATCAGCTCGGCGCTTTTGTACGCCGCAATGCCGCCGGTAACGCCGAGAAGAATGCGCCGATTGCTAAGTTGTTTCATATCGCCGTGTCGCTATTAGTCCGTATGGCGTTATTATGAAGCTTATCGCCGCCGCCGACTACCGTGTGGTTTGGCGCAGCCGATAATCCATGCTCACCAAGGAGGGTGTTATGGCGATCACTGATTGGCCGGAGGACGAGCGGCCGCGAGAAAAACTATTACAGCGCGGTGCCGCCGCGTTGGCAGATGCAGAATTACTCGCGATTTTTTTGCGTACTGGCGTTAAGGGGAAGTCTGCGGTGGATTTAGCCCGCGAGCTATTGCAGGAGCACGGTGGGCTTGGTGCTTTGATTGCGGCGAGCCGCGACCGCTTTTGCGCCTCTCATGGCTTGGGCGATGCCAAATTTGTGCAATTGCAGGCCGTAGTCGAAATGTCGCGCCGCTATTTGGCGGAGGCGCTTCAGCAGCGGCCGGTATTTAGCAGTGCGGCATCGACGAGACAGTTTTTACTGGCCCAGTTGCGGCATGAGGTGCGGGAGGTGTTTGCGGTGATGTACCTCGACAATCAACACCAGCTGCTCTGCTACGAGCCGCTGTTTTACGGCACGATTGATGGCGCAGCGGTTTACCCTCGAGAGATTGCGCGACGGGCACTGGAATTACATGCTGCGGCACTGATTGTGGCGCACAATCACCCATCGGGTGTGGCTGAGCCTAGTGACGCCGATATTCGGATTACCCGCCGTATCCGCGATGCCTTGGCCCTGCTGGATATGCGCCTGTTAGACCACTGTGTGGTGGCGGGGCCAGAGGTGATTTCGCTGGCCGAGCGCGGATTAATATAAGGAAAATTTCTGCATAAAACTTGCTTGCTGATCTTTGTTCTGGTATAAAGTCGCGCTCCATTTGGGCCGTGTCCGGGATGCTACAATTTCTCAGGGCACCCGAGTATTGTTAGAAACACGCGGCGGCCCGGTTTGAACCTGATTTTATAAAACCTTTTGCACCGTCACTGCGGATAAAGGTTTAAGAGGCGACTATCATGTCTAGAGTATGTCAAGTTACTGGCAAGCGTCCGGTAACCGGAAACAATGTATCACACGCAAAAAACCGCACTCGTCGTCGTTTTTTGCCAAACCTGCACAGCCACCGTTTTTGGGTTGAGGCAGACAAGCGTTTTGTCACTTTGCGTGTTTCTAGCAAAGGCATGCGCATCATCGACAAAAAAGGTATTGAGTCTGTGTTAGCAGAACTTACTGCCCGTGGCGAAAAATTCTAAGGAGACTGCTCATGGCTAAGAAAGGCGCAAGCGATAAAATCCGTTTGGTTTCTAGTGCGGGTACTGGTCACTTTTACACGACCACTAAAAACAAACGTAACACTCCGGATAAATTTGAATTTTCAAAATACGATCCAGTGGTACGTAAGCACGTGATGTACAAAGAAGCTAAAATCAAGTAACTCTTGGTTTTAAGGCTTCCATAAAAAAACCGCGCATTGCGCGGTTTTTTTATGCCTGCAGGATTTAGGGGAAACTAAAGTCTGCAGGGCTTAAGTGGCGTGAGCCTTAGTTAGTGACGGTGAGATTGTCTTCAACGTCATTTACATGATCAAAGCCTTTGGCAATCTCTACGGCTAAATCACGGGCGGTGTCGCTTTTAACCGTGCCAGTTAACACCACCATGCCATTTTTTGTGTCGACGTCGATACTGGTGGCCTCAATATCATCATTGGCAGCATACTTCATATTGATGCCTGCAGTAGTGGTTAAGTCATACCACGTACGGCTAAATTTCTTGCCGGTCTCTTCTGCTTTGCTGGTGTAGTTTTTGTCTACCACAAGCTTGTTGTCTACAGATTTTACACCGTCGACATTCTCGGCAATTTGACCTGCCAAATCTTTTTCAATTTCACTGTTTACCGTACCGGTAAGCATGACGTTCGATTTTTTTACGTCAGTGTCTATCGTGAAATTATTTAGTTCGCTGTTTAGCATTAAGGCCGTTTCAATCTTCCCGTCTAGCCACGCATCATTAGTTGCACCTTGCCAATCATTAGCTAACACGGGAGTGATGCTAATCGATGAAAGTACGATGGCGCTGGCTAGCGCTTTTTTAATAGTCATATTCTTCTCCATGAATCTGATTGGTGAAAATTTTGCTATTTAAAAATATTTTTAAGAGACTTTCTTTTTAAGATCTTCATATTGCTTTTTAGCTTCGTCTTTCGCTAAACCATAACGCTCTTGAATGACACCGATAAAATGCTCGTTGTTAGCTTGAGCGTGCTCTATGTCGTCGTCAGTTAAGTCAGCCCACTTCTCTTTGATTTGGCTCTTTAACTGTTTCCATTTACCTTCAGCGATATCCTGATTCATAAAATACTCCTAGTGATAAAGTATGTTTTGCCGTTAGTGGCAACGTAAAATGCGATTACAGCCGTGGCGGCCTTCCTCGCAAAATTTGCATTACTAAAGAAATAACAAGCAGCGCTAAAAATATAAAGAATAATATTTTAGCAATACCAGCCGCTGTGCCTGCTATGCCACCAAAGCCAAGTGCTGCAGAGGCTATGGCAACAAGAAAAAATACAAGTGACCATCCCAGCATAATAATTTCCTTGTTTAGTTGCAGTGATAATTCTGACATCAATTAAAAATTAAGTTCAAATTTTGTTTTTTTGTGAATGCAAACTTTGATCTGATTGTATTGTCCACAGAATGACTACAATTATTTATTGTTTTGTTAATAGATGGAGAATCAGTATGGCTAATGCAGCAGCAACGAGTGATAAGGCGCATGCGAAAGTAGATGGCGCAGCAGAAAAAGTTCATGAAGCGGTAGATAGAGCGGCCGCAGTGGCGGGTAGCAGTGAAGAGCGTTTAATTGAATTGGCCAATGAATTACGTGATCACGCCGATAAGCTGGCAGAGTCTGCGCGTTCACGTTCGGAGGCGGTGACTTCTGCGGTAGGTGATTACACACGAGAGAATCCGGCAAAAAGTATCGGCATCGCCTTTTTACTGGGCGCGGTGCTCGCCTTCCTATTTCGTAAGTAATTGGACTAATGATGAGCGCTGTACGTGATGACGATAAACTATTGGCCGATGCTCTGTTAAAAGATGCGGCCAATTCGGAGGGCGCTAGCTCTCGGCCAAGCCATGAGTCTATGGCGACCTTGGCGCATTCGTATCGGGAGTATTTGGCCGGTTATTTAACCCTGGCAGAGTTGCATGGACAGCGCTGGATGGTGCTATTTTGCAAATTGCTGGTGCTGAGCTTGGCGGTGTTTATGTTATTGCTAGCGGCTTGGTTTAGCGTGTTGACGGCGCTCGTTGGCGTAATAATGCAGGCAGGTTTGTCTCTGGCGGCGGGAATGCTGCTAGCGAGCCTGTCGAGCTTGCTCTTGGGTTGGTGCTGTTGGCGAGCGTTACGTCGCTGTATAGGCGAGTTTACGCCGTCCTCATTGGCCGGCCCAAAGACCGAGGGAGTTGAGCGTGGCGAGTGCTGAAGCGAAGTTATTAGATGCTATTGAGCAGAAGAAGGCGCAGCAAAGCCGTGACAAGGCGATGCTGGCCTACCGTTCTAGATTGTATCGTGGCCAGCTAAGCGATCGAGCCCTTAGACCTGAATACCTTGTTGGCGGTATTTGCCTAGGCTTATTGTTTGCTCGTCACCGAAGGCAGAAAGCGTGTCATGCTAGCAGACAGGGCGGCGAAGTTAATAGTAGTAAGGCGTTATGGCAGCAGATTGCTGTTGAGGTGTTAGACCGCCAATTGAGCCGCGGCTTGATTGCTATACGTCGTCACTACGAGCGTATATCTAAAGACACCACAGGGTAAGGCCGCGGCTGCTATTTATGCGGTAAGGTGTTCGATTTGATTAAATCTCAGCAATTGCTTAGTGCGTAAACAAATTTCTGAAAACGCGGTATTACTTTTACTGTATTTTGGCCATTGAGTCGTGTCGTTGTCGAGATAGTGCGCGAGCGCGATACTAATCGCGACGCCGTGCGAAACAATGACCACATTCTCATTTTGATGTTTCTGGTTTATGTCAGTAATGGCAGCCAGCATCCGCGACTTGACCACATTTTGCGACTCACCATTTGGCGTGCAGAAGTCGGGGTTGTGTACCAATTCGTGAAGCGTGTTTTTACCTTTGCTACTTAATGATTCAAAGGTTTCACCTTCCCAATCACCAAGGTCCAGCTCCATCAATCGCGGATCTTCTATCACCTGTAAATTAAAACATTGGCTAATTGCCTCGGCGGTAATACGGGCGCGTTGTAGCGGGCTGCTGTAAATTACCGTTGGCGTAATGTAGTGGCCAAAATAAGCGCCTAACTTGCGTGTTTGTTCATATCCCTCAGGCGTTAACTCGGTATCGGTTTGACCGTGCCATACTTTGTCGATATTGGCGTAAGTTTGCCCGTGGCGAACAAAGTAGATTTTTCCTTGAGTCATTTTTTACAGCCTGTTAACGTTTCGCAACAATATGAGAAAGTGCCAGATGATAGTTGGTATTACAGGACTAGTCATCAGCATGGAATAAAAGGCAGGTATCTATGCCGCCTTAGAAATTAACCCTGCTGCTAAGCGAAAACTCCAACATTTGCGCCCTTTCCCATTTTAATGAATCACTTCTGACTGAAAATGACATCAGCGGATGGCCTATTTTTACGCCTATTGCTTTACTTCTAAAATCGTAATCCGCGTGCCATGCGATGTGTTGGCTTTTTGATGAGTAACCCAGCCGTGAAAATATAAATTTATTATAAGAAAAAACCTGTCCGGTAATTCCTGAGCTTTCGCTTAACGAGTAAAGTCCATTAAGCGTATAGCGATGTACTAGGCGTTGAGTTTGGTTGCGATAGCCTTCAATGCCGCTGACGGTTGGCTTGGTGTCGATGGCACCGTTGCTATCAAAGGATATGGTGTTGGTGTCGGCGTCTGCTTGGGTATAGGTAAGATCTTTAAATTTTATATAAGAGAATACGTCCCTACCCTGTAAGCCGAGAGAAATATTTTCTGATGCCTGCCATTCAACGTCAAAATCCAAGCTGACACCGTGGCCATCGCTATCTTCTTCTTTACGATCTAATAGCGTGTCTCGGCTGTAGCCGTAATCTAGGTGGAGCTGCGCTTGATAGCCATCGTCTAATGACTGGAATCGTCCTTTTAGATAGCCGTCAGTTGTTTTGTCAGCGCGTAAATAGTTAGCGCGAACTTTACTTTTTAGCGTGGGTGTTATTTCTATTTTACGGGCAAGACCAAGGCCCCAAGCACGTATGTGATTTGGCTTTATATAAACTTTGTAGTGACGATTGGCGGGTATGGGAATATCGTTGCGGAGTAAATAGGCGAGCTCTGCGGTGTCGTTATTAAATTCCAAAAAATAATCGTAGCGTTGGAAAAGGCTGTATTCAAATTCATTTTTCGTAACAGTAGCTTCTAGCTGATTGTGAGTGAACGCTATGTTGCCGTGCTTAACGGGTTTGCCTTCAAGGTCATGTATGGTTTGATCGATAGATGCTATCGAGCTATAGGATAGACTCTCAAGCTGTAGTTCTAAAAATTCTGGTTTTAAGTCGGCCAAGCTGTTTGTTGATAAAATACTTAGGCCAATCAATGTTAAAACCTGTAATCGCATAAAAAGAAATCCATTTTTATTGCGGTATAGCCCAGCGTCGCGTTGTGATAAAAAAGGGGAGGCGTTGCGCCTCCCCTAATTAGTGTTTAGAGCCGATTACATAATCGATTCGAAGCTACCGTCTGAGTAACGAACAATCACAGCGCCAGAGTCATCGCTAACGTCTGCGAATGTATCGCTACCAACTTTGATGGTACCGCTAACACTGGTTTCTTCATCAACTTCGGTCTCGGTTAGCACTAAGGTCACATTGTTGTGATTGCTGAGTGTTACCGAGTTGCCGCCGGCATAAACCAAGTTTAATTGTTTGCCACCGTAGCTAAGCTTAATGCTGCCTTGACCGGTCTCTAAGCCTGTCCGGCTTGCACTGAAGTTAACATTAATATCGTCGGCGACACCTGTTAGGTTGATGTCGAAGATAATGCTAAGGCTGCCCATTGCATAGTCTTGTGCGGTTTCAGTCGTATCACACTCGTAAGAGTAGCTGTAATCGTAGCCATTTTCGGGGCTATAACTATCATTGTCGATGCTTTCGCAGGTCTCAAAGAAGTTCGTTAGGCTGGCAGCAAGCGTGGCGCTAATGGTGTTGCCGTTAGCGTCGCTAAATTGTCCAGAAAGGCTGACGTCCAACCCGTCTAACGTTAAGGTTTCAGTAGACTGCTGATTGTTACTGTAACCATTACTAAAAGTGGAATTAACCACTTCGTTGTAAGTCGTAGTGAACAAATCGAGTTCAATGTTCATTGCACCTGTGAAAGATACCGGATTTTCTCCGCCAAGCTGGGCTAGGGTAACGCTGAGGCTGGCTGATGCGTCTTCTAGGGTGGCCGTGAAATCTACTGTTTCGTTGTGGCTATTTAAAGTTTCAAGCTCGGTATTTTCGTCGTTGTAGCTGATAGAGCCACTAAGTGATGAACCCTGGTCGATCGATAATTTAGCGGCACTGCTCGCCGCACTGCCTGAAATAGCTAGGTCGAAAGTGGCCGTGCCTGAGTCTAGGTATGTGACGCTACCGTTATCATTGTCAGTTTCATCGCTGCTTTCGTCGATTACGCTGCCGTTAGCTGCAGTTAATGCCAGCGTGACAGCGGTTTCATTGACGGTAACGTTTTGATTAATTGCGTAGGTTTCTTTGGCGCCGGATACAGTTATTGTAACTGTGATTCCGTCTGTTACTGACGATGTAGGTTTGGTGCCTTCTGCATCTTCAAATTCAGTGACTGCATTGGCAATCGCGTTTAGTGCAAGTCCTAATGCTTCAGCAACAATTTCACCATCACCAGAAAGTGACTGTGATACGAGCTCAATTTGGTCGGCAAATACTTCTTGATTGTTGGTGATAACTCCGGCGCTGGCTAAGTCGCGTACTTGTTTTACAAACCTTTTAGTAGCAACTAGTCCTTCACTACCGAAATCTGTAGGAATTTCACCCTGACTTGGGGTGGTCTTGTTACTTGCCTGAGCGGCCTGTTCTGCGCCATTGATGTTGGTGCCGGCACTGGTTAATTCTTGTTTGTCTGTGTTCACACCTTCGATTGCTTTTACATTGTTTAGTATTGCAAGTGCCTCTTCTAGCAGTTCCTCAATTGTAACCGCGCTCGATTCACTAGTTTCATTGTCGGCGATACCACCGCTATTCGCGAATTGGTTACTAAAGCTAGCTACAGCGTCCTCCAAAGATAAGCCGGTATTATCTTTGAGTGTTGCCGCGATTGCGGCGGCGGCTTTGAGGTTGTACTCGAGTGCTTCGCTCGTTGCGCCGTTTACGGCATCGGCATTGGTAATATCAACAATGGCTAGGTTAAGCAAGTTCGTGTTAGTAATTCCTAAGCGCTGTGCAACTTGATAATTGGATGCTAGTGCTGCGTCCGATGGTCTGGCTCCAGCAGCCACTTTTTGAAGTGTTAGCCTTGATGCGATGTCGGTAATTGGGGTGATATTGACAGTAACGGAATTTGAGTCTGCTTTAGGCAGTGTTGCCGCCATGGTAAAGCTAGAGGCTAGGGGGTAAGTATCACCAAATAAAACAGGTTCGTCGTTGATGGTGCCGCACTGAATGATGTCGCACTTCATGCTTGCGCCGTCTTCCGAGCTAATTTCAACAAAAATGGCAGTGCCTGATACGTAGCTGCCATTGAGCGTTAGATTGTAGGTGCCATCTTCTGCTGTTACCGCTGGCGTGGCTAGCGGGGTTGTCCTGTCGACGCTGCCGTCAGCTGCTATGGCATAAGCATTGACGGTACCACCAATAATGATTCCTTTAGAGGCCGTGCCGCCAACGCTGCTAGCTGGTGCCGGGCCACCGCCGCCACCACCGCCGCCACCACCGCAGGCAAGCAAGGCAGCACTAATGGCGATAGGGAGAATTAATTTGCAAAAACGAGGGGGGGTAATCATGAAACGCTCCTTGTAAATATCCGTCAATGCGAGCGGAATACAGGCAGGGGTAGCAACTGAAATACTGATGACACTTCCTGTGTGACCCGCTTAAAACTAACGTTATTTTTGTTCAATTGATAATGTCTGCAACCCTAACCCGTCTGCTTAGTTGTTTAACAAGAGCAAAAATTAGGTGCTGCGCTCATAATTACAGGTATTTTTCGATTTACTCAAGTAGTTTGTAATAAATTATACGGAATTTATTTCACACAAAATCGTTTAATCATCTGCTGTAAAACATCGATAGTCGGTTGTATTTGATCCAGCGCCATAAACTCGTCTGGCTGGTGTGCTTGGTCTATCGACCCGGGGCCCATCACAATAGTTTGCATACCAAGCTGCTGAAAAAAGGGTGCTTCGGTCGCAAAGCCGACTGTGCCGGCAGTTTGTCCAGTGAGTTTTTCAACAAGGGTGACTAGCTCTGAGTCGGCCGGTTCTTCATAGGCGGCTAAGCCGGGCATTAAGGCACGTAGGCCGATGTTGATAGCCCTGCGCTCGGCCACCGGGGTGAGGATTTTTTGAATCATGGCATCGAGTTCGTCGTTGTTCATGCCGGGTGTGGTGCGAATATCAAAGTGCAACTCACATTGACCGCAAATACGGTTGGGATTGTCGCCGCCATGAATACAGCCGAAATTCATGGTCGGAGTGGGCACTGAGAATCCGGGATGTTGGTATTTTTGCGCCAGCTCTTGGCGTAGTTGCATGAGTCCGGTCATGACTTCGTGCATGGCGTCCATGGCATTGTTGCCCAGCAGCGGATTGGAGGAATGCCCCGAGCGGCCGGTAATCGTAATGCCCTTCATCACAATGCCTTTATGGGCGCGCATAGGTTTTAGGCCAGTGGGTTCGCCAACAACGGCGTAGCGGGCGCCTGAAACGTCGCCTTGAACTAGCGAGCGAGCGCCATCCATACTGCTTTCTTCATCGGCGGTCGCCAAAATAATTAAGGGGGCGCTTAGTGGCTTATCCAAGAAAGGTTTTAGTGCTTCGATGGCAATGGCGAAGAAGCCTTTCATATCGGTGCTGCCGAGGCCGTACAGTTTGTTGTCGCGTTCGCTCAGGGTAAAGGGGTCGCTGTGCCAGAGTGATTCGTTGAACGGCACGGTGTCGGTGTGACCTGCAAGTACCAAACCGCCGCTACCGCTGCCGAGGGTGGCGATTAAATTGGCTTTGTCTTTATGGCCGACAATGGGCTGAATTTGAATGTTAAAGCCCAGCGGCTCTAGCCATGTGGCAAGTTGTTGGATAACGCGGATATTGCCCATATCGCAGCTGGGCAGGGTGGAGCTGACCGAGGGGATTTTAACGAGCTCTGTCATCATCGACAGAATGCTAGGGGTACTTGCAGGTTTTGCCACGATGAGTCCGCGCTAATTGTTAGGTAACGGGCCATTGTAGCGAGTCGCGCAAACAAAAACAGGGCTTTGTTTGCGCGACGATAAGCTTAAATGCTCAGGCTAAAAAGTGCCTTCAATATAAAGAAGAACACGATTGCCAGTCCGGCACCGGCTGGCAGCGTGATAATCCATGACATGAAAATATTGCGAATAACGCTTAAATTCAGTGCCGCAATACCGCGCGCTAAGCCGACACCTAATACCGCACCTACCAATGTGTGAGTGGTCGAAATAGGCAGGCCGGTGGCAGAGGCTACGACCACTGTTGAGGCTGCACCTAACTCCGCGGCAAAGCCACGGCTGGGGGTTAGCTCGGTAATTTTAGTGCCGATGGTGGCGATAACTTTAAAGCCGTAGGTGGCAAGACCGAAGACAATGCCGCCGGCACCAACGAGTAGAATCCATGGTGGCAGAGACGATTTGGCGCCGATTTCACCGCCAGATTGAATCACGCTAACGATGGCTGCGACCGGGCCGATAGCATTGGCGACGTCGTTAGAGCCGTGGGCAAATGCCATGGCGCAGGCGGTAAACACCATGAGTACCGCAAACATGCGTTCAACATTAGCAAAGCGGAAGCGGCCATTGCCCACCGATTCGTCTTTAATGCGGCGCAGGAAGAGTTGGCCGATACCGGCAACAAAGACGCCGAAGACCACGGAGTACACCAAGCACTCATTAAAGTTAAGGCCTAAGCCAATATGGGAGAGACCTTTGGTCATGGTGACCATGGCGATCATAAAGCCGACTAAGAAGAGGTAGTAGGGGATGTATTTTTTTGCAGCTTCGAAGGGTTTGGGGGCATTGAGAATGAGGCGTTGGGCGCTGAGGAATATACCGAAGGATATCGTCCCCGCCAGTACGGGTGACACCACCCAGCTGGCAACAATTTGGCCCACCTTACCCCACGCAACGGCGTCGCTGTCTATGCCCACCGCCGCAAAGCCAACCAGTGCACCGACAATAGAGTGGGTGGTAGAGACTGGCCAACCCATCATGCTGGCTACAAATAACCAAACGCCTGCAGCGAGAAGTGACGACAGCATCCCAAAGACTAAAAGGTCGGGGCTGTCGGCGACAAAGGCGGGATCAATAATGCCCTTGCGAATGGTCTCTGTCACTTCGCCGCCAGCTAGATAGGCGCCGCAGAATTCAAAGAGCATGGCGATTAGAATCGCCTGCTTGATAGTTAGTGCTTTCGCGCCAACCGAGGTGCCCATGGCGTTGGCAACGTCGTTTGCGCCAACACCCCAAGCCATGAAAAAACCAAATAAACAGGCCAAAATCAGCAATAGTTGCCCGTGTTCAGCAATAATTGACATGTGAAATCCTTATAGTAAGCAAAAACCAGCGCGTTAGCGGGCGATAACAATTTGCAGACGCGAGCCTACTTTTTGTGATTTGTCAGACAGTTCACCGATCAAGTTAATGGTTTGATACAGGAACATAACGTCAACGGGGGGAAGGTCTTTCTCTATTCGATAAAGCGCGGCGCGAATATCTATCTGGAGCTTGTCGGCAGAGTGTTCGAGGCGATCAAGCTCTTCAATTAGCGTTTCTACCAAACTGACTTCGCGGCCACGGAAGCCAGTTTCAAGCAGTTCGTCGAGTTCTTCGATGGCTGTCATGGCTTGGGCAGATGTGGCAATGGCCAAGTCTACGTATTCGCTCATTGAGCTTGCTAGCGAATCTGGGATTTTCATTTGGCGGCCAAGCATCAAGCCAGCGATATCTTTACTGCAGTTGGCGATGCGATCCTGCATGCTGACCAAATCGAGTAGGTCTGAGCGCGGTACCGGTAGAAATAAATTGCTAGGCAGTTGCAGGCGAACCTGCTTTTTGAGTTTGTCGGCCTCGTTTTCGAGATCAACAATAATGCCTTGGGCGATGCGGGCTTTTTCCCAATCTCCTTCCAAGGCTGCGTTAATGAACGGCTTAAGGGCGGCGGCGCAGGCTTGTGCCTGTTTCATGTGTTCTTGAATCGGTTCGAAAGGGGATTTTCCGAACAGACTACCCAGCGAATTTAAAGGCACGGTGCGACTCCTATTTGTCGTCGGTCGTTAAGTAGGCCGAATTATACGGAGGTCTGTCGAGGCTCACCAGTTTTTAAACAACAAGCTGCAATATACGCACTGGCGCTATGCGCATGTGACTTGCCATAATGAGGCCGACGATAACAATAGGATTGCCACGGATATGCACAGCAATATCAATAAAACCGGGCCACTAGACGCAGCGCCGTTAATTCGACAGCTGGTGGAAGACGGTGTGTTGGATGCCGCAGTGGCAAAGCGGGTGCGGCCAAATCCACCGCGTATTGGCGATAAAACCCAGCATGTTCTTAATTATCTCGCCGCCGAGCAATTGCCGGACGCGAGCCGTCAAGGCCGCGTACTGGGAATGGATCGTCTCTTGGAATGGTTGTCACCTTACTGTGATCAGCGCCCGCAGCGTATCGATCCGCTGAAAGTAGATGTACCCGCGGTCACCGAAGTCATGTCCTTCGCTTTTGCCCAGCGTCATCGAATTTTGGCGCTGGCGGTTTCAGCTAAAGAAGTGGTTATTGCTGGTGGTGAACCTTTTATTGGTGCTTGGGAAAAAGATTTACAGCAGGTCTTGCGCCGCCCGATCCGGCGGGTGCTAGCCGATCCGGAAGCGATAGACCGTTTTACTGTTGAGTTTTACAGCTTGGCGAAATCAGTGCGAGGTGCCAGCGGCGATAGTCGACGCGGCGGGCAGGCGAATACCAATCTGGAACAGCTGCTGGAAATCAGCAATCTCAAAGACTTGGATGCCAACGACGGTCATGTAGTGAATATCGTCGATTGGCTGCTGCAATATGCCTATGACCAGCGCGCTAGCGATATTCACATTGAACCACGTCGCGAGCAGGGCAATGTGCGCTTCCGTATTGATGGCGTGCTGTACAACGTTTACGAATTGCCGGCGTCGGTACTGACGGCAGTGGTGAGTCGCTTAAAAATATTGGGCCGTATGGATGTGGCGGAGAAGCGTCGGCCCCAGGACGGGCGCTTAAAAACCAAGAATTCCAATGGCGATGAAATTGAGTTGCGACTTTCGACCTTGCCGACCGCGTTCGGCGAAAAAATGGTCATGCGCATATTTGACCCCGAGGTTTTGTTGCGCAGCTTTGATGAGCTGGGTTTGCGCGGCGAAGATCGTCAGCGCTGGGACGGCATGATCCGCTCCCCCCATGGCATTGTGCTGGTAACGGGGCCAACCGGCTCGGGTAAAACCACCACGCTATATTCTAGCCTGAAGCAGATCGCGACCAGCGAAGTGAATGTGTGCACCATCGAAGACCCTATTGAGATGGTCGAAGACGCTTTTAATCAGATGCAGGTGCAGCACAATATCAATTTGGATTTTGCCGGTGGTGTTCGCGCTTTATTACGGCAAGACCCCGACATTATTATGATTGGTGAAATCCGCGATTTAGAAACGGCCGAAATGGCGATTCAAGCGGCCTTGACCGGCCACTTGGTAATTTCAACCTTACACACCAACGATGCGCCGTCGGCAGTAACACGGCTCTTAGAGCTGGGTGTGCCTGCGTATTTGATTCGCGCTACGGTGTTAGGCGTGATGGCGCAGCGTTTGGTTAGAAGTTTATGCCCGCATTGCAAAGAGCCAGTGCCGCTGGATGAAACCGAATGGACGACCTTAACTGCGCCGTGGAAGGTCAGTCCGCCGGCCCAAATTTATCATGCCCCAGGTTGCTTAGAGTGCCGTAATACTGGCTTCTATGGTCGGCAGGGCATTTACGAAATTTTGCCGGTAGAGGGGCCGGTTCAGGCCGCGATTGGCGATGATGTTGAGTTAGATAAATTACGTCGAATTGCCATGAAAAATGGCATGCGCACGCTTAGGCTGAGCGGCGCTCAAAAAGTCGCGCGGGGAGAAACCACCATTGCCGAAGTCTTGCGGGTGGCACCGCCGGTGCAGGCCGTTTGAATTGAGCAATAACAAAGCAGTAAAGGATTAAATAATGAGCGCGCCAAGCGAATACCGCAGTTTACACATTTTGCCGGAGGAGTTGCCTGCCGCGCTGGCTGGCGATGTTGAAAAACACTGGCAAAATATCTGCGAGCGCAGCGATGCTGCGCAGCGCGAGTGGTATTTTGCGTTTGCACAATGTGAGCATCGTCAGCAGTTGTTAACTGCCTTTGCATGTAGTCCGGCGTTGGCCGAACTGTGCGCGCGACACCCCGCCTGGCTTCCCAGTTTAGTTGTAAATCAATCGCTCAATACGTCGCTACCAGACGATGCCTGGTCTAGTGAGTTGCGCAATTTGTGCGCAGAGTGCGCCAATGCAGATGAGCTCGCCACTATTTTGCGCGATTTTCGAAATCGGCATTGGCTGCGGATTGTTTGGCGTGATCTTAATCGCTTAGCGGCGATGGAAGACACGGTGCGAGATTTATCTGCACTTGCCGATGCCTGCGTAGATCTAGCCCTTGCATATTTACATCGTCAACTCGTTACCGAGCGCGGTGAGCCGCACTCGGTCGACGGCAGGCCACAGCAATTGGTGGTCATCGCCATGGGTAAGTTGGGGGCGGGAGAGTTAAATCTGTCGTCCGACATCGATCTTATTTTTGCTTACCCACATTCCGGTTCCACGGTTGGCGGGCCGCGCAGTGACGACAATCAAGCCTTTTTCATTCGCCTAGGTCAGCGCCTAATTAAAGCCCTAGACACGCGTACTGCCGATGGCTTTGTTTTTCGAGTAGATATGCGTCTGCGCCCCTACGGTCAAAGCGGGCCTTTGGTCATTAGCTTTGATGCGCTGGAAGAGTACTACCAAGATCAGGGGCGGGACTGGGAGCGTTACGCGCTAATTAAAGCGCGCTGTATTGCCGGTGATCGCCGTGAGGGTGAGCGCCTGCTGAGCCAATTACGGCCTTTTGTGTATCGGCGTTACCTTGATTTTTCGGCCATCGAATCGCTGCGCGATATGAAGTCGATGATTCAGCGCGAAGTTGTCCGCCGTCAGCTGCATGACAATATTAAGTTAGGTTCCGGTGGTATTCGGGAAATTGAATTTATTGCCCAGTGTTTTCAGTTAATCCGTGGTGGCCAAGAGCCGGCCCTGCAGGCATTGCAACTGCAGCGTATTTTAGCTGAGCTAGAAAACATGGCTTATCTTCCTGCCGCCGTGGTCGATGACTTGCAGCAGGCCTATCGCTTTTTACGAAATACCGAACATGCCATTCAAGCTTGGCGAGATGAGCAAACCCAGCAGTTGCCGGACGCTAATACGGCGCTTGCGGCGCTGACGTTTGCCATGGGTTTTGGTGGGGATGTCAGTGCATTTCAGCAGGCTTTAGATCAGCACCGCCAGCGTGTCGCTAGCCATTTTGCTCATGTTATTGCGCCGCCGGAGTCTGAGCCAAATGCGCAACACCTTAGCAATAATCGCTGGCGGACTATGCTCGATGATCTGGATCGAGACGCGGTGCGTGAAACCTTGGAAGTCGCCGGTTTCGATGATGCCGACGAGGCCGCGCGATTATTGGTTGCCCTGCTTAGCGGCGCTAGCGTACTGCGGATGCAGGGCAGTGGCCGTGATCGCCTATACGATTTTCTTCCGCTTATCTTGGAAGACCTGTGTGACGCAGATTCTCCCGCAGCGACCCTGCTTAGATTAATCCCGCTAATAGAGGCCGTACTTCGTCGGACCGCTTATTTAGTCTTGCTCATAGAAAACCCCGGTGCGCGTAAACGCTTGGTTGAATTGTGCGATGCCAGCCCCTGGATTGCGCGGCAGTTGGCGGCGCAGCCAGTGTTGTTGGATGAGTTATTAGATGCCCGTAGTCTCTTCACCGTGCCAGAAAAAGTGGGTCTGACTAGCGAGCTTAGGCAGCGTTTACTGCGTATCGAGAGCAGCGACCTTGAGGCGCAAATGGAGGCCCTGCGTCATTTCCGTTTAGCGCATGTACTTAAAGTTGCCGCCTCGGAAGTGACCGGTAGCTTGCCGCTAATGAAGGTGAGTGACTATCTGACTTATATTGCTGAAGTGGTTTTGGATGCGGTGCTGGATATTGCATGGCAGAACTTGGTCGATAAACACGGTAGTCCGGTACCGGCGGGTGACGATCACCGTCATTTTGTCATTCTGGGTTACGGCAAGTTGGGTGGTATTGAGCTGGGGTATAGCTCAGATCTGGATTTGGTGTTTTTGCATGACCTGCCCTCCAACTGTGTTAGTGATGGAGAGCGAGCTCTGGATGCGAGCACGTTTTTTACTCGCCTTGGGCAGCGCATTATTCATATTCTCACCGCGACAACCAGACTTGGTGATCTTTACGAAGTGGATATGCGACTGCGGCCATCGGGTAACTCTGGCCTACTGGTGTCGTCGTTTACCGCGTTTAGCGACTACCAACACAGCCAAGCGTGGACCTGGGAGCATCAAGCCCTAGTTCGCGTGCGCGCCGTTGCTGGTGATGAATTATTAGCACAGAAATTCGTCAATTTACGGGCGGATATTCTCAGTAAAACACGCGACATTTTGGTGCTAAAAGACGAAGTGGTGAAGATGCGTCAGAAAATGCGCGATCATCTGCTGTCTGGCAGCGATAAAAATGCAGAATTTGATCTTAAACAGGGTACGGGAGGTATCGTTGATATTGAATTTATGGTGCAATATGCCGTTTTAGCATGGTCGCAACAGCACCCACCGCTTACTTACTACACTGATAATATCCGCATACTGGAATCATTGGCTGAACAAGGCCTGATTTCAGCAGTGGATACCCGGACACTGATTGACGCTTACAAGGCGTTCCGCAGTCAGGCGCATCGCCTCAGCTTACAAGAGCAAAAAGGGTTGATAGCCGATACGGCATTGGGTACAGAGCGGGAAATTGTCAGCCGTTTCTGGCAGCAACTGATGTTGTCTCCATAATGGTATTTGCCTGAATTTGTTGAGGAGTAACACACGATGTCTATGGCTGATCGTGACGGCCTAATTTGGTTCGACGGTGAAATGGTTCCATGGCGCGATGCGCGGGTTCACGTTTTAACTCATACACTGCACTACGGTATGGGTGTGTTTGAAGGCGTTCGCGCTTATAAAACAAACGACCGCGGCACCTGTATTTTCCGTATGCAAGAGCATACCGACCGCTTATTCCGGTCTGCGCATATTATGCGTATGGAAATGAGTGTGACCAAAGAACAGGTTAATGAAGCACAGCGTGCGGTAGTGCGTGAAAATGGCTTAGAAGAAGCCTATTTGCGCCCCATGTGCTTTTACGGCTCAGAAGGTATGGGCCTGCGTGCCGATAACCTGAAAATGCATGTGATTGTTGCTGCATGGGACTGGCCGAGCTATATGAGCCCAGACGCCCGCGACAAGGGTATTAAAGTACGTTGCTCGTCGTACACACGTCACCACGTTAATATCTCTATGTGTAAAGCCAAGGCTAACGGCCATTACATCAACTCAATGTTGGCCCTGCGCGAAGCGTTGGATAGCGGCTGTGAAGAGGCATTGCTTCTGGACAACGAAGGCTATGTTGCCGAAGGCAGTGGCGAGAATGTCTTTATTGTTCGCAATGGCAAGCTGTATACCCCAGAGCTAACAAGCTGCTTAGACGGTATAACCCGTAACACCATTTTTGAATTTGCCAATGAGCTTGGTTTGAAAGTGGAAGAAAAACGCATTACCCGCGATGAAGTCTACATCGCTGATGAGGCGTTTTTTACCGGAACGGCGGCTGAAGTACTGCCAATCCGTGAACTAGACGGCCGGAAAATAGGTTCAGGCTCACGTGGCCCGGTGACCAACTTGCTACAAAATATGTATTTCGACCAAGTTAAAGGTCGTCGCGAAGAGTTTCCTGAGTGGCTAACGCCTGTTAGCTAAGCATGCTCTTCAAAGCGCCGTGGCAGTTTTTGCTGCGGCGTTTATTTTTTAGCCTGTTCTGGGCTGTATCTGCACTCCCCACGAATCACCACATCATTTAACACCGCGTATTTATCAATCAAGACATAGCCTTCCGGGCAATATTTTTTGAGCCGAGGGTCTTGCTCTAAGTCGTGCAAGGTGCGTTTTAGTTGCGATTCGCTATCTTCCCGCGGTTTACCCGTGCCATCTTCGCGTCTATTGCCGGCGGTAATAGGGCGCGCTTTTTCACGAAATAGTGGCTGGCTGTAACTGAATAAGCGAATATCCCCCGCTTTTATCGTGGTTTCGAATTTGCTCATCGGCATTGTTTTCGCCGGACGACTGGCGCAGCCGTTGAGTGAGGCGATGGTCATAATCGTGCAAATTAAGGTACAAAAAACGGCGTGTATACGCATATTGGTCTTATTCTCTTGGGCAGATTTAGGGCCATGGCGAGTTTAACATGACAAAGTCTTAATGCCAGATCGGGGCATCCTCGGCTATCGCGGTGGATTTATGCTCACCCCATGGTTAGAATCCTGTTACTTAAAGAGCGGCATTCATCCTTTTTGTGCCTCGCGACCCTGATATGGCGCGTGGTATGACCTCGGCAACCCCAACAGGTTTCCACGTTGAGGAGAATCCCACGGTGCTATATTTAAAAAATAGTCATCCAAATAACAGCAATCCGAATAATAGTGACTCCGTTTTATGCCGTCAGATCCAGCCATTGCGAGCCCGTCCCCAATTCAGCCACTTAAGGCCAGTGTTACGCCCCTCAGTGAGCTCAGACCTCGGCGCGCTTTAAAGGTATGCTTATTGGGTTATCGTAGCGCGCCTTTTGGTGGTGGCCAGGGGATTTATCTCAAGTATTTAAGCAAGGCTTTGGTAGAGGCGGGTCATCAAGTAGACGTGATCTCAGGGCAACCGTATCCGCACCTTGATCCGCGAGTTAACTTGATCAAAATGCCGGGCATGAATTTGTTTGAAACCGGCCTAAGTTCAATCCGGCTCCACCATCTCAGCTCCCTGACAAATATTTACGAATGGACGGGTAAGCTCACTGGGGCATTCTCTGAGCCCTATTGTTTTGGGCGCAGGGTACTTAAATATCTGAAAAAGCATGGCCGTCACTACGATATTATTCATGACAACCAATGCCTTAGTTACGGCATGTTGGAATTACAAAAGCAGGGTTTCCCGCTAGTTACAACGATTCACCATCCAATCACCAGCGATTTGAGTATTGCTCTGAGTGCGGCTAAGAGTCGGACTGAGCGGCTGTTTATCCGGCGCTGGCATAGCTTTTTAATTATGCAGCGCAAGGTTGCTCGTGAATTGCATCACGTGGTGACAGTGTCCGAGTGTTCGCGAATGGATATTGCCGCCGCTTTTGATATCCAGCCAGCGGGTATTAGTGTCGTCTTAAATGGCATAGATACTGATGAGTTTCGGCCATTGCCGAATGTGATTAAAAATCCCAATAGGGTGATGGCAGCGGTATCGTCGGACCAGCCGCTTAAAGGTATGCGCTATTTGCTGGAAGCGGTAGCGGCGGTCGTACCAAATTATCCCGATCTTGAATTACTGCTGGTCGGTACACCGAGAGAAGATGGCGAAAGTGGCAGACTAATTCGTGAGTTGGGGCTGAGCAAGCATATTCGCGCCGTTAGCGGCATCAGCACGGAAGAACTGGTGAAATACTACAATGAGGCATCTGTGGTAGTGGTGCCCTCTGTTTACGAAGGTTTTGGCTTGCCTGCTGGTGAGGCCATGGCCTGTGGCACGGCATTAATCTCTACCGACGGCGGCGCCTTACCCGAAGTGGTTGGCGACGCTGCCATTCAGGTGCCAATTCGCAATAGTGCAGCAATTGCTGAGGTGTTAGAAACCTTATTGGCGTCGCCTGCGTGGCGTGATGAACTGGCTAAGGCGGGCCGTGCAAGAATAGAAGAGCTGTTCTGTTGGACGCGCGCTGCACAGCAAATGACTAACTACTACTGGCAGGTGATGCAACGTGAAAACGGTTGATTTTCGGCATTTCCAGCTTAATCGTGGCGATAAAATTCTGGACTTGGGTTGCGGTGAAGGCCGCCATGTTATTTCAGCGTACGTTGAGGCGGACGTAACCGCGATTGGCGTAGATCTGTGTTTACGCGACTTACAAACCGCACAGGGGCGTTTTGCAGATTTTTGCAGTGGTGATCAAGTAAATAAAGCCTTTGGTCTTGCCAACGGCGATGCCATGCAGCTGCCGTTTGCAGACAATACCTTCGATAAAATTATCTGCTCGGAAGTCTTAGAGCATATTCCCGATTACCACGCCGTATTAAAAGAAATTGAAAGGGTGTTAAAACCCGGTGGCTTGTTCTGTGCCAGCGTGCCCAGAGCGTGGCCAGAGAAAATATGCTGGGCGCTGAGTGAGGCCTACCACAAGGTCGAGGGTGGCCATCTGCGTATATTTAAAGCCAGCGAGTTACGTCGTCAGATTCAGGGCCTAGGTTTCCGTTTTTACCGGCGTCACTGGGCACATGCTTTGCATTCTCCTTATTGGTGGCTGAAGTGCGTGTTTTGGAAAAATCAGGATTCCAACCCTATCATTAAACAATACCATCGCTTTTTGGTGTGGGACTTGATGGATAAGCCCTTGTTTACCCGCGCCCTAGAAGCGAGCTTAAATCCGGTACTGGGTAAATCGGTTGTTATGTATTTTGAAAAGGCGAAAGCGGCATGAGCGGACTGTTTTTAAGTAAAGGTCTTTTCCCGCAGGAGTTTTTTAAGCCGACAGTCGAATTCTTGCTGCGCGCTCAGCAAGCCGACGGCAGCATACCGTGGTTTGAGGGTGGCCATTGCGATCCATGGGATCATGTCGAATCTGCCATGGGGCTAAGCATTGGTGGTGAATACACCGCCGCCGAAAACGCCTACCGCTGGCTCAAAGACTCCCAGTTGGACGACGGCAGTTGGTGGGCCGCCTACCGAGCTGGCGAGGTCGATAATCGCGAGCGCCGTGAAACTAACTTTGTCGCTTATATCGCGACTGGCGTGTGGCACCATTATTTGATCAGTGAGAACCGAACATTCTTACGTGAGATGTGGCCCTGTATACAGCGTGCCATTAGTTTTGTGCTTGCTCAGCAATCTGTTCACGGCGACATAAATTGGGCGGTAGATGCCCAAGGTCAGCCAATGGCTGACGCATTGATTACCGGCTGTTCCTCAATTTATAAAAGCCTGGAATGCGCAGTGAATATCTCTGTGCTGGTTGGTGATCCGCGTGCTGATTGGAGAGATGCACGGGCAGCTTTAGGCGATGCCTTGCGCAATAAACCCGAACGTTTTGATCGGACATGGGAAAGCAAGGCGCGCTACTCCATGGACTGGTTCTACCCTGTACTGACGGGTGTGGTTCCGGCGGCAAAGGCGAGCGCGCATTTGCAAAAGCGCTGGGATGATTTTGTTGAGCAGGGCTTGGGGTGTCGCTGTGTCTCAGATCAGCCTTGGGTGACAGTGGCGGAATCCTGCGAGCTGACGATGGCCTTGCTGGCGGCGGGTGATCATGCCCGCGCAGTGATGGTTTATAGCTGGCTACATCAGTGGCGTGAAGCCAACGGCGAGTACTGGACGGGTTATCAATTTGTAGAAGATGTGCTGTGGCCAGATGAGCGCCCAACGTGGACCGCTGCGGCAATTTTGTTGGCGGCAGATGCCTTAACGGAATACACCGCAGCCCACCATTTGTTTAATCAAGTGCGTCTTTTAGATGTTCAGGCGGTAGATAGCGTACCCCAAAAAGGCCAGCGTAGATCTTCTTGATCTACGCGTAGTTAATCACCGTTTAATTCAACTAATCGTTTTTTTCTTGGTCTTCATGCAGGGCCAGTTGTGCCTCTAATTGCCGGCTTACGGTATGGGGTGATTGGCTGTTTTTTGCCAGTAAGCGGTACGCCATAGGTATAACAAATAACGTTAATACGGTGGCGGAACTCACACCAAACACGACAACAATACCAATGACATAACGCGACTCGCTGCCTGGACCAGAGGATAAGAGTAGCGGCACTGCGCCCATAATGGTAGTGATCGCCGTCATCGCTATCGGGCGTAGGCGTTGGCGGGCAGATTGTGAAATAGCCTCGTCAAACTCCAAGCCTTGATCGCGTAATTGGTTGGCAAACTCCACCAGCAAAATCCCATTTTTGGCGGCAAGCCCGACCAGCATAATCAAGGCAATTTGGCTGTAAATATTTAAGCTTTGACCTGCGAGGTAAAGGCCAATTAATGCGCCAGCTATCGCCAAGGGAACACTAAGTAAAATAATAAACGGATGGATAAAGCTTTCAAACTGCGCGGCAAGTACGAGGTAAACTACCAACAGCGATAATGCAAAGGTGAAATAAACCGAGTAGCCCGCTTCGTGATAATCCAGTGACTCGCCTTTGAAGTCTACGGTCGCGTTGGGGAATTTCTCCGTGGCGATGTTCTCCATATAGCTGAGGGCTTCTCCTAGGGAATAGCCGTCGGCAAGGTTGGCATCGATGGTGATAGCCCGTACGCGGTTGTAACGATTTAATACGGCGGCATCGCCGCGCTCTTGCAGGGTGACCACATTCCCTAGGGGGATAAGATTGCCGGTGGTTGCCGAGCGCACATAAATGTTATTTAGGTCTTGTGGGCCGCGTTGAGAATCTGGCTCGCCTTCTACGATGACATCATATTCTTCGCCGGCCATCATAAACGTGGTTACCCGCCGCGAGCCGAGCAGTGTTTCTAAGCTGCGGTTTATCTCGCTGGCGTCTACACCGAGGGTGGCGGCGCGATCTCGATTAATAGTAACGGCCAGTTGCGGTTTGGTTTGGCGGAAATCGCTATCAATACCGAGTAAGCCAGGATTGGTTTTGGCTTCTTTAATCAGCTGTTCCGACCAGTCCGCTAGATCTTCATAATTACTGCCCCCGAGCACAAATTCCAGTGGTTTGGTAAAGCCGCCACCTAGCGATTGAGGCGTGATTGGAAAAATGCTTAGGCCGGTGAAGCCAGCGAGCCGCTGTCTAATCTCATTGACTACCTCGGTAATCGGTGGACGTTCTCCCCAGGGGCTGAGTACTAGAATCCCGTTGGCTTCGTTGAAAATATCGGCACCGCCTCTACCGCCCGGTGCACGTAGTAAAAGGCGATGGATCGTTCCTTCGTCGACCATGGGCATTAGCCGCTGTTCAACTTCGGCTAACTGGCGGGTAACGTAGTTATACGAGGCACCTTCTGGGCCTTTAATAATCATAAAGACTACGCCGCGATCTTCTTTGGGCGCGAATTCAGCGGGTACTTTTTGCAGGAAAAATACGCAGGCGCCTATCGTCAGTAATAGCGCTAACGCTGAAATAATAGGGTTTTCCATGCTACCTGCTAACAGTTTTCCGTAGCGGGTTTCCATGCGGTGCAGCAAGCCTTCAACAAAGCTGGCTAGGCCACCGTGCATGGCATCGCGATTAAGCACTTTTGAACAAATAACCGGGGACAGGGTAAGGGCGACAAGGCTAGAGAAAATAACCGCAACGGCCATTGCGACGGCGAACTCTCCAAATAAACGCCCTACGTCACCCTCCAGAAAGCTAATCGGTACAAATACGGCGACCAGTACTGCGGTGGTCGCAATGACCGCAAAGCCGACTTGCCGGCTGCCGCGATACGCTGCAACTAATGGCGGTTCGCCATTTAATAGGCGGCGGTGAACATTCTCTAACACTACGATACTGTCGTCGACCACCAGCCCAATCGCGAGCACAAGGGCGAGCAGCGTGAGTAAGTTAATGGTGTAACCCAGTGCGTAAAGCACGGTGAACGTTGCAATGAGCGATACCGGCACCGTAACGGCGGGAACCAGCATGGCGCGGAAGTCGCCAAGAAACAAAAATATTACTAATACGACTAAGGTAGCCGCAATAAATAGCGTGCTGTAGACCTCGGATATAGCACGGTCTATAAATACTGAGCTGTCGTAGCTGGAGTGAAGCTGGATACCTTCGGGCAAGGTCTTGCGTATTTTTTCAGCTTCTACGCGCACCGCTTCGGCAACGGCGAGGGTATTGGACACGCTTTGCTTCACAATCCCAACCCCGACCATCGGTACGCCATTGCCTTGGAACGATTGGCGGTATTCTGCGGCGCCTAGCTCAACTCTGGCCACGTCGCTCAATCTGGTCAGGTAGCCTTGCTCATCACGCTTTACGACAAGGCCTTCAAAGTCGGCGGGGCTGAGATAGTGACGATTAATTTTTACGACAAAGTCGCGATCCAGTGATTTTAAGGTCCCGGCCGGCAGCTCGACATTTTCGCGGCGCAGGGCATTTTCAATATCGCCCACCGTGAGTTGACGGGCCGCCAGTGACTCGCGGTTTAGCCAGATACGCATGGCGTATTCCGGGCCGCCGCTAATACGCACCCGAGCAACACCGTCGATCACCGCAAAGCGGTCTACGATGTAGCGCTGGGCGTAGTCGGCCAGCGCCAATATGCTGCTGTTCTCAGAGGTTAAATTGAGCCACATAATCACCTGTTCGTCGGCGTCGGTTTTTTGTACCTCCGGCGGGTCGGCTTCCTCAGGCAAATCTGCGAGTGCGCCAGATACTCTGTCGCGCACATCATTGGCGGCGGCATCTATATCTCGTGACAATTTGAATTCAATATTGATAGATGAAAAACCGTCGCGGCTACTTGAATCTATGGTTTTGATACCCTCGATTCCGGCGATACGATCTTCAATAATTTGAGTGACGCGGGATTCCACCACCTCGGCCGAGGCGCCAACGTATACCGTGCGAATAGAGACGATGGGCGGGTCAATGTCGGGATACTCACGCAGCGGCAGACGATCAAAGGCGAGTAAGCCAAATGCGACTAATAATAGGCTGATAACCGCAGCAAAGACTGGGCGTTTTATCGCCGTATCAGAAAGCAGCATAAACTAGTCGCTCCCTTGTGGGGTGACGGCGACACCGTCTTGCAGTGCGGTAAAGCCTTCATAAATGAGCTGCTCGCCGGCGTTAATACCACTGCGAATTTCAACAAAACCGGGCTTGCGAACCCCTAGCTTAACTTCACGGCGCGCTGCTATTTTTTCGCTAGTCATAATCCATGCAAAGTGCTGCAGCTGAATACTTTGCAGGGCAGATTCGGGAATCATAACGGCGTCGTGCTCGTCGGTAATCAGCGACACCAGCATTAACATGCCGGGTTTTAGTTTATCGTCGGGATTGTTAATCAAGGCTCTAGCGGTAATGCTGCGGTCAATCGGGTTAATACGAGTGGCGATGGCAGAAATGGTGGCCTTAAAGTCTTGTCCTAAAGCTTCGCTGTGGGCGACGACGGATTGGCCGATTGCGACAGAGTTAATGCCTAGGCTGGGCAGTTGAAAGTCTAGGCGCATCACGCTGATGTCATCCAAAGTGCTAATGCTAGTGCCGGGGCTGACCAAGGCGCCGGGGCTGAGCTGTCGCAACCCCATAACGCCGCTGAAGGGGGCGCGAATATTCCGCTCGGCCAGTAGTGCTTTTATTTCAGCAATTTTACTTTCGGCGCGGAGCTTGGCGGTTTGGCGCTGGTCGTATTCGGTTTGCGCGGCAGATTGCTTAGCGAGCAAGCCTTTTAGTCGGGCGAGCTCGCGCTCCTGTTCGGCTAAATCAGCGTGGGCAGAGCTAAGTTGTGCGGCTTCTTCGTCTTGCTGCAAGGTAATTAGCAGTTGTCCGTTGTTAACCTTGTCCCCGTCGTCAAAATGCAGGGCGGTAATTTTTTCTGTGACATTGCTAGTGATATTAATGGATTCCTTGGCCAGCAAGGTGCCCAAAGCTTGCACGCGATTTTGCACCGGCTCAATTTTTAAGGTGCTTACTTTTACTGCTGGGGCCGGTCTGGCTACCGTAACATTGGTGTCGTCGGCGGGACTGCAAGCGGCAAGAATAGTTGTGATGCTGCTGATGGCTAGCAGTTTATAGGTTACGCGTTTCAAGACGGTACTCCGTTGTGAATATCATCGGTGGTAGCGGGATCTAATTTGTATACGCAGTAATGTAACGGCTGATCAGTGAATAATCATCTTTTTATGATTTTAATATTGAGAGGCGTTTAGATGTGTAGTCCACCCAGGGCGAATGCCTTGGTGGGGCGGCTGTGAATATCGATAATGCACAGCCGCATCCTACTTGATTTAGCTGCGGTCGTTTAGGCGACTTTCAGCTCGGTCTGCGGCAGCAAGGACTTGCTTAGGCGCGGTGCCACCAATGTGATCGCGGGCATTAACTGAGCCTTCCAAGGTGAGTACATCAAAAACGTCGGCGTCAATGTCGCTGCTAAATGTACGCAACTCATCCAAGCTCATCTCCGACAAGTCTTTGTTTTCAGCAAGGCCATAGGCAACTGACTTGCCGACCACTTCGTGCGCGTCGCGGAAAGGCAGGCCTTTGCGTACCAGATAGTCCGCTAAGTCGGTCGCGGTAGAGAAGCCACGCATAGCGGCTTCACGGGTTATGGCGTCATTCACCGTAATGGCCGGTACCATGTCGGCGTAGGCTTTTAAGCAGTCTTTCACCGTGTCGATAATATCGAATATCGGTTCTTTATCTTCTTGGTTGTCTTTGTTGTACGCCAGTGGCTGAGACTTCATCAGCGTGAGCAAGCTAACAAGGTGGCCGTTTACGCGACCGACTTTACCGCGAACTAATTCTGGTACGTCGGGGTTTTTCTTTTGCGGCATGATGGATGAGCCGGTGCAGAAGCGATCGGGCAGTTCGATAAATTTGAACTGCGCGGAAGTCCACAATACCAACTCTTCGCTGAAGCGCGACAGATGAGTCATTAACAAGCTGGCTGCAGCGGCAAATTCAATCGCGAAGTCGCGGTCGCTCACAGAGTCCAGCGAATTTTCAGTGGGGCGATCAAAGCCCAACAGCTTGGCGCTGTAATGGCGATCTATCGGGTAGGTGGTGCCGGCTAACGCGGCGGCGCCCAGCGGACACTGATTTAAGCGAGCGCCGCAATCTTGGAAGCGACTGTAATCGCGCTCCAACATTTCATTCCACGCCAGCATGTGATGGCCGAAGGTAACTGGCTGGGCGGTTTGTAAGTGAGTGAAGCCGGGCATAATGGTGTTGGCTTCGCGCTTGGCTAGGGTGATAAGTCCCAGCTGTAAGCGGCTTAACTCGGTGCAAATAAGCGCCAATTCGTCGCGTACATATAAACGAATGTCGGTGGCGACTTGGTCATTGCGCGAGCGGCCAGTGTGGAGCTTCTTGCCGGTAATACCAATCTTGTCGGTTAGGCGCGCCTCAATATTCATGTGCACGTCTTCAAGACTGACCGACCACTCAAAGGTGCCTGCGAGTATTTCTGCACGAATTTCTTCAAGGCCGCGCTGAATATCCGCTAGTTCTGCAGCGGTTAATACGCCCACTTTTTCCAGCATCGCAGCGTGGGCTAATGAGCCATTAATGTCGTGGTGATAAAGGCGTTGATCAAAGCTGACCGAGGCGGTAAAGCGCTCCACAAATTGGTCAGTGGCTTCGCTGAAGCGGCCGCCCCAGGGTTTGATGCTCGGTTCTTTGTCACTCATTGCGCTGTGTTCCCGTATTGCTGATTGGCCTAGTGTGGGAGTGTTTGTGGCCCACGGCTGAAAAGGCCGCCATTATATCAGTTTTCCTCTTAATCGTGCTTGGCTGTCGATGAAGGTCTTGCGGGTAATACCACTGTCATCTTTGCAAGCGATACTGCGCTTCCTAAAAATAGGTCTGCGAATCCGAGGAAGCGAAATGAGCGACGTTACGTCACCCCGCGCCAAGCTAGTCGAGATGCTTTGGCAGCTTAAAAAAACCTACGATAAGCAGGGCGACAAAGGCGTGCGCTACGTTCATTTTAATACGCTGCTAAATGATCCAGCGTATCGCAAAGAGCTTATTGAACAGGCTGCGGTGAGCACTAACCCAGATATCCGCGAATTGGGTATTGGGTTGTTGGATATCAATACCAGCGACGCCTTAACCCACGGCCGGCACGATCGTCCGGCGGTGATTAATCCAGATATCGCCGAAACTGTTGGCTACAAATCCAGTTCAGAGCAGCCACCCAAACGCTCTAAGGCCACTTTATTGCTGTCGGCGCTTGTCGTTATTCTGCTCGGCGTGATTGTGGCTGCCATCTTTAGTAAAGATATTGCCCAGGCCGTGGGCGGTACGCAGGTGGTAAGCGGTTCGCTGCGCGGCGAACAATTATGGACTAAGGATAAAACGTGGATTCTGGATGGCACAGTCTATGTTGAAGCCGGCGCTAGGTTGGTTATCGAGGCCGGCACCTTGGTGCAAGGCCGTCCGGGCAGCGCTTTATTAGTTACCCGCGATGCGAGTATTTTGGCGCGCGGCACGGCGTTAGCACCGATTGTATTTACCAGCTCTGCAGTGGCGGGTAAACGCCAAGCGGGTGATTGGGGCGGCGTGGTGCTACTGGGCAATGCGCCGGTAAATACCGCGGATGCCCAAATAGAAGGTTTAGATGCCGGCGATACCCGCGGCATGTTTGGCGGCAGTGATGCCAGTGATAATTGCGGCGTGCTGGAATACGCGCGCATCGAGTTTGCGGGTTACGAGGTTTACGCCAATAACGAACTTAATGGCCTGACCTTGGGCGGCTGCGGCAGCAAAACCATTATTCGTAACGTGCAGGTGCATCGAGCCTTAGACGACGGTATCGAAATTTTCGGTGGCAATGTGGATTTGCGTCACATCCTAATTACCGGTGCTGCCGATGACTCTCTGGACTGGGATATGGGCTGGACGGGGCGCGTGCAGTTTATGCAAATTCAGCAGTATGCGGGGGTGGGCGACAATGCTTTTGAAGCCGACAACCGCGAAGGTGCCTACCAAGTCGAGCCCGTGTCAGAGCCAACACTGTATAACGTGACCTTGCAGAGTATGAATAGTCGCGAGAAATACCAGCGCGCCATGACCCTGCGCCGCGGCACCGGCGGCCATTTCAATAATATCGTGATTGCTGGATTTTCAGGTGAGTCTATCGACATAACAGATATTGAAACCGTTGCGCGTATCCAAGAAGGCAAAATGAGCTTTGGTGGTCTGTTGATTGCCGACATCGGCGCCGACGGTAAGCGCTTTTTTGCTGAAGAACTCGCAGACCAAGATGACGATGGCGGCTTTGATGAAGCGACTTATTTATCGCAGCGTGCAAGCGTGGGCGTGAGCCCGCAATTTTTAAAAGTCACTCAAAGCGAGACGGAGCCAGATTTTCGTGTGGCGTCGTCGTCTGCCGCTAAAGACGGTGCGGTGTCTGTGCCGCAGAGTGAATTCTGGGATGAGGCGGCCAATTATCGCGGTGCTATGCGGCCCGGTGTTAGTGCCAGTTGGACCGATGGCTGGACGGCCTTCCCCGCAAAATAAAGGGTAATTTCTGTCGGTGATACGGGCCACTTTAACGGCTCGTTCTTGTCGTATCCGCTCTGGCGTCAGCCTGCTATGCTTTACAAAATAATTGTAAGGTGGGCGCCGTGTCGGGTAGGCAAAGCAAAACACAACTAAATTCACGGTTAGCGCCGCAGGATCAGCGGGTGTCGTTTATCGGCAATCTGTCTAGTCCGCAATCGCTGCTGTTGATTGTGCTATTGGCTTCCCTGCTCGCCATGATGTTTACTTTGTTGAAGTCGGGCCTACAAGATTTCGACTGGGTATTGCTCGGCATGTCCGGCATGTTCACCCTTTGGTGCCTGCTGGGGGCGACGGCCATTTTACAATGGCTAAAACCGGTGTTTAATCAGCTGAGCACGGCCGTTACGGCGGGGCTAAGTTTTATTGTTTGTCTGCTCTGGGTTGCCTGCGTAACGGTGCTCGGTCAATGGTTGGCGAACAGTGGCTTGCAAGGTGAGGTGTGGCTGCTGGATGGCTGGGCCTTGGCGGAGACCTTGGCGGTTGCCACCGTACTGCTCGGCGTGGGTATGCGTTACGCGTATTTAAGTTTGCAGTTTCGCCTGCGTGAACAAAGCAGTTTACATGCGCGCTTAGATGCGCTGCACGCTAGAATTAGACCCCATTTTTTGTTTAATACCCTCAATAGCATTAGCAGTTTAATCAGCATTGCGCCGGACAAAGCCGAGCAAGCCGTGGAAGATTTGGCGGCCTTGTTTAGAGCGAATTTACAAAGCGGAATGAGCTTGGTGCGCTGGGTGGATGAGCGCGATTTATGCGAGCGTTACCTGCGGATTGAGCATGCGCGTTTAGCAGATCGACTGCGTGTTGATTGGCAAGTTGTGGATGTAGACGATGACGTGTCGGTGCCCTCATTATTACTACAGCCCTTAATCGAGAATGCCATCGTCCACGGTATACAACAGTTGCCAGAAGGCGGCGTGGTGACTATAAAAGCCGGTGTGCGCGATGGCCTACTTGAAATAGACGTGCAAAACCCAGTGCCGACCGCGTCGGCAGTCGGCGTCGGAAACGGCATGGCCGGCGACAATATCCGCCTGCGCTTACAAACCCTGTTTGGCGATAGTGCAAATTTCAGTGGCAAGTTAGTTGATGGCTATTACTGTGCGAAAGCAGTATTTCCCGTGCAAAAACTCATGCAGAGTCGTTCCCTGTGAAGGTGCTCATTGTTGACGACGAGCCATTGGCGCGTCAGCGAGCCGCACGGCTATTACAAGAACTAGATCATATCGACATTGTTGGTGACGCCGCCAATGCCGAGCAAGCACTGGCAGAAATTGAGCGCAGCCAGCCAGATGCCTTACTGCTCGATATCGCCATGCCCGGCATGAGCGGCATTGAATTGGCCCGTGTACTGGCCGAGCGCGAATCATCGCCGGCTATTGTGTTTTGCACCGCCTATGACGAATACGCCATTGCCGCGTTTGATGCGCAGGCGGTGGGGTATCTACTAAAGCCGATTCAGCGCGACAAATTAGCGGCGGTGTTTAGGCGCTTATCGCGGTTAAATGCGGCGCAAATTGCTGCGCTGTCGGCCTTAGAAACGCCCACTCAGCGCAGCCAATTGTCCGCAACCGGCCCGCAGGGCATTAGTTTATTGCCGGTGTCTGCGGTGCGTTATTTTCACGCGGATAATAAATACGTGAGTGCGGTGCATCTCGAAGGCGAGCTCTTGATTGATGACAGCTTGCGCGAGCTTGAACAGGAATTTGCCGGCCAATTTGTGCGTGTCCATCGCAATGCCTTGGTTGCGCTGCAGTATTTGCAGGGCATTGAGCGACAGGGCGTGGGTTCTTACCGCGTGAAATTGCAGGGTATTGCCCAAGGCCCGCAAATTAGCCGCCGCTATTTGCCTGCATTGCGGGCGCGGCTCGCGAAAGGACTTTAGCGAGCCGCGCTTTGTGGCAGGTTTTCGGTTTTGTCAGCGCCCTTGCTGACGTATCATGGTGATCTCACGTTGTTCTACGGAAATATTCATGTCTGACAATATAATCCGCATCGCCACCCGCGAAAGTCTATTAGCACTTTGGCAGGCGGAGTTCATTAAAGCCGAGCTGCAGGCAGCTCATCCCGGTTTAGAAGTTGAATTACTGGGAATGACCACCCGCGGCGATCAGCTGCTAGATTCCCCGCTTTCTAAAATTGGTGGTAAAGCACTATTCGTTAAAGAGCTTGAACAAGCTCTTATGGATGGCCGCGCTGACATTGCCGTGCACTCAATGAAAGATGTGCCGATGGAGTTTCCAGAAGGTTTGGGCTTGGCCATTATTTGCGATAGAGAAGATCCCCGCGACGCCTTTGTGAGTAATCACTTCTCGTCTGTAAACGACTTGCCGCAGGGCGCGCGAGTTGGTACGTCGAGTTTACGCCGTGAATGCCAGCTGCGCTCGCAGCGTCCAGACCTACAAATTTCTAGCCTGCGCGGCAATGTGCAAACCCGTCTGCGCAAACTCGATGACGGTGAGTTTGATGCGATTATTCTCGCTGCTGCCGGCTTGATTCGTCTTAAGTTAGAAGGCCGAATTGCGGCCCTGATGTCGGTTGAATCTAGCCTGCCAGCGTGCGGCCAAGGCGCGGTTGGTGTCGAAACACGGCTAGACGACGCGCGCGTGAATGCCTTGCTCAAGCCATTGCATCATCACGTTACCGCAGAGCAAGTCATGGCCGAGCGGGCGATGAATCGCCGCCTTGAAGGTGGTTGTCAGGTGCCGATCGCCGGTTATGCGATTGTCGACCCTGAAAACCCAGAACAACTTTGGTTGCGTGCTTTAGTGGGCGAACCCAGTGGTAAAACTATTCTCACCGCCGAGCAGCGCGGCCCCCGCGGTCAAGCCGAGGCGCTGGGTATTGCCGTCGCAGAAGCGTTGTTAGCACAGGGCGCTGGCGCCATTTTGCAGGCGGTGTATGGCGACAGCAAAGCTCAGTAATTTGCGGGTGCTGGTAACGCGGCCGGCGGATCGCAGCGCGGAGTTTGGCGCGGCCTTGTCGGAGGCGGGTGCCAAAGTGGTGTTACAGCCTTTGCTGGATATTGCGCCGCTGTTGTCACCAGAACATGACGCGATCATCCAACACAGCCGCAGCGTGTTGATGAGCCTCGACCGCTATCAGCGGCTTATTTTTATCAGCGTTAATGCAGTGCAATATGGCCTAGATCAAATCGACCAATACTGGCCGCAGTGGCCGATGGATATTGAAGTCTATGCCATTGGTGCGGCCACCGCTGCGGCGCTTGCTGAGCGCGATGTCAACGTGCAGCACAGCGCCTTGGCCATGAATAGCGAGAGCTTATTGGCCTGCGCTGAGCTGCAGAATATAGCGCGGACTAAAATTTTAATTGTGCGTGGCGTGGGTGGCCGTGAATATTTGGCGGATGAATTGACTAAACGCGGCGCCATTGTCGATTACGTAGAATGCTATCAGCGCGGTAAACCCGATATTGACGGTGGTCAACTGCGGGTATTGCTGTTACAACACAGCATCAATGTCGTGGCATTAAATAGCGGTGAAACCCTCGGTCATTTCACCGAGTTAATGGGGGTGGCGGCCTTCAATTACCCCGTACTAGTACCGGGGCCACGAGTGGCAGAAATAGCGAAAGCGCAAGGGTATCGCATCGTTATTCAGGCAGATAACGCGGGTACGACAGCCAGTATTGCGGCATTAGAACACTACGCTGGCAGCACTTTGCGTACACAACATCATTAAGTGGATCTTGAGAGAACATAATGAGCGGCGATAAACCGGAAGATAATAAAGCAGCGACTACGACAGTAGAGCAAAAGCCCTCGGTGATTAGCGCGTCGGCGCCGCCAGCTAGTAAAGCATCCAAGAAAACCACAGATAAGCCAAAGTCCGGGAGTAATGTGCTGGGCTTACTTGCGCTGTTAATTGCCATTGCGGCATTGGCCTTGGCGGGTTGGATGTATCAGCAAGAGCAATTGCTGGCCGCACAGGAAGAAAGTAACAGTGCCGGTTTTCAATCAGAATTAAAATCTTTGCGCACCTCACAGGCAGAGTTCACCTCATTAATCAGCGCGCAGCGGGAAGCGCTCTCCCAGTTGCGCAGTGACGCCAGTACGCGGCTAGATACTTTGGCCCGTCGCAGTCAGGATTTAGAAGTCAGCGTACAGTCATTGGCCACCGTAAATCGCCAAGATTGGTTGTTGGCCGAGGCGGAGTATTTACTAAGATTGGCGAATCAACGCGCCCAGCTTAGTCATGACCCTCGTTCGGCGGCGCAGCTACTGAGTAGCGCCGATGAAGTTTTACGCGATCTTGATGATGCCGGTTTGCATCCGGTACGCGCCCAGCTAGCCAAAGAAATTGGCGCGTTGCAAAGCAGTGCCGAGCGCGACGTTGAAGGCAGTTATTTAGCTTTACAAGCACTGGCGAACGAAGCGGAAAAACTTAAAATTTATAAAGCACCGAGCTACGAAGCGCTTGAAGTTACTGAAGAACAAAGCGGCTGGCAGCAGCGCTTACAAGGTGGCTTAACTGCTGCGTGGGAAAAACTGCGCAGCTATATTCGTATTCGCCATCACGAAGAAAATTTCCGCGCCCAATTGGCGCCAGAGCAAGAGGCGGTGTTGCGGGCGAGCTTGCAATTAATGTTTGAGCAAGCGCAATTGGCCTTGCTGGCGAATCAGCCTGAACTGTATCAACGCGCTTTAGAAAAAGCCGCGTCGTGGTTGAATCGCTATTATCAGTTAGACGAACACCGCGATGCTTTGCTCCAGCAAATCAATACGCTGGCAGAAGTGAAGGTAGACGCCGAGCTTGCAGATATTTCTGGCTCGCTGCGTAGTTTAAAAGAATATATAAAAAGTAATCGCTGGCAGAAAGAGGCTCGCCAATGAAAATATTCATTGCGGTACTGCTGACACTCATTTTAGCTGCGGGTTTGGCCGTGGCTATCCAGCATGATCCCGGCTATATCCTCATCGCCTACGGCCAGACCACCGTTGAAATGACAATTTGGGTAGGGCTTGCGGTATTGGCGGTGCTGATATTTTTATTTGTTGTGGTTTTTATTAGTTTGCGTCGTGGCGCAAAAGTAACAGATAAAATTGGCAGCTTCTGGAGCGACCGCAAAGCTAATCGCGGTCGCAGTCACACTACGCTGGGCATGATCGCGTTTATCGAAGGTAACTGGGAAAAGTCTCGTCGCTTACTGACCGACGCATTAAAAGGTAGCGAGGCGCCTTTAATAAATTATTTATTAGCCGCCCGAGCAAGCCATGCATTGGGCGACGCGGCGGCAAGCCGACACTATCTAGGTTTAGCCGAAGAGACTAGTGCCAAAGCCAGCATCGCAGTGGCGCTGACCCAGGCAGAAATGCAAGTTGATAACGGTCGCCTTGAAGAGGCGCTAGCAACATTAACCCGTGCGCGCCGCAATGCCGAGCGTCATCCCTCGGTACTGTGCTTATTGGAAAAAGTGTATTCCGGTTTGCACGATTGGACCTCTTTATTAGAGCTGCTGCCAGATCTGCGTAAGCACAAAGTTTTGCCCTCAGAAAAAATCGATAGCCTAGAGCGTCAAGCTTTAATGGGACAGTTAGAACAAGCGGCATTGCAGTCCGATGTAAGCGTCGTCCTGCAGTGGTGGAAGCACCTGTCTCGAACATGGCAGCGTGATGCAGATCTAACACTAGCTTACTGTCGAACACTTGTTGCCTTGGGCGATCAAGTCAGCGCAGAAAAAGTGCTGCGCCAATCACTGAAGCAGAACTGGTCATCTAATTTGGTATTGCTCTACGGTCTCATTGCGGGCGTGGATATCTCACGCCAACTCAGCACCGCAGAGGCATGGTTAAAAGATCACAGCGACGATCCCGCACTGCTATTAAGTGTAGGTCGCTTATCACTGCGCAATGAACTGTGGGGCAAAGCCAAAGAATATTTTGAACAAGCCTATAGCCGCAATCCAAATGCAGAACTGTGTTTTGAACTTGGTCGCCTGCTCAACAATATGGGCGAACAAACTGCCGCCGAACGCTACACCCGCGAAGCCCTGCAAATGCAGGGGCAAGCTTTGCCGGAATTACCGCAACCGCGTTTAGGCAGATAGAATTGGTTTAATAAATTTACACCCTCGCTTAATGTCATAGCCTAATTCAAGGATGCTAATGTGAATGTCGACGCCTTAGAAAAAATGCTCGCCAAAGGCAGCGACAGCGCAATGCTGCGCTTTGGTTTGGGCAAGGCCTATCTGGATGACAACAATCCAGAAGCGGCCGTCGAACATTTACAACACTGCGTCGTCCACGATCCAGACTACTCCGCTGCATGGAATTTGCTTGGCAAAGCCCATTTAAAAATGGGTGATAAAGCCTCTGCAGAAACCGTCTGGGCGACAGGTTTAGACACGGCGGTACGTAAAGGCGACAAGCAAACAGAAAAAGAAATTACCGTGTTTTTGAAAAAGTTAAAGAAATAAATATTTGCATTGAGTGTTACTTAATCAGTGCTAGATATTGTCATTGGATTTTGATTCAACCAAAATTTGGTAAATTATTTGAATCATATTTCGGCTACTTACTTACTATTAAGGGAGCCAAAAAGTCACATAAGCTGTCGGTTAACAAGTGTTAAATGAGTGGTCGAATATGTCGAAATCTGCCATTCTTCTACTTTATGAAGTCAGCCTATTTCTAACCACGACGGCATTGAGTAATAAAGTCGTATTCGGGATAGCGTGCAGGAAGCCTTTAATAAACAGTAGAGGGAGCAGAAAAATGGAAGTTAGTCATAACCCTATTCGCCACTTAAAGTACCTTAGGCAATCCCTGTCTCAAAATAGTACTCCGATCAGTTGCTTTCTGTCGGCTGGCTGTCCGTTGTCTGTTGAAATGGAAGATGGGAAATGGCCTTTAGTTCCCGACGTCAAAAATCTTTCGATTTACGTTAATAGTGAGCTAGCTACTAATGCTATATATACAAAGTTATTAGATGAACTGAAAAAGGCGGAAAAAGATCATGAGAATGTTGAAAATGTTCTCAGCTTTATACGTGGGCTGTTAGAAGTAGCAAAAGGTGGGATGGTTAGAGGTTTAACCGAGGATGATTTGATAAGCCTTGATGAATTGGTGTGTAAAAAGATTGGAGAAAAGATAGATGTCCAATTGCCTGAGAGCGAAACGCCGTATCACAATCTGCTTATTGTCCGCGTGTTACATGAAGACATGGATGCACCGCGGCGGCTGATGGATTAGGTGCCATATTTGATCGTCCGCTTATGGTCAAACCAGTGAAGTGGTTTGAAAGACCTGATGGGGCAGGCCTAAGAGTTTATTTGAATTATATCCGCTCGAAAGGCAGACAAAACTGAACGTAAAGTATATAAGGTGCAAAAAAGCGTGACTGCCCGCAGTCCCATAAAGATGTAACGATTAAGTGGCAGTAAAAGCTGTTAATAAGCGTTTGTTGTTGGATTGGTTTTCTAAGCGAGCCGCAAATGTGGTCGTTAAATTCCCGTCAGTAAAAAATCGAGCGCCGAGATTATTTCGTCTCTGTTCAGAAGCAAAGAGCCTTCCTTGTGAGCTAAAAAAGATGCCGAGACGGTTGTGATTTGATGGCTAAGAAGCGCATATTTTTTATTATTAATTTCGAGTATCGGGCATAAATTTTTGGGAAACGATTTCGCATTTTGTGCTGGCGCTACCGGAATAACCACGCGGCTATTTAATTGTTCAAGTAAGCCCGTTTGAACATCAACAAAAAAAGGATATATCTGGCTACTATCTGGGTCTGCGTTCGCATATAGGTCAAATTGCTTCATTCAGAAATTCCGGTGTTTGTCAGAAAATAAACCACCGGATTCAGCCAGACGATTACAGTTCTCGATGGCTTGTTTGTTTTCTTCAAGCCACTGTTGACGTTTGTTTTGCCTTACTTCGGCCTCGAGCGCTCGTTCAAGGGTGGCAGAAAGATTCACCTTTAGATTTTTGGCTTCGGCAAGTAAGCTGCTGTTTATACTGAGATTTGTTGCTTTTTTGGGAGCGTCTTTGTTAAATATCTCGCGCATTTGTATATCCTTCGCATTGTCTGTGCGTATCTCTTATGCGCATATTAGCAGTGGGTATTTTGCGTGGCAAGATGTATGAAAATCAGTGGTGTAAAAAAGGGCGCGCCTCAATGTGAGGTGCGCCCTTTTTTAGGCTTATTATTTAGCTTAGTGCTACATCATTTCTTTCATCAATGCTTGCAGTGCGGCTTCGCGGTCGCCTAGTAGATCTTTGTATTGGCCAAGCATGTCTTGTTTTTCTTGGAAGCTGGCAATCTGCGGGCCGTAGTCTGCGCTTAGTTTGGTTTTGAGTTTGTTTTCTACTTCGCCGAGTTGTGATTTTAGCTCTGCGCCGAGTACGTCACCCAATATACTGTCTAAGTTAGATTTGAGTTTAATGGCAGGTTGGTCGACGGTGCCGTTTACGCTCATATTCATAACCAATTTAGTTACGTCTTCTAATGCAGCGGCTAGTAAGGCAGCGGTTTTATTGTCGCTAGCGGCGTTAGTGACAAGTAGCTTCGCTTGGTTGACTAAGCCTTCCACAGAACCTTTGAGGTTGTTGCCGTCTATCGAGAAGTTGGCGGCGATGTCGGCAATCCCTTTCTCTAGTTGCAGCGGTAAGTCAGGGCTTTGCGACAGTGATACGCCGGATAAGGCCAATTGTTTTAAGCCCATATTAAAGACACTTTTCAGGGTGTCGTTACGTTGGTCAAAAATACCGTCGATGACTAATTGTGACTTCTGTTCCATGCCGCCACGTAATGCCATGGTGATGGGTTTGTTCCAGTAGTCTTGCTTGTCGGTGACGTCGTTGATTTCACCAGAATAGGCGAGTTTTTCACCGCCGATGACTTGGTAGCCATCGATGAGAATTTTGCGAATTAAAATATTCACCGGTAATTCTGCGGCAGGTTCATCGCTTGCGGCGGGCTCTTCTTTGTTCGCCATATTGCCCATGGTTTCTTGATATAGGCTTAGGCCGCGCTGCACAACAGCGTTTACTTCGTCGCCCAGCAAGAAGCGCAACATGCCTTCGGTGCCTTGGTCTAAACCGTATTTAGACAGCATGCGCTTAGATTGGTCGGCGGGTAGATTGGCTGCCCGTGCACTGAGAGATTTAACCGCAGCAGAGTCTGTTTTTAGGTCTTCGTTTAAGTTCTCAAACTGACGAAGCTCAGCTTTAATGTCGTCGCGTAATTCTTTGGCGCCGGCAATACGCTCAATCACATTTTTACTTTTTAGCTCGTTCCAGCGGGTTTTGTACTGATCAAATTGTGATTGATCAGGTAGCTTTTCTGATTTGGTTTTCCAGCGCGACTCAATTGTGGTGAAGCCCTTTTGAATATCGGTGACTTCGGCTTGGATGGTGGCTTTTTCTTCTGCTAATAAGGCATTCGCATCTGGTAGGGCGATGCTTGGCATTGAGCTACCGCTGTCTTCTTTTGGTGGCGGCATGCTGCCGTCCAGCGTGCCCGGTGTGCTGCGCTCGGTGTACATTTGTAGGCCAGACAACACCACTTGATCGGCAATAACTTGCATTTTAAATAGGGCTTTGGCGTCTACATCGGCAGAGACTTTTTCGCTTTGCAGTAGATTGCGCATAGGCTCTTGCGGGTTAGCGACGGTGAGGCCATTAAGCGCAACGTGGGTGGGATAAAAGCTAATATCAACGCTGTCGACATCAACGCGGGCACCTACTTGTTTGCTACCTTCGCTTTCAATCATAAATTTGGCGATGGGTTCGAGGGCGAAAACAAGGCCGACGACTACGATGACGAGCAGGATGAGAATGCCCTGCAAAATCCGTTTGAACATGAAATTTCTTCTCCAGATTTTATGCGGTAATGCGCCTAGGCGTGGATACCGCGTTACTTATTTTGATGAATGGTGTCGTGTGGCGCGACTGCGCATCTATATAGACAAAGCATAGCGCTTTAACCTAGTGACTTAAACCGCAGCGGGATTTGACCGCGACTTTTGTTTTTAGTGCAGCGCTTTAGCTACGGGATGTAAATTAGTTTAGGGCTTGCTGTCTAATCACTAAGAATAAGATAGCGACCAGACGTGCCGCTTTGCTGGTAGGCCGCTTGTGCCACCAGCGCGGTGGGGTGATTGAGGTGCGCCCACAATTGTTGCTGTTCACCATCGTATTCTCGCCACAGCGAGTAGTCGCCGTGGTGGTCGCGATCGATGGTGATGAGGCTTGCACTGCCGGACTCAAGCTTGTTTCCACTGGGGTGTCGCAAGACAATATTGCGGCCATTAATCTCAGCGATTTCATTCGTTTCTACCCCGTGCGTCACCAGAATGGCGCAGATATCGCCTTGGCGAGGTGGCGTTTGTCGCCCTGCTGGGAGTCGCAATGTCTGTGGATTTTGCCACTGACAGCGCCAATGTGTGGGCAGTTGCACTAGCGGAATATGACTGATGTGGATATCGCTGCGGGCGTGGGCAATACACAGTGGAATGATTGCCGGAGCGTGGATGATGCTGCCGTTGCGAAGTTGCACCTGGCCTTTTTGCAAACGGCTGTCGCAGCGACCGCAATTACCGTTGCGGCAGCTGCGGGTGACGGGCAGGTCTGCAGCAAGGCAGTGTTCTAGTAAGTTCTGGTCGGTGCTGATGGCTAGGCTAAGCGCGGTGTCGGTAATGGTCAGCGTTAGCGAAGCCATTCTATATGCTCAAGTATTCGCTACGTAATCTAGGTAGTAGTTGGGCTAGCGCAAGTGCGCGGTGACTGAGCTGATTCTTTTGTTCTTTGCTCAGTTCTGCAGAACACAGATTTAAATCGTTGATATAAAACAGCGGGTCGTAGCCAAAGCCATTTGTGCCGCGTGGCGCATCGAGGATGTCGCCCTGCCACAAGCCTTCAGCCACAATGGGGGCTGGGTCGTCGGCGTGACGGACAAAAGCCAGTGCGCAGTGAAAGTGGGCCTTGCGGTTACTCTCGCCTTGCAAGGCGTCTAGCAGTTTGAGGTTGTTGTCGGCGTCTTGTGCCTTTTCGCCAGCATAGCGCGCCGAGTAAATGCCGGGTGCGCCACCGAGGGCGTCTACGCAGAGGCCGGAGTCGTCAGCGAGCGCGGCGTGGCCGGATTGCCGTGCGGCATTACGGGCTTTAAGGATGGCGTTTTCAATAAAGCTAAGGCCGGTTTCGTCGGCCTCTATCACGTTAAAATCGGCTTGGCTGAGAAGCGTGATCCCTAAGCCGCCTAATAAATTGCCGAGTTCTAGCAGCTTGCCGCGATTGCCGCTGGCGAGCACAACTGTGTTGTCAGGTGATAAGGCCACAATAGTTTCCGCTTACTCTTCTAAATACATCATTTTGTTGAACTGAATATCGTAGCTGGGACGATTGTCTACGTTCACCGAAAGACGGAAGTCTTGGCGCTCGTCGTTGCTGAGCTCAAATTCGGCAATATAGTAAATGGCGTCTTGCTCGATGATTTCTCTGAAATCCAGCGGATTGCGGTGAATTAGGTCTGAGCTAGTGCCTTTGACTTTGGCGCGCACGGCAATGTTGCTGGTGTCGAGTTGGCGGCGAACCGAAACATTGACGAGGAATTTATTGTCACCACGCACAATGCCGTAACTTTTAGCGACCTGCGGGGTGAGAAAGGCGGTGTTTAACACGCTGTAATGCACGGTGTCTTTACCGAAGTTTGTGCTGGTCTGCGTTACTGGCGGTGCTTCTTGCGCCTGCGCAGCTAGGCTAAATGCCGCGCTGAATAACAGGGTGAGGATTACAGAAAAACGAAGTGATGATTTCATAGTCATGCTCTGTGTTATTTACTGATGTGGTAAACCGCCGTCACACCCAGCAAGTTCGGGAAGCGATTGGCGAGGGCCGATTGACTGTTGTCAGCGCCGATGACGCTGCTATTTAAAATTCGGATGTTCTTGTCATCGCATAGCGCTTCAAAATCCTTCACCGTACAAAAGTGAATATTTGGCGTGTCGTACCACGTGTAAGGCAGGAATTTTGATACCGGCATTTTGCCGCGATGTCCCAAATACCAGCGGCTGCGCCAGTGGCCAAAATTGGGGAAGGTAACAATGCATTCGCGGCCTACCCGCAGCATCTCGTCGATGACTAAATGTGGATAGCGCAGGGTTTGCAGTGCCAGTGTCATGACCACCATGTCGAAGCTGTCGTCGCGGAAATTGCCCAAGCCGACGTTAAGGTCGTGTTCGATGACGTTCACACCGCGAGCTAGTGACAGGGTGATGTTGTCGGGGTCGATTTCAAGACCGACGCCAGAAACATTTTTCTCTTTGCTCAGCGTTTCTAGCAGCATACCGTCGCCGCAACCAAGGTCGAGAACGCGGCTGTTGGCGTTAATCCACGGCTGAATCAGGGTGAGGTCAAAACGCATGGCCAATCTCCTGTTTGAGTCGTTTCATATAGGCGTGAAAGACATCCATATAACGTGGAATGGGAATTAAGAAAGCGTCGTGACCGTGATCCGCTTCTATTTCTGCGTAGCTGACCGCCTTGTCGGCGGCGACTAGAGCATCGACAATTTCCCGCGAGCGCGCCGGTGCAAAGCGCCAATCGGTGGTGAATGAGACCACCATAAATGAACATGTGGCTTGCTTAAAGGCGGTCACGGGATCGTCGTTATACTCTCTGGCGAGGTCGTAGTAATCCAGTGCCTTGGTCATGAGCAGATAAGTGTTGGCGTCGAAACTGCCAGAGAAGGCTTCGCCCTGATAGCGCAAATAACTTTCTACCTCGAACTCCACCGCGGTATCTGAGCTTGAGCCGAGTGAGAGATTGCCGGTTTTGAGTTCGCGGCCAAATTTTTGCTTCATGCCGTCTTCAGACAGATAGGTGATATGACCAACCATGCGCGCTAGTGCCAGCCCCTGCTTTGGCAGGGTGTTGTGCTCAAGATAGCGGCCTTCATAAAAATTGGCGTCCGAGGTGATGGCTCGTCGGGCAATTTCATTAAACGCGATGTTCTGGGCAGACAGCTTCATGGCAGACGCAATGACAATGCAGTGACGCAGCGCATCGGGGTATTCCAGTGCCCAGCGCATCGCCTGCATGCCGCCCAAGCTGCCGCCGATGATCGCGGCCCACTGGGTGATGCCAAAGTGCTGCATCATCAGGTATTGGCTTTCTACCCAGTCGCGACAGCGCAGCGGTGGAAAGTCTGGCCCCCAAGGTTTGCCGGTGTCTGGGTTGATCGAGGTCGGCCCAGTCGAGCCGTTGCAGCCGCCGATATTATTAATGCTAAGTACAAAGAAAACATTGGTGTCTATAGGTTTGCCCGGGCCGATGCAGCTGTCCCACCAACCGGTTTTGCGATCATCTTCGCTGTGTTTACCGGCGGCGTGGTGATGCCCGCTTAGCGCGTGACAAATTAAGATGCCATTGGATTTGTCTGCGTTTAATTTGCCATAGGTTTCATAAATAATGTCGTGCTCGGGCAAGGCGCGGCCACAGGCCAGCTGTAAAGGCTGATCAAAGTGCAGCGTTTGCGGCACAACAATGCCAACACTATTATTATCCGCAGTTTGTGTGCTGGGCGGAGCTTGTGTCATGTGGACCAATATCCTTGTTAGCCGGTATTTGCAGTATCACCGGCGGTTTGAGCGTGTGGTGATCGCTATTTAAAGCGGTTTTACCTTGCTGCGATTACCATTGTCAGCGCCGCGGGTATTTTCCTTGGTGCCGAAATTTTAAGCGTTTTCTGTCTGCTTTGTGTACCGGCGGTCAGCGTTACGGCCTGTTTGCTAAGGCTAAATTCTTTGGCGATAAATGCAATTAAGCCCGCATTGGCCTTGCCGTCTACCGCCGCTGAACGAAGCCTTATTTTCAATCTGTCGCCGTGTTGCCCTGCGAATTCATCGGCACTGGCCCCAGGTTGAATATGGCAGAACAAGATCAAATTGCCATCTTGCCAGCGATAAAATGCGGGCAGCTCGACCACGGTTTACAGCCCCATTATTAAGCCTCTAGGCAGAGCGGCGGCTCCTGCCGCATGGCGCAACATGACTTCTAGGACTTTAATGCATAAAAATACAAAAATCGGTGATAGGTCCAAACCGCCCATTGCAGGGAGTAATTTGCGGAAAGGTGCCATCACTGGTTCAGTAATTTGATACAGGATTTGGGCTGCGGGGTGATTACCGCCCTGAGCGACCCAGCTCATGATGATATTGCCGATAATGGCAAAAAAGTACAGGTTCAATAACGCACTACATAGACCAATAACGGACCAGATTAAAAGTTGCGCGGGATTGGGGAAGCCGCCGCCGAAAAGTTGAAATAGCAGCGCGATACCCACGGCCTGTGCAATCAATGCCAGCAGTAATGAGGCGGTGTCGACCTTGCCCACGCTGGGAATGATTTTACGCAGCGGTATAACCAGTGGGTTGGTGACTTTAACCAAGAATTGGCAGATGGGATTGTAAAAATCCGCGCGCACTAATTGCAGAATCATACGCAATAAAAATGCAGCAATAGCTAAGCTGACAACGGTGTTGAGCAGCATCATGGTGATTTCAGCAGCGGCTGTCATGCGCCTTATTCTCCTTCAAGTTCAATAGCGAGTTCTTCAGCGCGAATACGAGCGCCGTCGAGAGCGTGTGCAAATAATTGGCGTAAGCCACCATCTTCTAAGATGTTGATGGCGCGCTCGGTGGTGCCTTTTGGCGAGGTCACGCGGCGGCGCAATTCGGCGGTATCTACGTCGCTGGCGATGGCCATTTGCGCTGCGCCCAAGGCGGTTTGCAGAGTGAGTTGCTTGGCAACTTCGTCACTTAAACCCATGTCGCGACCAGCAGCTTGCATGGCTTCCATAACTAAAAAGAAATACGCCGGGCCGCTGCCAGATACCGCAGTGACGATATCGAGTTGATCTTCTTGGTCTACCCAAAGGGCCAGTCCGACCGCTTCTAAAATGGTGGCAGCCTGTTGACGTTGTGCTGCGCTAACTTGGCTATTGGCATACAGCCCCGTTGCGCCGCAGCGAACTAATGCCGGGGTATTTGGCATGCACCGCACAATGGCGGGGCTACCACCTAACCAGCCTGCGAGGCTAGTGCCGGTAACGCCAGCGGCAATGGTAATGACCAGTGGCTGGTGTTCTTGAACCGCGGCGGCGATGTCTTGGGCGACCAGTTTCATGATTTGGGGCTTAACTGCCAAAATCAATACATTCACTTGGGCGATCAGCGCCTTGTTATCGTTGCCGGTATTCACTGCGGCTACTTCTTTGAGTTTGGCTAAGCTGTCGGCATTGGGATCGCTGGCCCAGATGTTGTTCGCGGCCATGCCGCTGGCAACCAAGCCGCCGATAATGCTGGAGGCCATATTGCCGCCACCAATGAAGCCAATTCGCATATCTTCCACTTTATTTCCCCATTAACGTAATGCCAGCTGTGCTTTAAATGACGCGCAGGCTGGAAATTCCGCCGGCAGTATATCAGCCCCGTTTTAATACTGGCAGTCAGTGCGCGCCAGATCAGGGTTTGAGTGTTGGTCGCGGGCCAAAAATATCACTGCCAATACGCACAATGCTTGCGCCTTCGGCGATGGCCGATTCCATATCGGCTGACATGCCCATAGACAGCGTATCGAGTGCTGCGTTTGGAAAATTCTGCTGCAGTTCTGTGAAAATTGATCGCAGGGCGGCAAAGTTTTTCCGCTGCTGCTGACTATCGTCAGTATTCGCGGGGATGGCCATCAGCCCTCGCAGCCTTAATTGTGGCTGACTCATGACTAAGGCGGCGAGTTCTGCAACCTCTTCAGCTGCGACGCCAGCCTTGCTCGTTTCGTCGTTTATATTTACCTGTAGGCAAATATTTAAAGGCGCTAACTCGGTGGGGCGTTGATCGTTGAGTCGGGTGATGACTTTGGCGCGATCAACACTGTGTACCCAGTCGAAATGGTGGGCAATGGCGCGGGTTTTATTGGTTTGAATGGGGCCAATAAAGTGCCAGCACAGCGCTTGATTGGCCAATTCGGCCTGCTTGTTAAGGGCTTCTTGCAGGTAGTTCTCGCCAATATCAGTGATGCCGGCCTGAATGGCCGCGCTTATTTCAGTCGCGGTGCGGGTTTTGGTCACGGCCATGAGTATGGGTGGCGATTGGCGTTGATAAAGTTGGCAGGCCGCGGCTATTCGCGCCTGAATTGCTGCTATATTGGCTGATATGTCGGCGTGTGTGCTCATGGTGTAGATTATGCCTGATGCCGGTGGACAGTGCTGTAGAGACTTAAAATAAAACATTGTGCTGTACGGCAATCACCGCGCGTTATACAGTTTTGAACTGATTATATTTAGAGTACAGGGCTAGGCCGCAGACCAATGCTGCCACGTATTTTGGCGCGACGATAATTTTTAGCGGGCGTTTTTGCTCGCAACAGCTTGATGCCGTTTGAGGACTTGCATGGATATCACAGAATTACTGGCCTTTAGCGCCAAACAAAACGCCTCGGATCTACATTTGTCGGCGGGACTGCCGCCGATGATTAGGGTGGATGGCGATGTGCGCCGGATTAATTTACCGCCGCTAGAGCACCGTGAAGTACACAGCCTGATTTATGAAATTATGAACGATCGCCAGCGCCGCGATTACGAAGAGTTTTTAGAAACCGACTTCTCGTTTGAAGTGCCCGGTGTGGCGCGCTTTAGGGTGAATGCGTTTAACCAAAACCGCGGTGCTGGCGCGGTATTCCGTACCATTCCCTCCAAGGTTTTGTCGCTGGAAGACCTTGGTATGGGCCAAGTATTTAAAGATATTTCCATGATTCCACGGGGCTTAGTATTGGTGACTGGCCCGACCGGTTCGGGTAAATCGACCACGCTAGCGGCGATGATTGATTATATTAATGACAATAAATTCGATCATATTTTAACCATCGAAGACCCCATAGAATTTGTTCACGAATCCAAAAAATGCCTGCTTAACCAGCGTGAAGTTCACCGCGATACCCACGGTTTTAGCGAGGCATTGCGCTCGGCACTGCGTGAAGACCCCGACATTATACTGGTCGGCGAATTGCGAGATTTAGAAACTATTAGGCTAGCTTTGACGGCGGCAGAGACTGGGCATTTGGTGTTTGGCACCCTGCACACGACCTCTGCGGCGAAAACGATTGACCGGGTGGTGGACGTATTCCCCGGTGAGGAAAAGGCGATGGTGCGCTCGATGTTGTCGGAATCGCTGCAGGGCGTTATTTCACAAACGCTGCTGAAAAGGCCAGAGGGCGGTCGGGTTGCGGCCCACGAAATCATGATTGGCACCCCCGCTATTCGTAACTTGATTCGTGAAGACAAGGTGGCGCAAATGTATTCCGCCATTCAGTCCGGTGCGTCGATGGGCATGCAAACTATGGATCAGTGCCTAAAAACGCTATTGCAGAAACGTTTGATTACCCGTGACGCGGCGCGCCTTAAAGCCCGTTTCCCAGAAAATTTCTGATGCTCTCAGAATGGCCGCCGCGTATGAAGGAACTGTATTTTGGAAATTGAGAAGCTCTTAAGAATAATGCAGGAAAAAGGCGCCTCGGATTTGTTTATATCCGCAGGTGTCGCGCCGTCAATAAAAGTGAATGGCCAGTTGGTGCCAATGAGCAGCAATGCCTTAAGTCCTGAGCAGACCCGCGAAGTCGTATTCGGGGTGATGAATGAGCAGCAGCGACGCGAGTTTGTGCGGGATAAAGAATGTAACTTCGCGATAAGCGCACGGGGAATTGGGCGTTTTCGGGTCAGTGCTTTTTACCAGCGCAATTTGGTTGGCATGGTGCTACGGCGCATAGAGACGAATATTCCCAGCCCCGACGAGCTTGGCTTGCCTGAACAGGTGAAAGAGCTGGCGATGACCAAGCGCGGGCTGATTATTTTTGTCGGTGCGACCGGCACCGGTAAATCAACGTCGCTGGCGGCGATGATCGGCCATCGCAATGAAAATTCCCGCGGTCATATTATTACCGTAGAAGATCCCATTGAATTTGTGCACCAGCATCGCGGCTGTATTGTGACTCAGCGTGAAGTGGGTATTGATACCGAATCGTTTGAGGTGGCGCTGAAGAATATGCTTCGCCAAGCCCCCGACGTTATTATGATTGGCGAGGTGCGTACCCGCGAAGCCATGGAGCAGGCGATTACCTTCGCTGAAACTGGGCATTTGTGTTTGTGTACCCTGCACGCCAACAATGCCAACCAAGCACTAGACCGTATCCTGCATTTTTTCCCCGCTGATCGGCACCAGCAGCTGTGGATGGACTTGTCATTAAATCTTAAGGCCATGGTGGCGCAGCAGCTTATTCCAACCCGCGATGGTCAGGGTCGCCGAGCTTGTGTGGAGATTTTACTGAATACGCCCTTGGCCGCAGATTTAATTCGCAAGGGCGATGTGGCGGCTGTAAAGGACCTTATGCGGCAGTCGACCGAGCAGGGCATGCAGACCTTTGATCAGGCGCTATACAATTTGTATGTGAGCGGCGATATTACCTACGAAGACGCCATCGCCCACGCCGATTCGGCCAATGATTTGCGCTTGTTAATTAAATTGGGGGCAGACAATAACCCAGAGCAAATGCGCAAAATAGCAGGTGGTTTGACCATGCAAGAAGACGCGTCTGGCAAGCCGCCGCCGCGGGGCAGCTACCGGCGCTAGGGCTGGTATTTTGAGCTAGGATTGGCGCATCCAGCTTTCTAAAATAATGGCGGCGCTGCGGCTGTCGACAGATTGGTTTTTAAAGTCGCGGGAGCCGGTGTCGTCAATAATGTCGCCGCGGGCCTCGAAACTACTTAAACGCTCATCGGCGAAATGTACGGCAATGCCAAAGCGCCCGTGTATGCGATTACCGAATTTACGGGCCCGCAAGGACATCTCAGACACGCTGCCGTCCATATTCAGTGGCAGTCCCACCACCACCGCGTCGGGTTTCCATTCGGCCAGTATTTTTTCAATATCCTCCCAGCGTGGAATACCATCTTTGGCTTGCAGTGAGGCTTGTGGACTGGCTGTGCCGGTTAGGGTTTGGCCAATGGCACAGCCAATCCAGCGCAGGCCAAAATCAAAGCTGAGCAGAGTTTGGGGTTTGTCAGTCATTGAGAGGGATGTTTCCTTAGGCGTGACCGCTATCGGGCGCGATTTGCGAAAAATTGATACCGAGAATCGCGAGGGCCGCATCGACCTTGTGCTCCGCAGCAACCTCAAACAGTACGTGGTCGCTGGCGGGTACGGTTAACCAGGTATTGTCTTGGAGTTCTTCTTCTAATTGACCGGCATCCCAGCCAGCGTAGCCAAGTGCGATAAGGCTTTGGCTTGGGCCGCAGTCGCGGGCAATGGCGCTCAGAATATCCAGTGATGTAGTTAGCGTCACGGTATCGGTAACGTCTACGCTGGCGTCCCAGTGTTTACCGTCGCGGCGGTGCAATACAAAGCCGCGATCCGTATGCACTGGGCCACCGGCGTAGACCGGTTGTTGGTGATTGTGGATGTGCCCTTCGAGTTCTAGCTGTTCCAGTATTTCATCCACGTCCATATTCAGTGGGTGATTGATAATAATGCCCATGGCACCCTGTTCGTCGTGCTCGCAGAGATAAGTAATGCTGTGAGTAAAAATGCCGTCTTTGAGCGCGGGCAGGGCGATCAAAAAGTGATTTTTAAATGATGAGAAGGCGGTGTCTGTCATGTTCCTAAGTATCGGTGAATTTGCTACAAACACAAGCCGCTAGCTGATATTAGCGACGAATTTAGCTTTGGTTGGTCTTGAGCGATTGGCGCTCAAAGCGCCAGGTGCGAACTATGCCGAGGCGATTTTTACCGTCGAGCACATCGCTGGGAATCGCCTCAAACGGGGCAGCTAGACGAACAATACGATGTGCTGCTCGGTCTAGTATGGGGTTGCCAGAGCTGCTGAGAATACGCACTTCATCTATGCGGCCATCAGGCATGAGCATGAGTAAGAGTCGCAGTTCGCCCTCTATTCCTTGGCGGCGCGCTTCTTCGGGGTAATTGGCATTGCCGACAGTTTCGACACGTTTTTCCCAGCGGTTTAAATACATCGCGTCGGGTGAGCCTTTGGTGGCGACCGAGGTGATGAATTTGGGACGTGGCATACGCGCATAATTTTGGTTGAGCTGTTCCAGCTGGGCTTCTAAGGCAGAAATATTTTCACTGAGCTGGTTGTTCTCGTCGCTGCCATTCCATTGCTGTTGTTGGTGCAGCATACGTGTTTGCTGTGGTTTGCTATTGCGGTTTGATGCTGCGGTGGTACTTAGCAGCGTCGCGCCGGCGGTGTCTGGCACCGACCGCGCTAATTTCAGCGCTTCCTCATCTTGCACGGTATTGTCGTGAAAGGCGCTGGTGGTGGTAGTAGTGAGTTCCGCTTTATCTTCTAAGGTGCCGCTGCCGATCTGATCGTACTGCGCTAAATAATCGGCTGTGTCTGGTGCGGTTTTACTTTGGTATTGCGCCAAGGTGATCTCAAGGCTGGGTAATTTAATCCGCGCCTCAGGCGGGGCAAAGGTAATGCCCAATATAAGTGCAAGGTGCATGGCGGTGGCGACCGCAATAATAAACCCCAGCCTTTCTGGTGGGGCTTGATCGTCTATAAATGAGGTCGCCGCAGGGGTCATTGAATAAATTACTTCGCGCTGGTGAGTTTGGCGGCGATACAGTCCATTAATTGTCCTGCTATGTCGGTGCCAAATTGAGCGTCGATCTCGCGAATGCAGGTTGGACTGGTGACGTTAATCTCTGTGAGTGAGTCGCCGATAACGTCTAGGCCGACAAACAGCAAGCCTTTTTCGCGGGCAACTGGGCCAACTTCGGCGGCGATGCGGCGATCCGCGTCACTGAGGGGCTGTGCTCTACCGGTGCCACCAGCGGCGAGGTTGCCACGGGTCTCGCCCTTGGCTGGTATGCGGGCTAGGCAATACGGTACGGGCTCGCCATCAATCAGCAAAATACGTTTGTCGCCATCGCGAATTTCGGGCAGATACACCTGCGCCATGATGGTGATTTGGCCGTGGTTGGTGAGGGTTTCTAAAATAACGCCAACATTGGCGTCGTCGGGTTTGAGCCTGAATATTGAGCTGCCGCCCATGCCGTCTAGCGGTTTCATAATGACGTCGCCGTGTTCGGCGTGAAAGGCGCGCAATCTAGCCTGGTCGCGGCTGACAAGATGCACGGGGCCACACTGCGGGAATTGCAGCGCAAACAGCTTTTCGTTGCAGTCGCGCAGGCTGCGCGGTTTGTTAACAACCCAGGCCCCTTGGGTTTCCGCCAATTCAAGAATATGGGTTGCGTACAGGAATTCATTGTCAAACGGGGGGTCTTTGCGCATTAGAATGACATCGAGGTCGCCAAGGGCAATATCGGCGCCAGCATCAAGCTCGTAGAAATGCGCTGGATCTTTAAACACGCGCAATGGCCGCGCCGAGGCTCTTGCCTGGCCACCGCTCACATAAAGGTCGGCGAGGGTCATATAGCTAATGTCCCAGCCGCGTGCAGCGGCGGCCCAGAGCATGGCCAAGGTAGAGTCTTTTTTGTAAGCGACGTGTTCGATGGGGTCCATCACTACGCCAAGGCGAATAGTCATTTTGATACCTGTGTCTAAAATTTCATAAATAGGCTTTATTCTGCACACGTGCTGCGTTAATAATTACTGGCCATAGAATACCGCAAAAAGCGCGAAAGTTTGTCTATTCACGCATTTTTGCTTGGCTGACCCTACAGGATGATGGTGTCGGCGGTGTTAACGTGGTAAAAAAACCAACACCGTGCGATAAGACATTGGAATGTTGGCGCATTAATATGCAAGCTTCACAAGGTTAACCACTCTTATGGAAGTTAATTTTTCCGACCTAAAAGTTATGATTATCGACGATAGCAAAACGATTCGTCGTACCACTGAAACCTTATTAGCAAAAGAAGGTTGTACCGTAGTGACGGCAGTGGATGGCTTTGACGCCTTGGCAAAGATTGCCGATACTAAGCCAGATATTATCTTTGTCGACATTATGATGCCGCGCCTTGACGGTTATCAGACCTGCGCCTTGATTAAAAATAATACTGAATTCAAGTCTACGCCGGTGATTATGCTGTCCAGTAAGGACGGCTTGTTCGATAAAGCGAAGGGTCGTATTGTCGGATCAGATCAATATTTGACCAAGCCTTTTAGTAAGGGTGAATTGCTTGAAGCAATTCAGAATCACGTACAGCCTGCGCATGTTTAATGAGCGTATTTGCCCAGTCACATAAATTATCAAATCGATCACGATGTTCGATTTAAGGCTGCGTTATGTGCCGCTATTGCGGCGCTATCGATGAGGGAAAAAGAATGCCACGGGTATTAATAATTGATGATTCGCCAACCGAAATTTTTAAGATCTCAGAAATCCTCAGTAAAAATGGCTATGAAGTTTTAACGGCGGAAAGCGGTGAACTAGGCCTAGATATTGCTAAACAAGAAATGCCTGATGTGGTGTTGATGGATATTGTGATGCCTGGTTTAAATGGCTTTCAGGCAACGCGTCAGCTCAGTCGCGACCCTGACACCAGCGGTATTCCGGTGATTATTGTCACCACCAAAGATCAAGAGACCGATCGCTTGTGGGGGCAGCGCCAAGGCGCAAAGGGCTATTTGACCAAACCCATTGATAGCAAAGGGCTGCTGAAAGCGATTGATGCAGTACTTAATTAGTAGCGGCACTGAGTGAACAATGTCTAACACATCGTCATTTGATTATTTGCAGAGCCTTGGGGCTAGGTGCCGTGAAGGCTTTACGGCCTTGCCGAGCGCCCGCGACAAACTTGCGATTACATGGAGCGGTGTCGGTTTTCGCCTTGGCGATCAGTACTGTGTTACCGCCATGGATGATATTGCTGAAGTATTGACTGAGCCAGCGGTGACTCGCCTACCCGGCGTGAAGCCATGGGTGAAAGGCGTTGCAAATGTTCGGGGGCGCTTGCTGCCGCTAGTAGATTTAACGGCATTTATTGGTGAGCGAATAGCGGTCGAGCAGCGCCACCGCCGAGTGTTGGTTATTGAAAAAGGCGAGATATATTTAGGTCTTATTGTTGATGACGTGTTTGGTATGCAGCATTTTAATGCTGAAACCTATCGCTTGGATTGCGATGTAAAAGATACCCACTTGGCAAACTACGTTCAGGGTGCGTATCAACACGGTCAGCGGCAGTGGCTGGTTTTTCGGCCGGTACAATTAATAGAAGATGATAATTTTTACACCGTGGCAGCATAAGCGCGGGATTTTACACAATACCTAATATCGCACTGGGAGTTCGGGGAAATGAAAGCAGGTAATCAAGGCGCTTTAACACGGTTGCGAAGCAGCCGAGTTGTGAGTGTGCTCGTTATAATTATTTTAGCGGGCTTCGTGGGCGCAGGTCTAAACACCTTCATTATTCTGCGCGACGCAGATTATGATCAGCGTTACTTGGAGCTAACCAGTGAAATGCGTTTGTACGCTCAGCAAATAGCGAATACCTCTAGAGAGGCGGCGCTGGGTGATCAGGGTAGTTTCGATGCGCTGGCCCGGGCACAACGAAATTTTGAACAGGCGCGCAGCAAGTTAGTCGACGGCAGCAAAGGTTTGCCATCGCCTGCGGCCATGTTGGGTTCAGATATAGACCGTCTCAATGTTTTGTGGGCGCAGGTAAATAGCGCCTCGGACACCATCACCAGTAATAGTGAACGCATCATCTTTTTGTATCAAGTTGCCGGAAACCTCAGCCAACAGCTTCCAGAGTTACAGCAAAACAACAATAAAGTAGTAGAAATTTTATTAAAAAATGGCGCTTCAGCAAAGCAGGTTGCCATTGCCCAGCGTCAGTCTTGGTTGGCTGAGCGTATTGGTCGTCACGTAGATCGTATGATTGGTGGTGGCGATGCGGCCACCCAAGCCGCAGAGCAATTTACTATTGATGCTAGCGAATTTGCGACCGTGCTAAACGGCATGCTTACCGGTAATAGCGCCATCGGTGTTGAGCGTGTCACCAATAGTGCAGCGCAGAAAATTTTGGGTGCTATTGCGGGGTCATTCCAGCAACTTAGCGGGTCAATGGAACGTATTTTTGAAGTCTCACCTGAGCTTTTGAAATCCTCAGAAGCCGCTATTTTGATTTCGGCTAAAGTACCTGAAATTACGCAAGTGACGAGTAGCTTGTCGTCGTCAATTGCAAAATTATCTGACAAACGGCCACTATCTTTTGCCAGCGCCTTGGTTTTTGTGGGCGTTATCTTAATTGGTTTGGCGGTGTTTGCATGGCAGTCTATGCGCAACACCCAAATGCGTTTGCGCGAAACAGCAGATGCCAATGAAAGAAACCAGACCGCAATTTTGCGCCTACTCGACGAGCTGGCGGATTTGGCCGATGGTGACCTCACTACCTCGGCAACGGTAACCGAAGATTTCACTGGCGCCATTGCCGACTCGATCAACTACACCATCGACCAATTGCGGGTGCTCGTATCGCAGATTAACGAAACTGCGGTAGAGGTATCGTCTGCGGCACAGAGTTCGCAGTCTACCGCCTTAACTTTGGCGCAGGCTTCAGAAAGTCAGGCTAAAGAAATTGCCGGTGCGTCAGCGGCGATTTCAGAAATGGCGCAAACCATCGACCGCGTATCGTCAAACGCACGCGAATCAGCGGCGGTTGCGCAGCGTTCGGTGGCCATCGCCAATACCGGTGCAGAGGTTGTACAGAACACGATTAAAGGCATGGACAATATTCGCGAGCAGATTCAGGAAACTTCCAAGCGTATTAAACGTCTGGGTGAGTCCTCGCAAGAGATCGGTGACATAGTCTCGCTGATTAATGATATTGCCGACCAAACCAATATTTTGGCATTGAACGCGGCGATTCAGGCGTCGATGGCGGGTGATGCGGGCCGTGGTTTCGCGGTTGTTGCGGATGAAGTACAGCGTCTAGCTGAGCGGTCATCAGGTGCAACGAAACAGATTGAAGCCTTGGTAAAAACTATCCAGTCAGATACCAATGAAGCGGTTATTTCGATGGAACAAACCACATCTGAGGTGGTGCGTGGGGCGCGTCTAGCGCAGGATGCAGGTACTGCCCTCACTGAAATCGAAACCGTTTCGCAGGAGCTGGCGGAGCTGATTCAGAACATCTCTAGCGCGGCTGCTGATCAAGCCGTATCGGCGGGACAAATATCATCAACGATGCAGGTCATTCAGCAAATTACTTCGCAAACATCGGCGGGCTCAACCGAAACCGCCAGATCAATCGGGGCGTTGGCAGAAATGACCAACGATTTGCGTAGCTCGGTGGCGGGTTTCACTCTGCCAGAGCAGCAGCTCTGATTGCTATTGTTGCCGAGTCAGTGACTAGCGAATGTGACGTACATTGCGCCGTTGCTGTTGTGTTCGGCGACATGGCATCCATCGCGATGAAAAGGGAATGTAGAGTCCAACGACATGACTGATCGCCGAGACTATATTGCGCTTGAGTGGGTTGCGGGAGAAATTTCCGACGCCCTTGGTCAGTGTGTGCCACTGATAGATGATTTTCTTCACAACGCCCACGATGTTTCTTTAGATCGGGCGAGTATGCTCTTGCATCAGGTGCAGGGTAGCTTGCGAATGATTGAGTTCAGTGGCGCTGCGTTACTGGTCGAAGAGATGGAGCGCAGTATTGCGGCGGCCAGTGCGGGCAAGTATGTCGCGGGTCGGCAGCGCGATGTGCTAGCGGCGGTGCAAACCAGCGCAGATGAATTGCCAGCCTATTTGCGCCGAGTTAACGATAGTAAAAATGAATTACCCGCGTCGTTAATTATTATATTTAACGAGTTGCGTGCAGCTAACGATCAGCCTTTATTATCGTCGTCGCTGTTATTTAATCCCCGGTTAGATTTAACGCCAGACTTCTCCGCTGATGTGGCGAGCTTGTCGCCGCAGACGTTTACCGAGTTGGCGGGCAAGTTACGGAAGATGTATCACATAGCCTTGCAGGCGTATTTGCGCGGCGATGACGACAAACCGAGCTTGATGTATCTCGGCAAAGCGTCGGGACGTGCGGCCAAATTGTGTGGCGGGCAGCCTCAGCAAGTACTGTGGTTGTCGGCGCTGGGATTAATTGAAGGCTTGCTCAACGAATCAATAGCCAATCATTTTGCGGTCCGCAATTTATTGGGGCGTCTGGGCGTGGAGCTGGAAGTGCTCGTGGACGACGGCATGCGCGCGGCGCAGCGCCCAGTGTCGCAGCCATTACTTAAAGATATTTTATTTTATATTGCGAGTAGCCCCGCAACGTCGCGCTATATTAAAGACGCGCGCGAGAAACACGGTCTGGCAGGATTGTTTGACGGTGTAAGCGTTAAAGATATTCACACTGCGCCGTTTGCCGAGTTGGCGCGGCAAGCGGTGGTCGCCGAATTGCTGGCAGCTGCCAGCGCAGTTTCAGACAACGAGCAATTGATGAGTCGCTGCGCCAATATTGGCGATGCCCTGGCCGTGCTTGGTTGGGTTGAATCGCTCTATCCTTTAAAGGCGATTATAGAGCAGGTGCAGCGGGGTTTGGCGGGCCAGCAGATGCAGGCGGTGGCAACTTCTTTGCAGCGCTTGGCCGAGCGTCTATCGACGAATGCGGACGTGTTGTCGCCCGCAGCAGTGCCAGAGGGCAGCGCAGCACCTGCTGATGTCAGTGTGCGCAACGTGGTTGCGCAAAGCCGTTCGGTATTGTTCGACGCACAAGAAGCGATCATTGCCTATGTGTCAGAGCAGTGGCAGAGCAGTCATTTAAATGCCGTTCCAGCACAGCTACGGGAGTTGGCCGCGCTGATGAGTTCGGTAGGTTTTTCAGCGCCGGCGGCGGTCTTGGAAAACTGCGCGGAATACCTCGCAACAAATATTATTTCGCAACAATTGGTGCCGGATTGGCAGGCTCTCGATGCCTTGGCCGATGCGTTGACTTCGGTAGATTACTACCTTGAGCGCAGCGGCAATGGTCGCCAGTACGACGACGAGGCCTTGCTGATAGGTGCCGAAGCCTGCGTGGCACGCTTGGGTTATCCGGTGCGTATTAGCTCGATCGATGCCGCGAATATTCTGCCTTGGCCGAATAAAAATGCGCTTAGCGGGACGTCTGTGGCTCAGATCAATACCGGCGCGAGCGTTGTACTTGATCCTGAAATTATTGATGTCTTTCTAGAGGAATCTAGGGAGGTGTTGGCGCTATTAAATGAAACTCTGCCCATTTGGCAGGAGCGGCTCGATTCTGATGATTATCTGGCACTAGTGCGCCGCGCTTTCCACACCTTAAAAGGCAGTGGTCGAATGGTTGGCGCCATGCAAATTGGCGAGTTGGCGTGGTCGGTTGAGGCGATGCTGAACAAGGTGGTGAACAGCCATTTTGTGATGGATGATGCCCGTCTGCAATTGGTTGAAAACGTCACCGCTCTGCTGCCTGATATGATTGCGGCCTTAGCTGAAGGGCATGAATTACCGGCATCGTCAGTTGACGGTTTGATGACGTTTGCAAGCGCCTTGGCACAGGAACAAATTCCGCAGTCCAGTGTGGGTTCCGGTGTCGACGAAGACGGCTTGACTGCGATTTTCATGGGAGAGGCAGACACTCATTTGCGGGTCTTGGAAGCCTATGTCGATAGTGTAGACAGTTATCCGGCGCGTCTGACTGACGAAGTGCAGCGCGCTTTGCACACGCTGAAAGGCTCGTCGAAAATGGCCGAGGTGTGGCCGGTTGCCAATATCATTACGCCGTTGGAAGGCTTGGTAAAAGAGCTGCGCTCTATGCGGGTTGCGGCGGGCGAAAGTTTAGTGGCGTTGATCTCTGACGTAGTGCGCCAAGTCCGGCTTATGGTTAAGCAATTGGCTGACACGCCGGTGTCCTCTTTGCATACCCCTAAAACCCTATTGTCATCTATTAATGCGCTGTCAGTGCAGCTTATTCACGAGGCGGAATTTGCGGTTGACCGTGGCGCACGTGGTGAGTTGGCGGCCGGTGCGTTAGATGCGTTTTTGGCTAACAATAGCGATGGCGTGCAGGGCTTGCTAGACATTCTTAGTGAGCAGCAACATGTTGGCGCCACGACGTTGGTGGAGTACGCGCAAACCATGGGCGTGTTTGCCCAGCGCGCAGAAGATATTAATTGCGAGGCAGTGGCCGAGCTTGCGCAGGCCTTGCAAGTGTTGCTCAGTCACGCGACAGAGCCTGTGCCAAGACGGTTTGTTGCCTTGGTGAATGAAGCCTTAGAACAACTGATGGATTATTTAAATCAGTTGGCGGCCGAACAGACTGTAGCTGAAAACAGCGGCTTGATTGATCGCATTCGCAATGTTGATCTCAGCGAGGTAGCTGTTGATCGCGATGGCGACGTGCTGCAAGAAAGTGAGTTTATCGAGCGCGCCCCACTTGCTGATGACCTTATTTCAGAAACACCTTCTGCGAAAGATTCCGCTACTGTCGACAAGTCTGCGGCAGATCCAGTAGCAATCGATGATGGTATTGATGTAGAGATACTGGAGATTTTCTTAGAAGAGGCGGCAGATCTATTAGAGAGCCTCGATGAATCTATTCACTACTGGTCGGGTGAGCGAGATGAATTGGTTCATCTCGATAATATTCAACGTTACCTGCACACCTTAAAAGGCGGCGCGAGGTTATCGGGACTGATGGCGGTCGGCGACCTCAGTCATAATTTTGAAACTGCCATCGCGTCCGCCGTTGCGCATCGCAATACCGGCGGCGACGAATTTTTTAATCTGGTGCAGCAATTCCAAGATCGGCTGGTGAGTAGTATTGCCGCCATCGACGACCCAACCGGCGCGATACCGTTAAGTGAGATCGCGGGCAGCGATGCTGAAGATGAACACGCGGTGGCGCAGGCATTGTTCACAATACCAGATCAGGAATTACTGCCGAGCTTAATAAGCGACACCGAGATTAGTCACGAGGGTTCGCTGGCGTCATCAATGGCCAGAGCAACGCCGCAAGAAATGATTAAGGTGCCGTCGCCACTGCTTGAGCGACTGATTAACTTGGCTGGTGAAACGTCTATTGCCCGTGGTCGAGTTGAAGAACAGGTCAACGAAATTCATTTCTCCTTGGAAGAAATGGAAATCACCGTCGAGCGCTTGCAGAGTCAAGTGCGGCGCATGGATATAGAAACCGAAGCCCAAATTATTTTCCGCCAAGAGCAGGTTGAAAGCGAGGGTGCTGACGGTTTTGACCCGCTGGAGTTTGACCGCTACTCACAGTTGCAGCAATTGTCGAGATCGCTATTAGAGTCGGCATCTGATCTAGTGGATTTGCGCGGCACGCTGTTGGAAAAAAGCCGCGACATGGAAACTTTGCTGATTCAGCAATCGCGGGTAAACACCGAATTGCAAGAAGGCTTAATGCGTTCGCAGTTGGTGCATTTCTCGCGCATGGTGCCAAGGCTGCGTCGGGGTGTTAGGCAAATCGGCAGTGAGCTAGATAAGCCGGTTGAGTTTAATGTTTACAATGCCGAAGGCGAGATGGATCGCCGGGTATTAGAGCGAATTATTCCTGCGCTAGAGCACATGCTGCGCAACGCTATAGATCATGGTATTGAGCCCCAAGACGTTCGCGAGGCGGCAGGTAAGCCTGCAGTTGGCGAAATTAGTATGCGCTTTGATCGCCAAGGTGGCGATGTCGTGATTGTTATTAGCGACGACGGTGGCGGTATTGATTTGCAAGCGGTGCGGCGTCGTGCCGAAGAGCTGAAATTGATCTCTGCCGACGCAGAGCTTAGTGAGCGGCAGTTACTGGATTATATTTTCCACGCGGGTTTTAGTACGGCAAAAAACATTACTCAAATCTCTGGCCGCGGCGTGGGTATGGACGTGGTGCGCAGCGAGATTAAACAGCTGGGCGGCGCGATAGAAATTCAGACCGAAGCTGGTCGCGGTTCCCGCTTTGAGATTCGTCTGCCCTTTACGGTGTCGGTAAACCGCGCCTTGATGGTGAGCGTGGGTGGCGAGATATACGCGGTGCCTTTGAACAATATCGAAGGCATTGTGCGGGTTAGCCCTTATGAGTTGGATGTGTATTATCAAGAGGGCGGCCCAGATTTTGAGTACGCCGGACAGCAATATAAATTGCGTTACATGGGTAATTTGCTCGATGCAGGTCGCGTCGCCCATCTTGAGGGGCAGTTAGAATCGCGTCCGGTGTTATTAATTCGCAATGCCGAGCCGCCAACGGCGATCCAAGTCGATTCGCTGCTGGGTTCTCGCGAAGTGGTGGTAAAAACGCTGGGGCCGCAATTTGCTGCGGTGCCGGGTTTGTCGGGCGCAACCGTATTGGGTGATGGTAGTGTGGTTGTTATTCTAGACATGCTGGCGAGTATTCGCGCCGATGTTGCGCGACGCTTGGCGGGTAATCAGTTGCAGTCGCAACCGGCCCTAGCCAGAAAGAATAATCGCTTAATAATGGTGGTCGATGATTCGGTGACGGTAAGAAAAGTGACCTCGCGCTTACTTGCTCGTCAACATATGGAAGTGGTGTTGGCGCGAGATGGCCTCGACGCTATCAATCAGCTCCAAGGCAGCGAGCGTTTACCCGACGTCATTTTGCTCGATATAGAAATGCCGCGCATGGACGGTTTTGAAGTGGCGAGCCGAGTGCGCAGTAATCCGCGCATGAAAGATATTCCAATTATTATGATTAGTTCGCGTACCGGTCAAAAGCATCGCCAGCGCGCGTTTGCCTTAGGGGTGCATAATTTCCTCGGTAAACCTTACCAGGAAATTCAATTATTAAAGGCGATTGATGAAGTGACGTCTGGTTTGGTGAGCGCATGAACACAGTAGCGGGAACATCGTCGTCGGTGCTGACAAATATTATTTTACCCTTGGTTGGACGTGGCTTGTTGGTGCCTAATGCGGCGGTGGCCGAAGTGATCTTGGCGGGACAATTAAGCTCGGCGGTGTCGTCGCCATTTTTATTGGGCTATATGGTTTGGCGCGAGCAAGAAATTCCGGTAATCAGTTTTGAAGGCTTGTTAGAAGGCGAGTTGCCAAAGAACTTGGTGTTGCGGCAAATGGCGGTATTACACGGTATTACTGATCGCCAAAAAATGCCGTTTTTTGCTTTGGTATTGAGTGGTGTGCCGCGTATTGCGCGCCTGCGTGAGAGCGATATTAGCCATTTGGATGGCGAGCCTAGCTCTCTCATTCAGAGCCACGTTCGCGCTTTAGATGTGCCGTTAATGATTCCTGATTGGGATGCGCTTGAAGAAGAACTTATAGCCGCCTTGTAGCGGGTATAAGTACGCTTACCCAATTACCAGCCCATGTCTCCCCAGCGATGTTGAACAATACTAATGGCCGCGATCGGGGCTGTTTCTGTGCGCAGTACTCGCGGGCCTAATTGCAGGGCGAGAAAGCCTTGCTTAAGGCTGTAGGCAATTTCTTCATCGCTGAGTCCGCCCTCAGGGCCAACCAGCAATGTGATGTTATTTGCGGCGTCGTTATTAACTGCGAGTTGCTCATTCAAGCTGGGGCACAATACCAATTTAATATCGCTGCTTAGGCTTGAGTACCAATCGTCTAAACGACAGGCGTCGCCTATGTCGACTAAATCATTGCGGCCACTTTGCTCGCAGGCACTGATCATAATTTGCTGCCAGTGACGCTGTTTCTTTTCTTGGCGTTCGCCGCTGAGTTTTACATCGACGCGCTCAGTAAATAGCGGTGTAATTTTACTCACGCCAAGCTCAGTGGCTTTTTGTATTACCCAGTCAAAGCGGTCGCCTTTAGAAATGCCAATCGCAAGCTCGATATTCAATGGCGAGGGTGGCGCTGCGGGCAGGGTTTGATCGCTAAGCAGGCAGCTGACTAATTTTTTTCCCGCTTCGCTTATCGTTGCTGGGTAGGCGTGGCCGTCGCCATTAAACAAAATAAGTTCGCGGCCAGCGCGCATGCGCAGCACCTGCGACACGTAGTGGGCGGCGCGCTCGTCGAGTGTTAGCGTTTGGCCAGTGGCAAGGTCTTGTTCAACATAAATTCGTGGTACGCGCATATCAATTTAAAGTCTTAATAAACGCTTTGGATTTGCGTTGAAAATTGTAGAGCTGCTTTTTAGCCGGAGGCAGATCGTCTATTTGGCATTCCACATAGCCCTGCTCTTGAAACCAATGCGCGGTTTGAGTGGTGAGCACAAACACGGAATCTAAGCCCTTTTTACGAGCTTCTTTTTCAAGCAACTCTAATAATCGTTCGGCCCGATCAGCGCCGCGATAATCCGGATGCGTAGCAACGCAGGCGATCTCTCCGCTGCGTTGTTCTGGATACGGGTATAGCGCTGCACAGGCGACGACCATGCCGTCGCGAACTAAAATTTTAAAGTGTTCAATTTCGTTTTCTAATAATTCTCGCGAGCGTTTTAGTAATACACCTTTTGCTTCTAGGGGTTCAATAATCGCGAGCAGGCCACCGACATCGTCGATATCGGCGGTCATAAATTGCTCGTAGTGTTCTTGCGTGATGAGCGTGCCGGCGCCGTCACGGCTAAAGAGTTCTTGCAGCAGTGCGCCATCTTCTTGGAACGACACCATGTGGCAGCGATTAATACCAAGGTCACCCGCATCGACCACTGCTTGTACAATGCTGTCGCTGCGCAGTGCGACCTGTTGTTCTAATTCACGATCAACATCGCGGTATTCGCACTGCCGTATCAATTCCTGCTCGCTGTCGAGTAAGCCCGCGGCGGCGGTAAATAAAATGAGCTTGTCAGCTTTTAGTGCGGCGGCGGTATGCACCGCAACGTCTTCAGCGGTGAGGTTAAATACTTCGCCAGTGGGGGAGTAACCCAGTGGCGACAATATAACAACGTGCTGATGATTCAGTTGTTGTTGCACAGCTTGGGCGTCAATTTTTCGGACCATACCGGTGTGCCGTAAATCGACTCCGTCTACTACCCCAATCGGGCGAGCGGTAACATAATTGCCAGAGCACACCCGTATAGCTGCGCCGTGCATGGGCGAGTTGGCTACGCCCATCGATAGCAAAGCTTCTATATGAGCGCGCAGCGAACCCGCCGCGTCGGTTACATAGCGCAGTTCTATATCATCCGTAATGCGCAGATCATTGTGGTAGCGGCTTTCAATGCCGGCGTCGCGAACCCGCTCTTCGATTTGCGGGCGCGCGCCGTGCACCAACACAAGTTTTACGCCAAGGCTGTTGAGCAGCGCAATATCATGCACAATGTTGGCAAAGTTTGGGTGCGCAACGGCTTCACCGCCAAACATAACTACAAATGTTTTACCGCGGTGAGTATTAATATACGGCGCAGAGTTGCGGAACCATTTTACGTAATCGGTATGTTCTGACATGGCAGCAGTATGTGTTATGAGTTTAAGCCTTCATTTTGTGTGTAATGTCATGGGCTTACAAGCCATTTTTATGCGCTTTATACAGAGCGATAATTTGTGAGTACAGATAAGCAAACTTCAGCGTTCAGCGAGGCAGAGGCACACTGGCAGGCAAACTTACAGCTGGCCTTGAGCACGCATTTTGCGGCGGCCCATGCGCGGGTAGATGATGTGCATCAGCGCTATTTTCGATCTGTGTCCGCAGTTTCTGCTAGGCATTGGCACAATAAGGCTGATGTTCCCGCAGATTTAATGAATATTCCCCGCGCACTGTGGCGATTACTGCGTCGGGCGGGGCAGCGCGGGCAGCCGGTGTTTAGAAAGCTCACCGGCAAAGAGCAAGCGGTAGCCGATATTTTGGCTGAGCAGATCTTAGACTTACCGGCATTGCAGGCGCTTTTACTTGCGCAGTTGCGCGGCCATCCAGATTACCAATCGGGTGATATTGCACGCTTGCAATCCATCTTGGCACCCTATGATAGCGAGCGCGCAGCCAAACGGCTTCAGGCGGCGGTGGCGCAAATGGGCTTGCAGCACGATAGCAGTCGCGATTTATTAGTGTTTTTAAGTGTGGGCCTGTTGGGGCGGGGTGTGAGCGATAAAATTGCCTTTGGCAGCGCGTCGATGATTGGTATGTCGGCGGCCAGCAGCGTATATCTTAGTCAGCAAAGTGCGTGGGCGGCATTGTGGGCGGGGTGGTTTGGGGTGCCCGGTTGGGTGGCGTTAAGTGGTGCGGTTGCCGGCTTTGCGGTAATGCTGGTGGCAACACCATTGTTGGCGCCAGTGATTGAAGTTGCCGTGAACCGCGTTCAAGGCCGGCGGCGTCTGCACGGTTTAATCGACCAAGTAGAGCGCGAATTGCGACCGTCTATTTCGACCCAACTTTGGCAGTACGGCAGCTATTTGCAGTTTATTCCAGACTTGGTGGTAGCCTTGCGACACCTGCGCTAAATAGTAAATTTACGCGTGGTATTAATCACAGCGGCTAATAAAAATTAATAAGTGACAGCGGCTAGCTTAAGAGTAATTATGCAGTTTTTTCAGGGATTGGGCTGTGGAAGCTGAACTACTGACATCGACGCTAGATGCGGAGCTGGTTTTTGATCGTATCGCCGACGCCCTCACCGGAACGGGTTATGTTGTGCTGCCCGTCGCTTTACCGCTCAATTTGAGTGACGCCTTGTTCACGCGCATTGCCAGTTTTGAAGACGACGTGTTTCGCCCTGCTGGCGTGGGGCGCGCTGGCGAGTTTCAGTTGAATCCCTTTGTGCGCAATGATGAAATTCGCTGGCTGAGCTCAGGCGACGAGGTAGAGGCGAGCTATTTAGCGTGGATGGAAACCCTGCGCGTAGGCTTGAACCGACGCTTGTTTATGGGGTTGTTTGACTACGAATGCCATTTTGCCCGCTATGTTCCCGGTGCATTTTATAAAAAGCACGTCGACGCGTTTAAGGGCCGAACGAACCGGGTGCTGTCTACCGTGTTTTATTTAAATCCAAATTGGGCTGTCGCCGACGGCGGGCATTTGGTGATGTACGAAGATGGCGTTGAACCCATCGCAAAAATATCACCCTTGATGGGCACCTTGGTGGTGTTCTTGAGCGACCGCTTCCCTCATGAAGTCACCACCGCCAGTCGATTGCGTTACAGCATAGCGGGTTGGTTTCGAGTTAATACTACGCTCGGGCCGCATATTGATCCTCCGCAGTAGTGGAGTCGAGTTGTTGAGGATGACAAAACACTCCGTCATTCCCGACGAAAGACTAAGCTCCCCGACACATCACGCCGCATCACGCGGCATCGGGCCGCGTCATCCCCGGCCCTTCAAAACCCCGTCATCCCCGACCCCGATCGGGGATCCAGGTGAAGCGCAGCGAATGCCATTGGCTTTGATGATGAAGACGTAGCTCCACGCCTGAGGTATGTGGATACTCAAGGGATTTGGGGATACCTCGGGGTAAGGGTAATAGCTCTAGGCGGAAAAGCTTTGAGTTTATAAATTATTCCCTTTAATGATATTCCTGCTGGCCGTTATTTCGTCCTAGCTGGGCGACTAAGTTATTCGGCACCACGTGTCTTACCCTTCGGTTCAGGCAGTCCTCTCTGAAAGCATCTCATTGAATTTCTGCGATGCTCGGTGAGTTCAAAAGCGGGGTAAAATACCGTGTCCGACGACTGGCGCCTAAAAGCATTCGCTACCCGCTCACCTGGATACCCGATCGGAGTCGAGTATGACGAGATATAAAAGGTGCGGGTATGGCGAGAGACTATATAGAATTGCGGCTTAGTTTTAAGCCGCCGCAGAAGCCCCAAAATACCCACCTTAGTGGCAGGTTGCCGATGCCATTTTATAAACTGCATACGGCGCTTAGTCGTCTTCTTATGGAGCTAGAAATAAATTGTGGTTACGCTGCTGGGGATAATTTTAGTGGTGTCGCACAGCGCGGCATCTACACTGTGGCCGCCATGGGGAATGGTGCGGAATTATTAGATTGCCCCGTAGGACGAAACTAAAGCTCAGACGATGATATCAATCATCGTCATCATCGCCGCCCATACCCAATTCTTTAATTTTACGAGTCAGGGTGTTGCGGCCCCAGCCTAGTAAGTTGGCGGCATCGCGGCGGCGTCCGTGGGTGTATCGCAGTGCGGCTTCAATCATAATTCGTTCGAACTGCGGTACGGCGCGATCTAGTAACTTTTCCCGCCCGAGCATTAATTCTTGATCTGCCCAGCGTTTGAGATTGTCCTGCCAGTTTGACGCCGGTGCGGCTTCGCCTTGGGGTCTTTCGAGTAGCTCTGGTGGAAGGTCGTCGATGTGGATTTCACGACCGGCGGCCATTACGGTCAACCAGCGGCAGGTGTTTTCTAGTTGACGAACGTTGCCCTGCCATTCCATTTGGCAGAGGTACTCTTCTGTTTCTGGGCGCAGGCGTTTTGGCTCTACGTTTAGTTCATTGCCGGCGCGGGTGAAGAAATGCTGCATGAGCTTGGGAATGTCTTCCCGGCGCTCAGACAGGCGTGGTAAATGAATGCGGATAACATTGAGACGGTGAAAAAGGTCTTCTCGGAAGGTGTTGTTTTTGACCAGCTTCTCAAGGTTTTGATGGGTCGCGGCAATGATGCGCACATCCACTTTAACGGGGGTGTGGCCGCCGACGCGGTAGAATTCACCGTCTGCTAAAACCCGCAGTAATCGAGTTTGGGTGTCGGCGGGCATGTCGCCGATTTCATCTAAAAACAGTGTGCCAAGGTTGGCTTGTTCAAAGCGGCCACGGCGCTGTGCACTGGCACCGGTGAAGGCGCCTTTTTCATGGCCAAATAGCTCAGACTCCATTAAGTCTTTGGGAATGGCCGCCATGTTCAAGGCAATAAAGGGTTTGGTAGCGCGTGGGCTGTGGCGATGTAATGCCTGCGCCACGAGCTCTTTACCGGTACCCGATTCACCGTTGATCAGCACGGTAATGTTGGACTGTGATAGGCGACCAATAGCGCGAAAAACCTCCTGCATTGCCGGCGCTTCACCGATGATTTCGGTGGGTTCAAGCGGGGCTTGCTCAGGGAGTAAATTACGATTTTTATTGGCATGCTGGAGCGCGCGCTGGGTGGTGGCGACGGCTTCATCTACGTCAAAGGGTTTGGGTAGGTACTCAAACGCGCCGCCTTGATATGACGCTACCGCGCTATCTAGGTCCGAGTGTGCCGTCGTAATAATAACGGGTAGGCCTGGGTGTGCGGCGGTAATTCGGGATAGCAGTTTTAAGCCGTCAATGCCCGGCATGCGAATGTCGCTTATGATGGCGTCGGGTACTTCCCCTTCAAGGTGTCCGAGCAGTTCGTCGCCATTTTCAAAGCAGCGAGTAATGATGCCCGCTTGGGTGAGGGCTTTTTCAAGTACCCAGCGTATCGATCGGTCGTCGTCGGCTATCCAGACGGAGTTGGCTTGGCTCATTAGGCGTGCTCCAGGGGAATGTGTAGCGAGAACACGGTGTTGCCGGGTTCGCTACGACATTCGATAAGTCCGTTATGTTGGTTGAGTATTGATTGCGCGATAGACAGCCCAAGGCCGGTGCCTTCGGCGCGTCCGCTAACCATCGGTAAGAAGATGGATGCGCGTAGATCGGCGGGAATGCCTGGTCCGTTGTCGACGATGTCGGTGCTGCAGACTAAGCGGTGCCGATGTGTGCCAATGGTAAGTTGGCGCAGTGTGCGGGTTCGGATAATGATGGTTGGATCGCTATCGCCTGGTGAATCTTGCCGCAGCGCTTGCTGGGCATTGCGAATAACATTTAGGAACGCTTGGATAAGTTGCTCGCGGTCGCCGAGTATGTCCGGAATACTGGGGTCGTAGTCGCGAATAATGCGAATGCTACCGTCGCTTTCGGCCTCGACTAGTTGCCGTACTCGTTCTAAAACTTCATGAATATTGGTCTTTTTCTTTTCTGGTGCGCGGTGGGGGCCGAGCATGGTGTCGACCAAATTCCGCAGGCGGTCAGCCTCTTCAATAATAATATTGGTGTAGTCGTGCAGCTTTGGATCGCTAAGTTCGCGCGCTAATAATTGGGCTGCGCCGCGCAGACCGCCAAGGGGGTTTTTAACTTCGTGGGCGATGCCGCGAATCAGCGCTTGGCTGTTTTGCTGTGATGACAGCAGGCCTTCTTCGCGGCTAATCCGAATCAGTCGGTCTAATGGCTGCAATTCAATGATCAGCGAGGTGCGGCGATTTTCAGTTACTGGCGTAACTGCGTAATCTACGGTGATTTCGGTGCCGGAACGCAGAGTTAGCACGGTTTCTCGTTTGGTGTAGGCCTCGCAATTGTTAATGGCGTCGAGGAGTTTTACGAGCGTGTCTTCTTGTTCGTGAAAAAGTTTGGTAATGGCCTCGCCGTGAATGCGTTGATCAGATACTGCCAGCAGTGACTCTGCCGCCGGATTGATATAGCTGACGGTCAGGTTCGGCTCGACTAACAGGATCGCTGTTTTCAAGTTATCGAGAATTTGATGGTAGATGTTGTTCGGGGGCATAGCATCGCCAGTAGATTCGTTATGTCTTGCCTTGAAGCAATTTCTAGGCCAAGCGAAAGTGGTGAAATTTTATAGGTGAATCAACAAATTTCTACGCCTGTCGTGCGTTAAGGCCCTGTTATGGGGCTTTTATCTAGGTAAGCGTCGAGCTGTTTTTTGGGGCGAAAATGGAAGAGATTCGACAGTATGCACCAACAAAGGGCAAACAAATACTTAAAAATAAGGGTGAAGGGATTAATTGCCAGGTCGGTAAACCATGATTTGAATACGGCTTCCAGCAAGGCTTTTACCGTTGCGATCAATAATATTGGCGCTGATTTGGTGCTGGCCGCGGGCAAGTCGAGGAATGGTGTGCGATGTTGACGTCGATGTGTTGAGTTCGCGACCGTCTAGGCTGATTCGTATTTGCTGACCTTTGCGCAGTGCTTGGTCGGTGCTGACCGTGACGGTAGTGGGAATAAGGCCATTGGGAATGATGGCGCCGTCACTGGGCGCGCTTATGTGGATTGTGTAGTTGTCGAGGTCGATGGCTTTGGATGTTTTGCGTTGAGGTTCGTCAATCTCTACTGCCGGAGTCGTGTTTAGGTCGGGTAGGGAAAAGGGCTCAACGTTTTTGGGGGCTTTGTCGGAATACACGGTGTGGCCATGTTCGTCGGTGTAGCGATATATCTCGGCGTTGAGTGCTGGAATATACAGTGCAAAAAAGCAGCTTAACAATAATAGGCGATACATATGAGTTCCGGCGGCTTGGCGATGAGCTTTATGATGTCGCTAGATTGGTTTTGCTACAAGCATAAAAAAACCCGCCAGCGGCGGGTTCTTTTAAAGCGCTAACAAGTATTACACGCTGTAGTACATGTCGAACTCAACTGGGTGAGTTGTCATGGCTAGGCGCTCTACTTCTTGTGACTTCAGTGCAATGTAAGCGTCGATAGTATCGTCGTCGAATACACCGCCGGCAGTTAAGAACGAGCGGTCTGCGTCTAGTGCTTGCAGGGCTTGCTCTAGGCTAGAGGCAACAGTTGGGATTGCCGCGGCTTCTTCTGCGGGTAGATCGTAAAGATCTTTGTCAGCAGCATCGCCAGGGTGAATCTTGTTTTTGATACCGTCTAGACCAGCCATCAGCAATACCGCAAACGCGAGGTATGGGTTAGCAGATGGGTCTGGGAAGCGTACTTCGACGCGACGTGCTTTTGGGTTTGGTACAAACGGAATGCGGATTGACGCAGAGCGGTTACGCGCTGAGTAAGCCAGCATAACAGGTGCTTCAAAGCCAGGAACCAGACGCTTATACGAGTTAGTAGAGGCGTTGGTGAAGGCGTTGATAGCGCGAGCGTGCTTGATAACACCGCCAATGTAGAACAGGGCAGTTTCAGACAATCCACCGTAAACGTCGCCAGCAAATAGGTTTGTGCCATCTTTGCTTAAAGACATATGAACGTGCATGCCGCTACCGTTGTCACCAACAATAGGTTTAGGCATGAAGGTTGCGGTTTTGCCGTAGGCGTGAGCCACATTGTGTACACAGTACTTAAGAACCTGTACTTCATCCGCTTTCTTAACGCAGGTGTTAGGACCAACGCCGATTTCGCACTGACCCGCAGTACCCACTTCGTGGTGATGTACTTCAATGGTCAGGCCCATGTCGCTCATGGCATTACACATAGCGCCACGGAGGTCGTGGAGGCTGTCGACCGGTGGTACGGGGAAGTAGCCACCTTTAACGCCTGGGCGGTGACCGGTGTTGCCTTCTTCAAAGTTGTCGCCAGATTTCCATGCCGCTTCGTCAGACGCGATAGAGTAGCTAGCGCCTTCCATTGCCACTTTCCATTTTACGTCGTCGAAAATGAAGAATTCAGGCTCTGGTCCAAATAGCGCGTTGTCAGCGATGCCGCTTGAGCGCATAAAGTCTTCAGCGCGCTGAGCGATAGAGCGTGGGTCGCGGTTGTAACCCTGCATAGTAGAAGGTTCTACAATGTTGCAGCGGATGATAATGGTTGATTCTTCGGTGAACGGGTCTAAAACAGATGCGGAGTCGTCTGGCATGAGAATCATGTCTGACTCGTTAATGCCTTTCCAGCCTGCGATTGACGAGCCGTCAAACATTTTGCCGTCTTCAAAAAAACCGGCATTCACTTCAGTAGCCGGAATAGTGACGTGCTGCTCTTTGCCTTTAGTGTCTGTGAACCGCATGTCGGCCCATTTCACGTCATTATCGGCGATTAACTTCAGAGTGTTCTCTGACATTATGTACGTCCTCCAGAATAGAGCGTCTGTTAAAAATCGGCTAGGCCGAGTTGATGATGATTATATTCGCAACGTATTGTGCCGCATAGCGGAGCAATCTGTGAACCCGAAAAGCAATATATATGCCGTTTAATTGTGCTTGCTGTCTGAGCGCGGGAATATTTTGTCGTCTGCGGTGATTAAAGATTGTGCGTGGCTGCTAAAATAGCGACCTATTTTGGTGCGCAAATAAAATTTATGGTCTTATATGGTGCATCAACCCCTTTGGGCTGCACCGCAGGCAGGGGACGGCTATAATAGCTGCCCATTTACCGATGCGACCCTTTAATGAAATTTATCGTCAAACTGTTTCCCGAAATCATTATTAAAAGTAAGCCGGTGCGTAAGAAATTTACTCAGCAGCTTAGGGATAACCTCCGTAAATTACTTTTACCCCTTGACCCGAACCTCGTCATTGTTCGTGACTGGGATCGTATCACCTTAGAAACCGACAGCACTGACCCGGTTGTGTTGCAGGGTTTTGTGACGGTTTTGTGCCAAACGCCGGGCATTGCTCACGTTATCGAAGTTGTCGAATACCCTTTGGTGGATGTGCACAATATTTATGAAAAAACCCGTGACGCGGTGGGCGATAGTTTGCGGGGTAAGACCTTTGTGGTTCGCTGCAAACGTGTTGGTCAGCATGATTTTAACTCCAGCGAAGTGGAGCGCTATGTCGGTGGTGGTCTGAATCAGCATGTTGAATCGGCGGGTGTCGATTTGCATAAACCCGATGTCACCGTGCGTATTGAGGTGCGTAACCAGTTGGTCTATATCGTTAATCGCCGAATCGAGGGGCTGGGTGGCTTTCCCTTGGGTACGGTCGACGCGGTGATGTCGCTGATCTCCGGTGGTTTTGATTCCACCGTGTCTAGCTATATGACGATGAAGCGCGGTATGCGCACGCATTTTTGCTTTTTTAATCTCGGCGGTCGTGAGCACGAGGTAGGCGTAAAAGAAGTGGCGCTGTATTTGTGGCTTAAATACGGTGCGTCGCATCGAGTTAAGTTTGTCAGTGTGCCCTTTGAGGAAGTGGTTGGCGAGATCCTCAAAAATGTCGAGAATTCGCAAATGGGGGTTATCCTCAAACGCATGATGTTGCGGGCGGCGTCCGACGTCGCGGCGCAGTTAGAGGTGCCTGCGCTAGTGACCGGCGAGGCGGTCGCACAGGTGTCCAGTCAAACCCTGCAAAACCTCTCAGTGATAGACCAAGTCACCGATACCCTTGTGCTTAGACCGCTGATCACCATGGATAAGCTCGATATAATTAAAATCGCTGCGCAGATCGGCACCGAAGAATTTGCCGCGAATATGCCGGAATACTGCGGTGTGATATCGGTGAAACCAACCACCCGAGCCAAGCCAGAAAAGATTGCCGCGCAGGAAGCGAATTTTGATTTCTCCGTTCTGGAGCGTGCTATTGCCGCCGCGGATTTTATTAATATTGACCAATTGGCAGACGAAGACAAAACAGTCGTTGACGTCGAAGTGTTGTCTATTCCTGTGTCGGGGTCGGTAATACTAGATGTGCGCCACCCAGATGAAGTGGATCGCAAGCCATTAAAGCTGATCAACGCTGAAGTGCAAACGGTGCCATTTTATGAATTGCATCGCGGCTTTGCAGCGCTAGATCAATCGCGCATTTACCTGCTTTATTGCGAGAAGGGCGTGATGAGCCGTTTGCACGCCTCGCACTTGGTTGAGCAGGGTTTTACTAATGTGAAGGTGTATCGTCCGTCATGACCGACATTTTGACACCCGCTTTATTCGACGTATTAATTTCACCGCGCTGGGCCGATCAAGACAGCATGGGGCATATTAACCATGTTCAGTATTTTCGGTATCTAGAAGAGGCGCGAGTGCAGTGGATGGCAAATACCGGCTTTGGCATGGGTCAAGGAAAAGAATTATCTGGGATGATTGTTGCCGCCATCGGGTTAAATTTTAGAAAGGAGTGGCATCACGACAAGCGTTTGCGCGCCAAAGCGTGGGTGGCTCATATTGGCAATAGTAGTTTTAGGTTATTACAGCGCTTGTATTCTGAGGATGGCAGCGAGCTAGTTGCCGAGGGCGAAATCACCTTGGTTTGCATTGATAGGCAACACCGTCCGGCGCCGATAGGTGACTCAGAGCGCGCTCAGTTACATGAGTGCACTCTGAGTTAGCGCATTTATTCGCTAGCGGGTTTACCTAGGTTTAAATTGTAGTATTTAAAATGCTGATTTTCTAATGTGAGCGTGGCGGTCATGATCGCGCTACCGTGCTCAAAACGTACATTGCTGCTATAGCTCAGCTTTGGTGGGTGGTTAAGAATGGACAGCGCCCCGCTTAAGCGCGAGAAAATTGGCTCGTCCATACTGGTAAATGCACCCAAGTGCCGATAGCTTGCGGTTAAGTCCTGCAGTTGTTGGTCGCTAACCTCTTCCAGTGTTTCTTTGCCAAGCTCTGCTTTCAAGTCGTTTACGTCCCAGCTCGAAATTTTTTCTAGCGAGGCTTTTAAATAGCGGTCAGCGTTCGCTTTGTAATGGTCTTCGACTTCACCACTGTAATAATAAAGCCCCCCAAAGCCGAGCAGACCAGAAATTACAAACACATTTAAAGTGATATTACGCACAAAGAGAATCCTGTTTAGATAAGTTTAAGGCTGTTTAAAAAGATCAGAATAATACCGATGGGAGCGAGATAGCGGAGCACAAACCACCAGCTTTTAAAGAGCGCCCCAGTTCCCATGCCGACTTCTTGCGCTACCGTGCTGCGCGACAGTATACGGCCAACAAACACTGCAATTAGCAAGCCGCCCAGCGGTAGCATGATGTTGGCAGTGATGTAGTCTAGGGCATCAAAAACCTCGCCATAGTAAATGCATGCTATGCCGCCAAGCCAGGCGACCCCCGTTAAGCTGAATGTCGATAGCGGCCGTTTCACGCCGTATTTTTCTAGCCAAGCCACCCCTGGCTCAATCAATGAGATTGATGAGCTGAGCGCAGCGATGCTGACCAGCGCGAAGAAAATGGTGCCAAAGAACTGGCCGCCGTTCATGGTGGAAAACGCGATGGGCAGGGTGACAAACATTAAGCCGGGGCCTTGGCTGGGGGTGAGGCCGTTGGCAAATACCAGTGGAAACATGGCCATGCCCGCAACGAGTGCGATGACGGTGTCTAAAATTGCGATGGTTAAAACGGTTTTTCCAATCGAGGTTTTGCCGGGAAAATAGGCGCCATATGCCATGATGGCACCCATACCTAAACTTAAGGTAAAGAAGGCGTGGCCCATGGCTACAATAATCGCTTCACTATTCAATTTGCTAAAGTCGGTGTCGAACATGAAGTGCAAGCCAGCGCTAAAGTCGCCATTGAGCCAGCTATAGCCCAATAGCAACAATAGGCAGCCGAACAGAATGGGCATTAGAATATCGACGGATTTGCCAATGCCATTGGTTACGCCGCCTGCCACAATCGAGGCGGTAATAAGACAGAACATGCTATGCCAGATTAATTGCTCGGAGGGGTCGCTGAGTAGTAGGCTAAAGTTTTGCTCGATTGTCGCGGTTGTGGCTTGATGGTAGTTACCGCTAATACTTTGTGCAACGTAGTCTAGCGCCCAACCGGCAACCACGCTGTAAAACATCATAATCATCAGGCCGGCCAAAATACCAATGGCCCCGACTGCGCCCCAGTTGGCGCTTCTGCCCGCAGCTTTCCCCATTTTACTCATACTGTGAACGGGGTCGCTACGACCTGCTCTGCCGACCATGATTTCTGCAATCATCACCGGTATGCCAATGAGTAAAATGCACGCCAAATAGACAAGAACAAACGCGCCGCCGCCATATTCGCCGGTGATGTAAGGGAATTTCCAAATATTACCGAGCCCAACGGCAGAGCCTGTAGCGGCAAGAATAAAGGTCCAGCGGCCCTTCCATGTGACATTGGTGCTCATTGTGATCGGCATCCGTTGCGGAATGTAGTCAGCTTTCATTTGATTGTAACGGCTATCGGCATTATGCCCAAGAGGTGCTTGTCATTGAGCAATTAAGGACCATAAGGTGCTGCTATGTCGTTAATTTTTGCTTGTTAGCTGTAAAATGCACGGCATAAATCATGTGTTTGGTTAATAAACCCGCTATAATCGCGACCTTATTTTAAATGGCGAAATTGCCAGCCCCGCTATTTGTGTGAATGCCTGCGTACACAGATAGCAAAAATGTCCATCCGGAATTTCTAAATTATGAGTGAAGTCAGTAAGTTAAGAAACGTCGCCATTATCGCCCACGTCGACCACGGTAAAACCACATTGGTGGATAAACTGTTGAGCCAGTCGGGAACCCTTGACCGCCGCAACCAAGATTCCGAGCGGATCATGGACTCCAACGACCAGGAGAAAGAGCGCGGTATTACCATTCTTGCGAAAAACACCGCAATCGAGTGGAACGGCTACCGTATCAACATCGTTGATACCCCTGGTCACGCCGACTTCGGTGGTGAGGTAGAGCGCGTTTTGTCGATGGTCGACAGCGTATTGCTGTTGGTTGACGCGGTTGACGGCCCTATGCCGCAAACGCGCTTTGTAACTCAAAAGGCCTTCGAGCAAGGTCTTAACCCCATTGTGGTTGTTAACAAAGTTGACCGTCCCGGTGCGCGTCCTGACTGGGTGGTTGACCAAGTATTTGATTTGTTTGACCGCCTTGGTGCGACAGACGAACAGCTGGACTTCCCCATTATCTTTGCTTCGGCAATTAATGGTATTGCCGGCCTAGATTTTGAAAATCTGGCTGAAGACATGACACCGCTGTTCCAGATGATTGTAGACAAAGTACCGACGCCAGAAGTTGATGCTGTTGGTCCACTGCAAATGCAAATTTCGGCCCTTGATTACAATAGCTATGTTGGCGTAATCGGTGTTGGTCGTGTTACTCGCGGCACCATGAAAGCCAATGATCAGTTGATTGTGGTTGGTGCCGATGGCAAGACTCGCAAGTGTAAAGTGCTAACCGTGATGGGCTACTACGGTCTTGAGCGGGTTGAAGTGCCTGAAGGTAAGGCGGGCGAGATCGTTTGTGTGACGGGTATTGAAGGTCTGAATATATCTGACACGCTTTGCGCGCCTAGCCATCCTGAGGCGTTGCCGCCACTGAGCGTAGATGAGCCAACGGTAAGCATGACCTTCCAAGTAAACGATTCACCGTTTGCTGGAAAAGAAGGCAAGTTTGTTACCTCGCGTAATATTCGCGATCGCCTAGATCAAGAGTTAATTCACAACGTGGCCCTGCGTGTTGAGCAAGGTGAGACGCCAGATAAATTTAAAGTGTCTGGTCGTGGTGAATTACATCTTTCAGTACTGATTGAAACCATGCGTCGCGAAGGTTTCGAAATGGGCGTTTCTCGTCCGGAAGTAGTACAGAAGATGGTCGATGGCGTGGTTCAAGAACCTTTTGAACACGTTGTTATTGACGTTGAAGAGCAGCATCAAGGTTCGGTCATGGAAGAGCTTGGCTTGCGTAAAGCCGAGATGAGCAATATGGAGCCGGACGGCAAAGGTCGCGTAAAGCTTGAGTTTATTGCTCCTGCGCGTGGCTTGATCGGTTTCCGTGGTCAGTTCCTAACTATGACCTCTGGTAGCGGCATCATGACTACCGTTTTCGATCACTACGGTGAAGTGAAAGGTGGTGACCTAGCCGGTCGTCAGAATGGCGTAATGGTTTCCATGGTTGGTGGTAAGACGCTGAGCTACGGTTTGTTCAACCTGCAAGATCGCGGTCGCTTATTTATGGGTCATGCTGCGGAAGTGTATGAAGGTCAGATTATCGGTCTTCACAACCGTAATAACGACTTGGTGGTTAACCCCACGCGTGCTAAGCAGCTTACCAACGTTCGCGCTTCAGGCACCGATGAAGCCTTAACCTTGTCGCCGCATATCAAGCACACTCTTGAGCAAGCTCTTGAGTTTATTGAAGACGATGAGCTGGTGGAAGTAACACCGAAGAGCATTCGTCTGCGTAAGAAACTACTGAAAGAGAATGAGCGCAAACGCGCGCCTAAGTAATTCAGTAAATAGCTGCTTATATTAAGTAAGTGGTTCCTCGGCGGCCGTTCAAGGCCGCCGATTTTTTCCTCTAAGCGTTAAGCCGCTGTCTGCGCTACACTGATCCAGTGCATTAACTGGATGTGGTCAACGCTATGCTCACCTTGTTTCCCGATATAAAGCCCTTTAAAACACATCAATTGCCAGTCCAAGCTCCGCATGTATTGTATGTGGAAGAGTCTGGTAATCCCGATGGTATTCCCGTGTTATTTGTTCATGGCGGCCCCGGCGCTGGGTGTAGCCCGCGAGCACGCTGCTTTTTCGACCCGGAACGGTATCGAATAATATTATTTGATCAGCGCGGCTGCGGTCGTTCTGAACCTCATGCCTGCCTAGAAGATAACTCCACGCCTGCGCTCATTTCAGACATGGAGCACATTCGGCAGTATCTGAATATTGATAAATGGGTGCTGTTTGGTGGTTCTTGGGGTTCTACTTTGAGTCTCGCTTATGCGCAGGTCTACGCTGATCGGGTGCAAGCATTGATATTGCGCGGCATATTTTTGTGTCGCCCCAGAGAGCTGACTTGGTTTTATGCCGAGGGTGGCGCGAGCAGAGTGTTCCCGGATTACTGGCAGGATTTTAATGACTGCGTTGCGCCGCGTGATGGGGAAAATCGAATTCAAGCCTATCACCGCGTGCTACATGGCGAGAATGAAGTGGCGAGGATGTCGGCCGCAAAAGCATGGTCGCTATGGGAGGCCCGCTGTTCAACGCTGCGCCCACATCACGACGTCCAAGATCATTTAATGGATGCGCATACTGCCGTCGCGATGTCGCATATAGAAACCCATTACTTCGTTAATGATGCATTTATGGAGGAAAATCAGCTGCTCAGAAATATGGCGGCGATAGAAAACATTCCCGGCATTATCGTGCACGGCCGTTACGATATGATTTGCCCTCTAGAAAGTGCAGTAGAACTTCACCAGTTGTGGCCAAGTGCTGAGCTGCATATAGTTCGCGATGCGGGCCACTCCGCATTTGAACCCAGTATTTCTGATGCTTTAGTGAAGGCGACTAACGACATTGCCGACTTACTGAGTAATGGCGAATTAAGCTATTAGCGTTAATGTTTAAGGTCGCTACTGAATATATGTAGATTTGAATGAAAGTAGAGGGTAAATGAAAGCATTATTACAGCGCGTGCGCTCAGCACGTGTAGACGTAAATGACGAATGTGTTGGCGCCATAGAACAGGGATTGTTGGTGTTTCTTGGTCTAGAGAAAGCAGATAACGAAGATGCAGTAATAAAGCTGATGTCGCGAATCTTAGCTTACAGAGTGTTTGCTGATGACGCGGGCCGAATGAATAAATCCGTTGCCGATATTCGCGGCGGTGTGTTGCTGGTATCACAATTTACCCTGGCGGCAGATACTAAAAAGGGTTTGCGCCCTGGATTTTCAACGGCCGCGGAGCCCCCTCGTGCAGAACAGTTATATGAATTTGCTTTGGCAGAATTGCGAGCAAAGCACGGTATAGTCGCATGTGGTCAGTTTGGTGTCGACATGCAGATTAGTTTGCTCAACGACGGTCCAGTCACCTTTTTACTTGAAGCCTAGTGATGCAGCATTTTTATAAATAGTTCATTATTTTTATGACAATGGTAATAATTCACGACTGCAAAAATAATAGGAACTGTTTGTTTAAACGCAGTCTAAATCGCTATCTACACTATGGAGAGCGAAAATCATGTTAAACAAAAAAGCGATATTACTTGCCGCAGGTTTTGCGAGTGCAATGGCAGCAGGGCCTTTATTGGCAAAGGATTTTAGCTATACCTATGTTGAAGGTGGTTTTGCTGATGTCGAGGTCGACAACCAAGATGCCGATCAAATTTACGGTGGCGGCTCATTGGCCTTAGATAGAAATATTTTTGTTCGCGGCTCAATCGGCAATCTGGATTACAACAGAAATCTTGAATTTGACACGGTAAGTATCGGTGTTGGTCACCCAATGAAAATGTCTGACCGTACCGACTTGGTGATGGCTTTAGACTATAGTTTTGCCGAATCTGAAAGCACAAACCCAGCTTTAGATAATATCGATATTGATACCTTAACGGGTGGGGTCACGTCGCGTACGTGGCTTACCAATAATATTGAAGGTAATTTAAACGCAGGTCTAGCTTACCAAGATGTGGATGGCGACTCTGATGCCGGTGCAGTATTGGGAGCAGGTTTACGGGTTTACATCGTGCCGCAGTTTTCGGTAGCGGGTAATATTAGCCGCAGTTTTGTGGGTGATTACGATACTGATTCAGTGGGTATTAATGCGCGTTTGCAGTTTTAAACACGTAAAACTCAGTGCAGTAAATTAGAAAAGGGCGCAATGCGCCCTTTTTTGTGTCTGCTTGTTTTAGAGTGATGGCCGCTGCTGAAAACGCTGTTTTTTACGGTATGGGAATACATCGGCAACATAGCCGTTGCGAATGGTTTCTTGTAATCCCTGCCAGTAAGCCGGGTCATAGAGATCGCTGTGCAGGGCGTCGAATACTTTTTTGGCGCGCTGGTTTCCAGAGAAAAATAATCTAAATTCTTCAGGAAAAACGTCTTCGGGTTTTACTTCGTACCAAGGCTGGGTTGCCATGGCTTGCTCGTCGTTTTTAGGTTCTGGCAGTTTGCGGAAATTACAATCGGTGAGCGGACAAATCTCATCGTAATCGTAAAACACCACTCGGCCGTGACGGGTCACGCCAAAGTTTTTGAGTAACATGTCACCGGGAAAAATATTACCGGCGGCTAGTTGTTTAATGGCATTACCGTATTCGCCCATCACGCTCTCTAGTTGCTGCTCGTCGCAGTCTTTGAGGTATAGGTTTAGGGGAATCATTTTACGTTCTATATAAACGTGCTTGAGTAACAATGCATTGCCGCTAACGCTAATTTTAGACGGCGCTTCTTTTTCAAGTTCGGCAATCAGTTCGTCAGAAAAACGGCGGCGATCAAAGGCCAAATTATTAAATTCTTGAGTATCTGCCATGCGACCGCCGCGATCCCAGCGCTTTACTAAGCTGTAACATTGGCGAACATGTTCTTGGCTCATGTCTTTGGGCGGCGTGAAACGGTCCTTTATAACCTTGTATACATAGCCGAAGTCGGGGCGGGTGAATACCAGCATGACCATGCCTTTAATACCTGGCGCGATAATATAGGGTTCTTCGCTGCTGCTGGTGTCGTCTACGGCAAAGCGATAGAACTCGGTTTTACCGTGCTTGGGCATGCCGATAGCGCTATACAGCTCGAAGATTTCTTTATTCGGCATAAGCCGATGTAAGAAGGCGATGTACTCCGAGGGTATCGACGTATCGACCATGAAATAGCTGCGGCTAAAACTGAATAGAATAGAGATGTCGTCTGGGTCGTGTAATACCGTGTCGACGAATATAGATTTATTTTCACTGTGTAAAATAGGTAATACGAAGGGCATAGTAAAATCGCCGCTAACAATGCGGCCCACTAAATACGCCGCCTTGTTGCGGAAGAATAATGACTCCAATGTTTCTACGTAGACGTCTTTGTCTTTGTCGCGAATTTTGGGGATAAGCTCGCGATTAACCACTTCCATAATAAAGCCAACGTCACGTTGTTGATCTTCCCACGGAATATTAAATTCACAGTCGTCTAGCATTGACCTAACAATGTCTACGGCGTTGGCGCCGTCAAAACGGTAGCGCTTGAGTATAGAGTCGCTGGCAGTGGGCGGGCGCTCTTGATTCGACGTTAATGCGAAGGTGTGTATGTCGCGAATTTTTTCGTGGTCGAAAACTGAGCAATAAATCGAGTTGAAAAAGGATTGGGCAATTTCGTAATTGTCGTGATTTTGAATTAGCTCGCCGTATTCTTGTTTGGCAATTTCCCAGTTATCGCGATTCTCTACACTGCCACCGGTGATAGTGTAGGCAGCCTCGGCCACGATGGAGCGTTTCTGTTTCCACAGCGCTAAGCGGTCGCGAATGGCTTTTTGTGCGCCGTGCCAGTCAGCTGCCTCAAAGCGAGCTTGGGCGCCCAGAGTGATGTTTTTGTATTCTGCAAAAAATGCATCAAAGCCATTCAAAATGGCCATGGCTAGCCGGCGAGTATTAGTGGTCACGTTGTGGTGTTGTCCTTGAGTGTTGCTGTTAGTTTACTGCGAACGCTGGACGGGAGGTGCAGAATGCAAGGAAGGCTTTGTCTTCTGCCTTGCATCTTCCGTCTCCCGTCAAGCGTCTCCCGTTAAAGGAAGCAATCGGCCATGACTTCCATCGCTTCTGGCTGCGCGCAGTTAAGCAGCATGGAATTTACTTCGCCGCGTTTCGATGCGGCCTTCCAGTCGGCAGCGCGTTCACGAATACGGCCTTCTGGTCCAACTAAGGCAATTTCGTCTACCAGTGCGTCAGGTACGGCATTACGGGCTTCATCTTTTTTGCCTGCTAAATATAAATCTTGTACTTGCTCTGCGGCGTCACCGTAGCCCATGCGAGAAGCATAGTCGGTGTAGAAGTTTTTACCTTTTGCGCCCATACCGCCAATGTAGAGGGCAAGGAAGTCTTTGATGAAATAACGGCAGCCGTCGATATTGTCGTCCATGATCACGCCGACAAAGGGGGCAACATCGAAGTCAGCTTTGTTGCGACCGGATTTTTCTAAGCCTTTGGTAATACTGGGTTCAAGCACGGAATATTTTTCTGGGCTCATCCACACGGGGAAGACACCGTCAGCGACCTCTGCCGACGCAGAAACGCCGGCCGGGGTGATTGATGCGGTGTAAATGGGAATGCTTGGGTCGCCGTGCAAAATAGATTTTAAAGGTTTTCCAAGGCCGGTTGCGCCAGGGCCCTTATAGGGCATTTGGTACATGCCGCCGTCAAATTCTACGGGGCCTTCGCGCTCAAAAATCTTTTTCATAATTTGAATATATTCGCGGGTGCGGGTGACCGGCTTACCATAAGGGACACCGTGCCAGCCTTCGACTACCTGCGGGCCAGATGCGCCGAGCCCAACAATAAAACGTCCGCCAGAGAGTTGATCTAGGCTCATGGCGGTCATCGCACACATCGCAGGGGTGCGCGCTGGCATTTGCATAATAGCGGTGCCAACCTTAATTTTGCTGGTTTGCGCTAATATCCACGCAGCGGGAGTAACGGCGTCGGAGCCGTAGGCCTCGGCTGTCCATACCGAATCAAAGCCGAGGGTTTCTGCCTGCTTAACGGTATCCATTGGCAGCGACAGCTTCGCGCCAGAGTAGCCGAGTAGTAGTCCGAGTTTCATGTGCGTCTCCCGCATTTAGTTTTATTTTTAGTTAAGGTGAGGTCTTAGGGTGACAGAGTAGCTCATTTGCTGACTATAAGGCGTTCGCAGACACGATGATACCGCTTAGGTCGGCATAGAGGTATTCGCCGGGATTTATGCTAGTGCCACCAAATTCGAGTTGCACATCGCAGCGGCCATCACCTAGCTTTTCCGTTTTGCGGGGCACGCTGCCAAGGGCCATGATGCCGATGGGCATGGGGGCAATTTCTTCGACGTCACGAAGGTAGCCGTAAATCACAATGCCGGCCCAACCGTTATCTACGGCTGCTTTTGCAAGATTGTCGCCCAGCAGTGAGCGTCTTGGTGAAGCGCCGCCATCCACGACGAGTACGCGGCCATTTCCGGCTTCTTTTACGCGTTCAGCAACTTTGGAATTGTCTTCAAAGCATTTTATGGTGGCGATCGGGCCACTAAAATTTTGGCTGCCACCGTAATGACGAAAGGCGCCTTCTATTACACGGACTTTGTCGCCGTGCTCATCACAGAGGTCGGGGGTAGAGATAGTGCTCATAATGGCTCCTGCTAGGACGGATTATGGAAAACGAGAATGACTAATATGCCTTCTTTTACATCTCTCGTCTTTCGTGGCGTGATTTAGCTGTTAATAAGAGTTAAGCATGCGCTGTCGATGTCAGCGTCATAGTATGCCATGCCTAATTTGTGTAAATACTCCATGCGCTCAGCCTTCATTAAATCTATGTCTGGCGCGCCTAAACCGCTTTCCTGATAAATGCCGGCCAAGTAGGCCATGAACTCTTCGCCCTCTTTTAAAAGTAGCAAGCTCGCTGCGCCGACGTCTGGCTTAACATTGGCGTTTAGGTCTTGTGGCAGATCTACGGCAAACACCACGGGGTGTTCTTCGCCTTCAATACGCACGCTGCGGTTTCGCACGGTTTGCTCTGCCCAGTAAAAGGCCAATTCTTTACTTTGCGTTAAAAAAACCGGTTCCACTGATTCGGTATAGTCATTGCCGATGGTTGCCATGGTTTTCTTTGCGGCTTCTTTTAGCGCTTTATCGCCGGAGCGTTTTAAGCCCTGTGCTTTGATTGAGTTGACAAGCGCCGACGAGGTGCCGTGATACCAAGTGTTACTTGCAGCGAAGCCTTGTTCGCTCAATAAATCTTTAGCGTCTTTAAGAAAAGTAGGTGTGTCAGCCATATTCGAAATCACTCAATCAGTTTGAGGTAGTAAGCATTTGGAATTCTAGCGTAAAAAGCTATTCAATACTTTTGACGGGATCGTTAATGGTCATTCTATTTCATTCATAAAAAAGGCGACGCCTTTTGCAAGGGGTCGCCTTTTTTCTGTGACGGAAAGTCTAGTGCTAGATATCCTGCTCTAAACTGTACCCCAGTAATGCCGAAGCGATTATCGGGGTACTTCACGTCTAAGCTAGTTCAACTTAGTTGAACTGGTTAGATGTGTTTTTCGCGCCGCCAGCTTTAAGTGCAAGTTCACCAGCATAGTATTCTTTGTGGTCATCACCCATGTCTGAACCAGACATGTTTTGGTGTTTAACACAGGCAATACCCTGGCGAATTTCTTTACGTTGTACGCCGGCAACATAGCCCAGCATGCCTTGCTCACCGAAGTACTCTTTTGCAAGATTGTCAGTAGACAGTGCTGCAGTGTGGTAAGTCGGCAGAGTGATCAGGTGGTGGAATACGTTCGCTTCGCGAGCAGTATCTGCTTGGAAGGTCTTGATGCGTTCATCAGCAGTAGCCGCTAGCGCAGTATCGTCGTATTCAGCGCTCATTAGAGCAGTGCGATCGTAAGCAGAAACGTCTTCGCCAGCTTCAACCATGGCATCGTAAGCTTGTTGACGGAAGTTCAGCGTCCAGTTGAAAGACGGTGAGTTGTTGTACACCAACTTAGCATCTGGGTGAATTTTGCGAACGTCGTCCATCATGCCTTTGATTTCGTGCACAGTCGGAACAGCAGTTTCAATCCACAATAGGTCAGCACCAGCATTGATCGCTTCGATACAGTCGAATACGCAACGCTCATGGCCAGTTCCTTGACGGAACTGGTATAAACCAGAAGGCAGACGCTTAGGACGAACCAGCTTGCCGTCACGGTTGAAGCACACATCGCCTTCAGCCATATCCGCCACGTCAATTTCTTCAACGTCTAGGAATGAGTTGTAGATATCGCCTTGATCGCCGCGCTCTTTAACAACCGCGATTTCTTTAGTCAGGCCAGCGCCTTCAGAGTCAGTACGTGCAACGATAACGCCGTTATCAACACCTAGTTCCAAGAAAGCGTAACGCAGAGCGCGCAGCTTATTGTGGAAGTCAGCGTGGGGTACAGTTACTTTACCGTCTTGGTGGCCGCACTGCTTTTCATCAGCAACTTGGTTTTCGATCTGCAGGCAGCAAGCGCCAGCTTCGATCATTTGCTTGGCCATCAGGTAAGTCGCTTCAGCGTTACCGAAACCAGCGTCGATATCAGCAACAATCGGTACTACGTGAGTAACGTGGTTGTCGATTTGATCTTGAATTTTAGCTTCTTCAGCCTTGTCACCAGCTTCGCGAGCAGCGTCTAGTGCGCGGAACAAGCCGCCCAGCTCACGTGCGTCAGCTTGACGTAAGAAGGTGTAAAGCTCACGTACCAGATCGGCAACAACGGTTTTTTCATGCATTGATTGATCAGGCAGAGGACCGAAGGCAGAGCGCAGTGCTGCAACCATCCAGCCAGACAGGTATAAGTAGCGGCGATCAGTTTGGCCGTTGAAGTGTTTCTTAATAGAAATCATCTTCTGTTGACCAATGAAGCCGTGCCAGCAACCCAGTGACTGAGTGTATTTGGTCTTGTCTTTGTCAAACGCCGCCATGTCTGCACGCATGATGTCGGCAGTGTATTTGGCGATGTCTAAACCCGTTTTGAATTTGTTCTGTGCACGCATACGTGCCGCAGATTCTGGGTTGATGGCGTCCCAGCTGCTGCCGCCTTGTTCTTTAAGAGAGGCAACTGCCTGGATGTCTGCGTCTAGAGTTGACATATATAGTCCCTATTTTGTTGCGGGTTGGGTGGTGTAATGGTGGCTAGTCTACGTGCCGCGCTTTAATTTTTCTAATTTATAGTTATTATTTCGAGTATTCATTCGGGGAATGATGTTTGCGTGATCGCCGTTAAAGATCTATATAGCTACACAAGAGATTTAGCGCAAATGAATAGACGTGTTAACTCGCCTCAGTATAGCCTTTAATTACGGCGACACTATTCACATTAAAAATATCAGTGATAATATGGATAAATTTGCAGAATTATCCTCAGCTGCTAGGATAGTCGCTTAAATTAATGCCAAATTTTGATTTTAAAAGGAGTGTTTATGTCTTCGGCCATTTCCAGAGTACAGCACAGCGGACTTCAAATTGCCGATGTACTTTATCGCCTGGTCAATGATGAAGTTGCTCCTGGTACAGGTATAAGCCCCGACAATTTTTGGGCTGCATTTGCAGAGATATTGAAAGATTTGGCGCCTAAAAATCGCGAATTACTGCAAAAGCGCGAAAATATTCAGGCTCAGATCGACGGTTGGCACCGCGCCAATGCGGGCAAATTCGATGCCGCAGTATATAAAGCGTTTCTGCAAGAAATAAACTACCTACTGCCCGAACCAGCGGATTTTAATGTTTCTACAGAAAATGTAGATGAGGAAATCGCGACGTTGGCTGGTCCGCAGTTGGTTGTGCCAGTAATGAACGCGCGCTATGCGCTAAACGCAGCCAATGCGCGCTGGGGCAGTTTGTATGATGCGCTCTACGGCACCAATGTTATTTCAGAGGCCGATGGCGCTGATAAAGGTAAAGGCTATAATCCTGTTCGCGGCGCTAAGGTTATTGCTTACGCCCGTAGCTTCCTTGATCAGAACGCCAGCTTGAGCGATGGCAGCCATACAGGTGCGACTTTATATAGCGTTGTTGATGGTGCATTAGCGGTTACTTTGGCCGACGGTAGCGTCACAGGCTTAGAAGATCCTTCGCAGTTTGTTGGCTACTTGGGCGACGCTGCTGCGCCGACTAATATTTTGCTGATCAATAATGGTCTGCATATCGATATTCAGATTGATGACCAGCATCCTATTGGTAAAGACGATGCGGCCCGCGTGAAAGATGTGGTGCTGGAATCTGCGTTGACGACAATTCAAGACTGCGAAGACTCGGTTGCTGCCGTAGATGCAGACGACAAAGTTGAGGTTTACCGCAACTGGTTGGGTCTAATGAAGGGTGATCTTCAAGAAGCCTTTATGAAAGGCGGCAAAGAGCTAGTTCGCACGCTTGCCGCTGACCGCGTTTTCACCGCTGCCGGTGGTGGCGAAACGGTATTACACGGCCGCAGCTTATTGTTGGTGCGTAATGTTGGTCACTTGATGACGAACGGCGCGATCATTGACGCCGATGGGAATGAAGTGCCTGAAGGCATCATGGATGCCATGGTTACTGTGCTGGCAGCCATGCACGACCTTAAACAAACTGGCGCATTGCGCAATTCACGCGCGGGTAGCGTTTATATTGTTAAGCCAAAAATGCATGGGCCTGAGGAAGTCGCCTTTGCGGCGGAATTGTTCTCGCGGGTTGAAGACGCTTTTGGTCTGGCGCGCAATACCTTAAAAATCGGCATTATGGATGAAGAGCGCCGCACCACGGTGAACTTGAAAGCCTGTATTGCGGCAGTACCTGAGCGCGTTATCTTTATTAACACCGGCTTCCTTGATCGCACTGGTGATGAAATCCACACCAGTATGGAAGCGGGGCCATTTGTTCGCAAAGCGGATATGAAGCAGCAGGCGTGGATCAAAGCCTACGAAGATTGGAACGTCGATATTGGCTTGGCCTGCGGTTTGAGCGGTCATGCGCAAATCGGTAAAGGGATGTGGGCCATGCCAGACGAAATGGCAGCGATGATGGAGGCCAAAATTGGCCATCCGCAAGCTGGCGCCAACTGCGCTTGGGTGCCTTCGCCAACTGCCGCTACCTTGCACGTAATGCACTACCACCAAGTAAATGTGTTGTCAGTGCAGGAGCAATTGGCCAGTCGTCAACGCGCTGCACTGGATGATATTTTGACTATCCCCGTGGCGCAAAATCCAAGCTGGAACGCAGCAGAAATCCAGCAAGAGTTGGATAACAATGCTCAGGGCATGTTGGGTTATGTGGTGCGCTGGATTGATAACGGCGTGGGCTGTTCAAAAGTGCCAGACATTAACGATGTGGGTTTGATGGAAGACCGCGCAACCCTGCGGATTTCTAGCCAGCACATTGCCAACTGGTTGCGCCACGGTGTTTGTACTGAGGCGCAGGTGCTAGAAACTTTGAAGCGCATGGCGGCGGTGGTTGATCGCCAAAACGCGAGTGACGCTGACTACACACCAATGGCCGATAATTTTGACGACAGCGTGGCGTTTCAGGCGGCATTGGAATTAGTGCTGAAAGGTTGCGAGCAGCCAAGCGGCTATACCGAGCCAGTGTTGCATCGCCGTCGTATTGAATACAAAGCAAAGCAAGCGGGCTAAGTTTTAGTAAAACCCGCGTCTTGTAACAGTTCCTGTCAGTGAGGCTTGGCCCGGATTTTCCGGGCCTTTTTTATTTGGGTGTTTATAAAATAACGTTGCCTTTGCTCGCGTCGAATGACGTCCAGTAATCAGGACGTGCTTCCGAATCAGCGTTGAATAAATCGTCTAATATAATCGCCGAAGCGCTCGTTAATCATCGCTTCACTCAGACCAAATTCTTCGAGAGAGTATTCGTGTTTACTAAAGCGGTGCTGTTCATTATTGCTGTGCCACGCTGCCATTGATTGATACGCTGGCTCAGTTATTTTGCGTCCGGCGCGCTCGTAAACTTGCTCGACAATACTCATGGGGTTTTCCCGCACATCCGCATAGCGAGCATCGACGATGCAGCGATCCAAACCCAACTTGTCCCTAGAGGCAAGGTAGCGATCCATTGCCATGCCCCAGTAACGCATAACTTCGCGACCAATCTCATGCTTGTCGACAGGTGCCGATCTTAGCGTCCACATCGCACTGACAAATTTAGCCCACGAGGGAATGGTTTGCAGTGGGTCGCGATGGGTGTGCAAAATTGTGGCCTTGGGGAAGTTGGCAAGCAGCGATTCCATATGGGCGATATAGCCCACACCTTTCATCACCCATGGCCGATCTTTTCTGCCGCCGTCCTGCCATTGCAGGTATTGCACCAGTGATTTCATGTAGGCAAATGGGGCAGCGCTGGGGCGGGCCATAACCCAGTCTAAATAGCTTGGGGAGAATACCATTTGATTCCAAATCCAGTCGTCAAAGGTAAACATGCCCAGTAGCCAGTCTTCGTCTACTTCTTGTTCTTCCATATGATGGGCGGCGTGAACCGCAGAGTTGTCTGTTGCTACCAAATTGGCACTGCCCGCTTGAGCAATGCGCGGATCTGGCTGACCGGGGATTGCGTCGGGAAAGGGGGCGGGATTCCATAAGCGCCAGAACGCCATTTTTTGCACACTGTCTGGCGCCGACAGAATTTTTTGCATTTTAGTGGTGCCAGAGCGACCTAGGCCTAAAACAATGATGGGATCATCAACCTGCTCTTGCAGAATTTCTGGGTGGGCACTCAGGTCTTGTTGAAATCGCAGGCGATTGACTAAGCAGCGCACAACATCTGCCTGAATACTCTCAAGCCCCTCTTGGTGGAGTGTGATATGCAGAGGGATGCTATTAAGCAGCATTTTCATGGGCTCGATAAAACCCATATCGCCAAAGCTGCGTAGACCGCTGATTTCGATTGCTTGATTCATCAGCGCATCGGGATCGAGAGCGGCAGAAATATCGGATTGGGAAAGCGTCATTATTGTGTACCTTTTCTTCATTTAGTTTAGAGCGCTGGAGCGTAGTGGCTGATAAGTCCAAATTTCGCGGATACCGGGTTCGGCTGCCAGTACGTCAGGGGTGCGATTAAACAAACTGCTGGCCGACGCCATATGAGAGGCCTCTCGCACAATCCGCACCTCCATGCTGGGTTTGCCTTTCACTTTCCAGATTAATTGCTCTACCTCATTGGGCTTGAAGTCCCTATATTCAAAACAGTTATGTAGGGTTACTCCCTCTCGGGTAGTAATATCAACGTGCATTCTGGTGCCGACCACATGGCCGGCAGGTATGGTTTCATTTAGCCAGTGACTTTGGTGGTCTTCTTCCCAAATGATGGGTTCAACTTTTTCTTTTACGTTGATGGCATCAAGCCCCAAGGCATCTGCCACGCACAGTGGTGGGATGATAGCGATGCCACCTAAGCCACCATTTCCGGCCACGCTTTTTTCTTCAAACTCTTTTACCGTCAAGCCGGCGCCACAAAAGCGAAGTAAGTGCACGCCTTGGCGAGCGATGTCGGTAAAGGAGGTGTGGGTCATAGATTCGATTTCAGTGTTTGGTCCTACCGACAGAATGCCGGCCCAAATCCGAGTCATATCCCATATACCGCTGCCGGTGAAAGTAACGCCATGCTCAAGGGCCAGCGCCTGAATCTGTTCTGCAATCGCGGGGTTGAGGCGGCGGGGATTACAAGATTCTGCGCCGTGACAAAGAATGTTTGCCCCCGCAGACATTAGGCGCTGATATGAGGGGAAGTTATCTTCTAGGCGATCAGAGACCGCAACAAAGGCTAGGTCTGCGTTTAGCTGCGAGTAATTAGCTGCCTCGCAATCCTCTATTAAAAGACCGATAGGCTCCCTGCCGATGAGTGTGCCGAGATCCTGGCCCACCTTGTCGCCGGCGCGATTGTAGGCGCCGACAATTTCCCAGCCTTTGTCTAAGGCGAAGCCAGCAAGTTGCTGACCGACAAAGCCGAGGCCATATACTGCAATGCGCGGCGAGATGTTTGAAGTTTTCATGTTAGTATTTCCGGTCTTGTTAATGGGTTTTAAATTTATTGGCTTTGGTGCTTACTAATAAAATGGAAAAAGACACGCCGTATCAGCTTATTCGCCCCAATGACGCAATGCGTCGCCAGCCGAAACAAGATCGATCTATCAAGGTTGTTAATGCCATTGTCGAGGCGGCGCATAGCATTTTGTTAGAACACGGTCGTGGCGCTTTATCTACAACAACGCTGGAAGTGGTTTCCGGTGTGCCAAAGTCGTCCATTTATCAATATTTCCCCAATCTCGATACTATTGTGTTTGAGGTTTATCGCCTCGTAATCAGAACGCAGCATTTAAAGGGCTATCAAGAATTTCCAAGAGATAAAGAGCACACCGTACTGTCATTTATTTATTGGCTGCTAGATTGGTCTATTGAAATTCATCGTAAAGTGCTCGAAGTTGATAAAACACTACTTGTTGAACACAAAGGCTTTCTGGATGCTTGGCAAGAGCTAGATGTTAATATCGCCCCCGAAAGCTCTACTGAATCCTTTATTTATGAACAGTTAAAATTATGTTCAGACTTTAAACCTTCCAGTAATGATATGTTGCGTGTTCACGCCCTTGGCCGCGCAGCTCAGCTCATGGTGTATTCTTTAATTAGCGATAATATCGATTTTATTGATGATCCTGAGTTTCGTAATACCCTAGCTAAAATGTGCTACGCCATATTTGCGGACTAGATTTGGATCGCGAGATAAAATTTATTATCTTCAATATTTGAAAATAACTTACCTAATTTTATAGATGAAAGCCATATATTGTGAGTGAGTGATTTACTGGGATTGCTGTAAATCGCCCTAAAAGTTACTCTTAAATAAAAATGGTTGTTGAGGTGGTATAAAAAATCCTTATTATTCAGTGGCTTGTAATGTCTATTTGTATTCCTAAAAGCTGACCTGCATTTCCTTGTTCCACTCTCCTTGTCATTGCTATATTGATCCTCGAAATAAAAATAACTCGGTTTTCTTTAAGTTGTCGTCGATATTTTTCATAAAAATTAAAAATATTTTTAGAGTTTTACATTCTATTCGTGTTGATAATTTCTTATTTAATTGTGTCGGCGATGGTGGCTTGAGACTGCTTCGAGAAACTTCGATGAGTTTTAGCTAGATTATCAATAATAACTTTAGGTGATGTAATGACGAATCAAGCAGCAAGTGCAGAAGCTCCAGCAATGCCAGAAGCCATACCATTCTATGTTGAAGACATGCTGGCGGCAGCAAAAAGCGCCACTGGGCTTTCAGATTTTGGCGATATGGGATTTACCACGGGTTTGGAAATTTTGTGTAATTCCCTACGTAACGAAGCAAACCTCCATGAAGGTGGTGTAATCGGGCAAGGCCAGGAAATACTGCGTTTATTGGTCAATCGCCTGCGCTATATCGATGATGTAAAACGTCATCCAGAAATACGCGATGAGAAAATTGTCGCACCGATTGTGGTGGTGGGGCTACCACGAACAGGAACCTCAAAATTACAGCGAGTCATGTCGGGTGACCCAGATGTGCAGCGCTTAGAAGTATGGCGTTTATTGAATCCCGCGCCATTTCCTGATGAAGAAGCTGGCAACCCAGTTGGTCGTATTGAGTTTGGAAAAATTATAGAAGATACCTTCCGCACCCAATTTCCGGGTTGGATGGCGCGTCATCCCATGGAGGCGCAAGAGCCTGATGAAGAACTCTTTATTATGGAGATGTCTTTTGAGTCAGCGGTATCGGCAATGCTGGCGAGAGCGCCGACATTTCGCGAGTTTTCGGTAAAGTGCGACCCGCGTCCGACCTACAAAATTTTGTTTGAAATGATGCAGTATTTGCAGTGGCAGGATGGCGGAGCCAAAGGCCGGCCGTGGATTATGAAGTCCCCTGTGCACATTGGTTACCTCGATATTCTGTTTGAATATCTTCCTGATGCGACGGTAGTTCATTGTCACCGCGACCCAGTAAAAACAGTGCCATCATTTGCGACAACCATTCAAGAGCTGCGTAAAACGACGACTGACGATATTGACCCTGTTGAGGTTGGGCAGGAGTGGTTTGAGTATTGGGCGTCGCTGACGGATCGCTACTTAGCGGTGCGCGACTGTCTTCCGCTAGATCGTATTGTGAATGCGAATTTCTCAGAAATATGCGATGACCCCGTCGCCGTTATTCAGCGAATTTACGAAAAAGCAGGGCGCAAAATGACGCCCGAAGCGATTGATGGATGCAAAAACTATAATGAAAGTCGCCCAGCACATCACTGGGGCGAGTATAGCTATACCCTTGAAGAGTATGGCTTAAGTGAAGATGCTATCAAGGCGCGGTTTTCTGAGTATCTGAAAATTTTTGGCTAACAACTAACACCACTCTGATTAATTGCAATTCCTGCGATTAATCAGAGCTTGGCTACCTTCATATGAATAGTTAGGAGTTGTCACAAATGATTAGTTACCAGCTAGATAGTTGGGGCGATAGCTTGCCCCTAAGCACGGAATCACCAGAATTGTGGGATGCATTAAGCGCGGCGATTAAGCAGTTACAAGGTATTGTTTGGGATGATCCTCGAATTACTGATGAGATGGCCAGAGCCGAAGGTGTGCGGTATTTAACGCGACTTGTTGCTGGCGCCATTCCCATGACAATGGAGTCGTGGAACCCAGAGTATCCCAGTTTTTTCACTTTTTTATCGTCACGTATTCAGTACGGTCTGCCGGCGGCAGACGCGCTTTATCAGTGGGCGCCGATACACGGCGACTATGTGTATCGCATCAAGGGCCGTCGCGGCACCGCGCATATGATGGACATTGAAACCCGCCAGGGGCATTTCGCCCATATTGGTGGCTGGGCCTTGTTTGATCGCTGTAGCGAATTTGAATGCGATGCCGATGGCAATATCGAAATAGTGCTCAGTAAAAACGAGCAGCCTGGCAACTGGGTGAAAATCCCCGATGGTCTTGGCGATCTAATTTTCCGTCAGTATTTCTATGACTGGATTAATGAAGAGCCTGCGCAGTTGCAAATTACCCGTGACGACGCGCATTACCCCGCGCCAGCCATTACCCCGGAGCTTATTGCCCAGCGTACTCGTTTACTTATTGATTGGTTGCACAACTTGCCGGCGTTTTTTGCTGAGCAAGTGCAGAGCTATTACCAAGACACGATAAACACGGTGCGGATTGATGAGGTGTCTATCGGCTGGGCTGAGTTACGTTATGGCAAGGCCAACTACGAGTGCGAGCTTGATGAGGCCTTGATCATCGAGGTGGTGCCGCCAGAAGCTAAGTACTGGAGCATTCAGTTGTATAGTCAGTATTGGGATGCGCGGGACTGGAATCTCCGTCAAACCTCCATAAATGGTTTTCAAGCTGTACTCGGTCAAGACGGGGTGTTTCGAGCGGTAATTTCTCATGAAGACCCCGGTGTTATGAATTGGTTGGATGCGGCTAATCATCGAACGGGTTTGTTGTCGCTGCGATACTTTCGGGCGAAAACGGCACCCATACCCACAATCAGGCGGGTTAAATTGTCCGAGGTTTCTTCAATAGTCGATGACAGAAAACTGCGTATTACCACAGATCAACGAAGTGATTTATTGAGGCGGCGAGCGGAATCTGTTGTGAGAAGGGCTTGCCTTTAATTCACTATTTCTTATAAAAAATTCGGTTTAAAAATAATAGTCAAAGGAAAAATACTATGTCTTATTTAGAAAATATGTTCTCAAATAAAGGTCGCGTTGCTTTGGTGACAGGCTCGGGCACAGGTATGGGCGTCAGCTTTGCAAAAGCATTAGCGAAATCTGGGGCGACCGTGATATGCGCCGCGCGCCGTTTAGATAAAGTGGAACAAGTGGCTAAGGAGATTAACGAGGCAGGTGGTAAGGCCGTCGCGTATGCTCTGGATATCGGCAACACCGAAAGCGTTAAACAAGTATTCGATCAAGCTTACGAAGCATTTGGCGTGGTTGATATTTTGGTTAATAACGCAGGCCAGATTCAATTTAAACCCTTTCCTGATGTTGAGGATGAAGAGTGGGGAAACCTACTCAATGTAAATTTAACTGGCACCATGCGCATGGCACGAGAATTCTCGAAGCGTCTTCTTCCGTTGGATGTGCCGGGTAGTATCGTTAACATCACCTCTATCACCGGCATTCAAACCTTAAAAAATGTACCTTGCTACGGCAGTGTAAAAGCAGCCTTGAACCAACTTACCAAACAAATTGCAGCGGATATGTTCGATACTAAAATTCGTTGCAATGCCATTGCACCGGGCTATTTTATGACCGAAATGGTGGATTGGTATTTTGAAACAGAGCAAGGGCAGGCTGAAGTTGCAAGACTGCCTTCTAAGCGCATCGGCAATGTGGAGGAACTGGAAGGTACCTTATTGCTGTTGACCAGTCAGGCGTCAAGCTTTGTTAATGGCGTCATTATCCCCGTCGATTACGGTCACAATATATTACTTGCCTAACGGGCTTGCTAATTGTTTTCCATCTCCGCTAGTATTGATTGTTATATCAATAGTGGTCGGAGTGGAATCCATTTTTCGCATTTAGAACTCCCCAATAAAATTTAGCGCAACAACCAAACGCAATTAATAAAAATTATATTCGCAGGAGGTTTTATGGAAAAATTAAGTCCCTTAGACGAGTTGGGTGTTTACTTGCTGGGTGGTCGAATTAAAGACCCCGCCCGAGCTATGGAAGAGGCCGTTGAGGCTGAACGCATAGGTTTAACTAGTGCGTGGATTGCCGAACGTTTCGACATGAAGGAACTTGGGGTTCACGCTGGCGCAGTGGCAGCGCGCACCGAAACCATTAAATTCGGTATGGGTTCGGTTGCTATAGGTACCCGCACACCGGCGGTCACTGCCGCAATGGGTGCCACCTTTCAGCAAATTTTTGGTGACCGCTTGTTGCTTGGTTTGGCCCGAGGTTTATGGGGCATAAATGAAAAGGGCGGCATGCTTAGACCAACTATGCGAGGCTTTGGTGATTACGCTCAAATTCTTATCGATTTGTGGGCGGGTAAGACCGTTAATTACGAGGGTGATTTAGGTAAATTTAGTAATTTGCGTATGCCAGATCCGCCAACGGCGCCGCGCCCGCCGATCATATTCTCAAGCTGGGTGCCTGGCCCTATGGGTATTGATTTAAGCGCTCGTTTATTTGATGGGGTTTTTATCGGTTGTGAATTAACGGTGGATGCTACCGCCGAAATTTGTAAAAAATTACGTGCTGCTTGTGAGCGTCATGACAGAGATCCCGCTTCCCTAAAAATCTACAACACTATGTTGTGCGCGCCGGAAATGACACCAGAAGAAGAGCATCTGGTGATGAATGCCCGCATGATTACGCACTTCTCATTTCCCGGTGTTTCCGAGCAATTATTAAAGGCCAACGGTTGGGATCGCGCTGCGATGGAGGCGATTATGTCGCACCCTAAAATGCAGGGAGACGCGATTGCTGATCAGGCCTTTACGCGGCAGGAATTAATCGATATTGGCTATATGATTCCCAGGGAATGGGTCGAGACTGGCTGTGTTGTTGGCTCGGCGGAACACTGTGCTAAACGTTTGCAAGATTACATTGACGCCGGTTTAGATCACCTTGTGCTACACGGTGCGTCGCCTGCGCAACTGGCGTCGACCACCGCTGCATTTCGTGCGCAAAAGGCGGCGCGGTAATGGCCGCCGTGATAGAGCCGACCTTGGCGGCGGCGCTTGATCGAAAAATGGCTCTGCGGGGTAGGGTGGAATATAAGCCTACGGATGTTTCTTTTATTTCTGATCAGTTGGACCGGTTTTTAACTGAGCAGGTGGGCGAGACTTTTGAGGTGCGCAATTTAAACGCCTTGAGTGGTGGTGCCTCGATGGAGCAATACGTTTTTGATTTGTTTCGCCCTAATGCAGATCGTCAACTCGTTAAAATGATCTTGCGGATGAGCCCGCTGTGTTCAGTGATCGAAACCTGTCGCCTGCGTGAGTTTCAAATTATTCAGGCCGTTGCCGGTGTGCTCCCAGTGCCTGAGGCATTTTGGGTTAGTGACAGCGATGAATATTTTGGCCGGCCAGCTCTGATATGTTCTTTCAACCCTGGTGTGGCGTCGCCTAAAGAGGGTGCGGGTAAAGCAACGGGATTGGGTACGGTGTATGGCAAGCACCGCGAAAAACTAGCGCCGCAATATATTCGACATCTTGCCGCCTTGCACACCATGGACTGGCGCGATAAGGATTTGTCTGCGCTGCTAATTCCCCGTGAAGGCACAAGTGATGCAGTAGATTGGAGTTTGGCGCATTGGGACAGAGTGTGGGACGAAGACGCTGTTGAGGCGCACCCTACGGTTGCTTTGGCGCGGGCGTGGTTGTGGCGCAATCGCCCCGTTGTAGATCATGTGTCTTTAGTGCATGGCGACTATCGGAATGGCAATTTTTTATTCGACGAAGACACCGATGAAATAACCGCGATACTGGATTGGGAGGCAGGCTATCTCGGTGATCGGCATATGGACTTAGCTTACGCCATGCTCCCTGGCTACGGTACGGTAGAAGATGGTACTTATTATTGTGCCGGCCTAGTCGAGAAAAATGCCTTCATTAAGGAATACACTCGGCTCTCTGGTTTACATGTTGATCCCGAACGTTTGCGTTATTACACCGTGCTGAATATGTATTGGGCGATTATCGCCTGCTGCGCCACCGGCCCTAGACTGGCAGCTGATCGCATGACCCACCTCGATACCATGATGAATATTGTGCCGGGCCTTGGTTTTTATTTTGTGAACGAATTAAACACAATGCTTTTAGAGGAGCAGTAGCATGACGCCGACGGTTAATCAGCAACTAGCATCCATGAAGGCGTCGTTGGAGCGTTCTGTTATTCCGGCCCTGCCGCCTGAGGCGCGTTTTGCCCAAGAACAGGCCGGCATGATTGCTGCCACCCTGGCCTGGCTTATTGATGTGCAAGAGTTTGAGCTGCGCTACGAGCGAGAAGAGGCTGCAGACTATCATCAGTTATTACGTGATTTGGTCACAGTTGATGGCGCTGACATTGCGGATGAATTATGGCGATCTCCGCTTCTGACCGCAGACAGTAGCTTGGCTGAAATACGTAAGCAAAGCCGCGAACTCAAGCAAGCGGCAATCGACGCAGCAATCGAGCTAAATGGACGAGCTGATGCAAAGCTGTTGGCAGTTGCCCAACGTCAAAGTGAACGAGAGCAGGCGTGGTTTCGAATGACAGGTTTCACTGCATCAGCCAAGCCAGGGGGCATTGCCGACGTGGTGGGGGCGGGCTGAGCATCTTAAGGTTTTACTCATGGCGCTGTATAAATGTGCCTTGGGTAAATATGCGGCGGGAAAAGGATAAATTTGAACCCTCAAATACATCATTTTAAGCGCCTAGCTGAGTTAGTCGGAGGAAATAGGGCATTTTTCGGTGCATTTCTGGTATCCGTTCAGCAAAGCGCCCATAATCACACCGTATTATAAAAAAATGCGGAGCCATTACTTCCATGAATCTGTCGCGCATAGATTTAAACCTACTTGTTTACCTCGACGTTCTGTTACGGGAGAAAAACGTTACCCGTGCAGCGGAGCAGCTGGGAATTACTCAGCCGGCCTTAAGCAACGGCCTGCGTCGTCTACGTGATTTGTTTAACGACCCGTTGTTGGTCAGAACCAGTGAGGGCATGACCCCGACTGAGCGCGCCATAGAGCTGCAGCCGCAGGTACGTAATATATTGTCCTCGGTTGAGCAGGCGGTCTTGCCGGTATCTGATTTTGAGGTGACGAAAAGTACCCGCGTATTTCGGATTATGGCAAGTGACTACGCTGAGTCGACCTTACTGGCGCCCTTGTTATTTAAGCTGAGGGACGAAGCGCCCAATATCACGCTTGACGTTCTTACGCCCAGTGACGTTACCTTCCAAGATTTAGAGCAGGGTAAAATTGATATGGCGATCAACCGTTTTGATCGCCTGCCGCAGTCCTTCCATCAAGCTACTGTCTGGCGCGATAGTTTTTCTTGCTTGATGAGCAGTGAGAACAAGGCCTTAGATAATTTCGATATGGATGCCTTCTTGGCTGCGCCCCATATTTGGGTAAGTAAAACCGGTATGGGTGTCGGTCGAGGAATGAGTCAGCGCGACAGCCAGCGTTTGGGTTGGGTAGATGAGGCTCTGGCAGAATGTGGCCACGAACGCCAAATTCGGGTGTTTACTCGCCATTATCAAGTAGCAGCTTTGTTAGCTAAGCATCCAGATTTGATCGCCACGCTGCCAACCCAAGTTGCGCGCTTGTATGATGAAGATCCCCGTCTGGCGACACGCAAGCCGCCCTTTATGATTATTCCCATCGAGCTAAAGCTGGCATGGAGCCCCTTATTACAGCATGACCCCGGTCATATCTGGTTGCGCCGCCGTATTGTTGAAGTGGGGCAGGGAATTACTAATCCCGATTGAGTTGCTGAGAACTGCGTGGGATTGGCGGCACTGAAAAACCTCGTAAGAGGTGATAGTTGCGGTGTCACTGATTCTTAGGCTGCCATCAATCTCGGAATCACTAATTTCGGCATGGCTCGCCGATATCGTCAAATAAGACCTTAATATCGGCCAATTTCCAATAAATTATGGCCCTCGCGTGACCTCGTCGGGCAAAACTGTCATGCTTGTCGGCTTATTTTAACGGGAGGCTCCCATGATTATTGCGAATGATTGCGTAGTGGCGTTTCACTACACCCTGACTGATGACAATGGCACTGAAATTGATTCTTCAAAAGGTCAGGATCCACTAACGTATCTTCACGGCCACGGCGGCATCATTCCAGGGCTTGAGAATGAGTTGGCGGGTAAAACCATCGGCGATGCGATGAAAGTCACTGTTCAGCCTGCAGATGGCTACGGCGAACTAAATCCAGAGCTGATTCAGCCTGTGCCGCGTTCCGCATTCCAAGGCGTCGATCAAATCGAAGTTGGTATGCAATTCCAGGCGCAAGGCGCTGGCGGTCAAATGCAGACTGTTGTGGTTAAAGAAGTAGATGATGAGAACGTTACCGTTGACGCAAACCACCCTCTAGCGGGTCAAGTGCTTAACTTCGATGTCAGCATTGAAGCAGTGCGCGCGGCAAGCGAAGAAGAGCTTAGTCACGGCCATGTACACGGCGCTGGCGGTCATCACCACTGATTGCGTAAGTGTTATAAAAGAGGCCACGCGGCCTCTTTTTTTTACCTGTCATTTTTCCCAGTCAAACTCCCCCATCACCTGTCCCGTCAAATCTGGCAAGAAATCTGCTTAATTTGCTTGTAGTACTTAGCTGCCAAAATGGTCTAAGGTTAATACCGACACGCGTACAACGGAGGGATGTTTTGTCTAACGCTGTGGATACCCTGAGCGCCTTTCTTATCAAAGAGAAGCTGCCGGATAGTTATCGGGAGCAGGCAGAAAGTTGCTTTATTCCCTTTATCGAAACACTTCGCCCAATACCGGGCACAAGCGGGCGCGTCCCGGTATTAGGCATTCACGGCTCTCAGGGCTGTGGTAAATCAACCCTCGCAGAATTCATTTATTGGTATCTGCATACGCAGGGTGGCTTAAATGTCGCATTGCTATCACTAGACGATTTCTATCTCACCTTGGCCCAGCGTCAGCAATTGGCAGACACGACGCACCCCTTGTTACGTACTCGCGGTGTGCCTGGCACGCATGATATTCCTTTGGCCTTGGCGACAATCGAAAAACTGCGTTCACTTCGGGCAGGGCAAACCTTGAATTTGCCACGCTTTGATAAAGCCTGTGATGATAGAGCGCCGGAATCGAGCTGGCCGACGCTGAGCGGTCCAATAGATTTAATCGTGTTTGAGGGCTGGTGTGTCGGCGCATCGCCGCAAACGTCTGCAGAGTTGGCTGTTGCGATAAATGATTTGGAGCGACTAGAGGATCTAGATAGTCGCTGGCGGCAGTACGTGAACGCTTGCTTAGCGAATGACTACCAAGTCTTATTTTCTGAATTGGATTATTTATTGATGCTGTGTGCGCCAAGTTTTGACTGTGTTGCAGATTGGCGTGGCGAGCAAGAACGCAAACTGGCCCTACGTCAGGCTGCCGGGACGATGACGCCGGGCTTGATGGATGCCGCAGCAATACTGCGATTTATACAGCACTATGAGCGCCTAACAAGGCACTGCCTTGATACGCTACCCGCCACAGCTGACTGCGTAATGACGCTGGGAACACAGCGCGAAATCTTGAATGTGCAGTATCAGGAGGCGAAATGACGATGGCGCTTACCCCAGATGTAATTTTTACAGACCTTGACGGCACCCTCTTAGATCACAACAACTACTCTTTTGCGGCCGCATTGCCAGCCTTGGCGCTTATAGAAGAGAAGTCCATTATCTGGGTGTTAAATACCAGTAAAACCTGTGCGGAATTAAATCCTCTCTCTAAAAAACTGGGTAATCGCTATCCATTTATTGTTGAAAATGGCGCGGCGGTAGTTGTGCCTGCTGGCTGCGATTTACTGGCGAATGTAGAGATGGAGTGGGTAGATGGCGCTCGTCATAAGCAATTTGCCCCCAAGCGGGGTGACATTGTTGCCTTGCTTCATGGCTGGCGGGAAGAAAAGGGCTACCAGTTTTTAGGCTTTAGTGATTTTGATGCGCAAAATTTGCAGGAAATTACCGGCTTGGATGTTGCCGATGCTGAGTTGGCCCTGCAGCGCCATTATTCCGAGCCAATTTGCTGGCAAGACAGTGACGAGCAATGGCAGCGGTTTAGCAACGATCTGCGTGAGGTTGGTTTACAGGCCCTTAAGGGCGGTCGTTTTTACCACATTATGGGGCCGGCAAATAAAGGCGTGGCAATGTCGTGGCTGGTTTCTTGCTTATTCCCTACAGGGCCCGCACCACGGGTGATCGCTCTGGGTGACAGTGGCAACGACGTGGCGATGCTCGCCCTTGCGGATGTTGGCGTTGTGGTGAGGTCTGAGCATCACGAGCCACCAGAGATACCTGATCCGAATGGCGACATCATAGTGACGGAGAAGTGCGGCCCTGCGGGCTGGAATGAGACGCTACTAGAATTATTGAAGTGATACCTTTCACAAGCGATTATTGTGCTGGGCATTTAAGCAATATTAAAAAATAAAACGAGATTTTTATGGGCGATTTTTATCAGAACGGCATTATTACTACGCTACATAATTTGGTCGATAGGTCAGTCGAAGATCTAGAGGCAGAGTTGTTAACATTTTCTAAGCGGCGGCCTATGGCATTAATTTTACCGTCCTTATATTCAGAGCTGGAAGGTACTGCGTTGACGGCCATTATTGATGAAATCGCTAAAGTCGATTACATCGATGAAATTATTATCGGCTTAGATCAAGCGAACGAAGAGCAGTACCGCCATGCATTAAAATTCTTTAGCCGATTGCCTCAGCGTCACCGTGTATTGTGGAACGACGGGCCGCGCTTACAAGCGATAGATCAGCGCCTTAAAAGTAGAGGTCTATCACCGGCAGAGCCCGGTAAAGGTCGTAACGTGTGGTTTTGTATTGGCTATATCCAAGCATCCGGTCGAGCTGAGGCAATAGCCTTACACGACTGCGATATTTTAACTTATGACCGGCGGCTGTTGGCGCAGTTGTTTTATCCGGTGGCGAATCCGGGCTTTAACTACGAATTTTGCAAAGGCTATTACGCCCGTGTAGCCGACGGGAAAATTAACGGTAGGGTTAGCCGTTTATTGGTCACGCCATTAATTCGCTCACTAAAAAAGATATTTGGTTCATTAGATTATTTAGATTATCTAGACAGTTATCGCTACCCCTTGTCGGGCGAGTTTTCTATGCGTAAAGACGTGTTGAACGATTTGCGAATCCCCAGTGATTGGGGTTTAGAAATTGGTGTCTTGTCGGAAATGTATCGCAATTATTCAACCAACCGTTTGTGCCAAGTCGATATTGCTGACGTTTATGATCACAAGCATCAGGACTTGTCTGAGGAAGATGACGGCGGTGGCTTATCAAAAATGTCTATCGACATTTCCAAAGCCGTATTCAGAAAGTTGGCAACCAACGGTGTGGTGTTCAATAGCGAAACCTTTCGCTCTATAAAGGCAACCTACTATCGGGTGGCCTTGGATTTTGTCGATAGTTATCGCAATGACGCGGTGATGAATGGCTTGGACTTAGACTTGCATCGCGAAGAACAAGCAGTCGAATTATTTGCTCAGAATATTGTAAAAGCCGGTAATATGTTTTTAGAAAACCCCATGGAAACCCCCTTTATTCCAAGCTGGAACAGAGTGTGCAGCGCTGAGCCAACCTTGTTAGATGACATGATGGCTGCGGTGGTTGCAGATAATGAGGAATACTCCTGAATGGTAGATTTAGCGCCGCAGCAACATTTACGTGAACGACTTAGCGCCCATCTAGAGGTTTTGTATCCAGCCCTTGATAAGAGCGCTTTGCTAGACGAAATGATTGCTCTCATGGCGCTAGATCAACGCTGCTTTATGCCCGAGGCGCACAAAAATCTGTGGGACGAAAGTGACACGCTAGTCATTACCTACGGGGACTCAATCCTGCGTGAAGGGGAATGGCCATTACATACCTTGCACGATTTTCTGCGCAGAGAACTACGCGGTTTAATCAGCGGCGTTCATATATTGCCGTTTTATCCCTATAGCTCCGATGACGGTTTTTCAGTAATAAACTATGTCGAAGTGAACCCCTCTTTAGGCGATTGGAAAGATATCAATGCCATCGCGCGCGATTTTGATTTAATGGCAGACTTGGTCATCAACCACTGCTCTAGTCGTAGTGTGTGGTTTGAAAACTTTAAACAACGCCGCCACCCAGGCATGGACTATTTTGTAGAAGTAGACCCGGCTACAGATTTAAGCGAAGTTGTAAGGCCACGCACCAGTCCGCTATTAAATGAAGTACAGACTTTAGATGGCAAACGTCATGTATGGTGTACCTTTAGTCATGATCAAGTAGACCTTAATTTTCAAAATCCCACCGTATTATTAGAGTTTGTAAAAATTATTCGTCATTATCTTGATATGGGTGTCAAAATTTTTCGCCTCGACGCCGTTGCGTTTCTATGGAAAGTACCGGGTACAACGAGCTTAAATTTAGAGCAAACCCACGAGGCGGTCCGGCTAGTTAGAACCTTGATTGAACACGCGGTACCTGAAGCAATAATTATTACTGAAACTAATATTCCACTGCGAGAAAACTTGGCCTACTTCGGTAACGCCAACGAAGCACATTTGGTTTATAACTTTTCTTTACCACCGCTGTTAATTAACACCATGGTCAGCGGCAGTTGCAAGGCGCTAAAAACGTGGATGATGGGCATGCCTGCGGCGCAAGACGGCACTACTTATTTCAATTTCATCGCCTCGCATGATGGTATTGGTTTGCGCCCCGCCGAAGGCTTGCTCGATGACATAGAAATTAATCAGCTAGTCACGCTAATGCAGAAGAGTGGTGGCAAGGTGTCTTGGCGGGCTTTGGCTAACGGCGAAAATAGACCCTATGAAATAAACATCAGCCTGTTCGATGCCATGCGGCGCCATTTACATCCAGACAACGAAAATGACGGCGAAGATGGTCTGCAAGAGCAGCGCTTTATTTGTGCGCACGCTTTGATGTTAGCAGTTCAGGGCGTGCCAGCATTTTATATACACAGCCTGTTGGCAACCGAGAACGACGAAAATCGCGTACTACATACCAGCCACAACCGTTCTATAAATCGTCATCAATGGGTGGCAGACGACCTTGAATCTCAGCTAGGCACCAATAGCCATCACGCAAGAATTTTCAAAGTCCTGAAAGAGCTGATCACACTGCGCTCAGCGCAAGCTGCCTTTCATCCAAACGCCGCACAGTATCCCCTGCATTTGGGGGATCAGGTGTTTGGTATTCGTCGTGAAAGTCACAGCAGTGGCGCGGCCATTGTTGCTGTTTACAATATTAGCGCAGAGCCTCAAGAGATCTTGCTGGCAGATTTAAACCTCGATGGGTCCGCGCACTGGCTGGATATCGTAAACGACGGTGCGGATATGCGCAGTCAGACATGCCGCCTTGTACTAGCGCCTTATGGCTACCGTTGGTTGCGTCGCTGTGACAATGTGAATGCCGTCGGTGAATAGATAATACGCTACCATTACATAAAATTTTTACCGGGGATTGGCTGTTGTAATATGGGCAATGCATTTGAATAGTATCGTTCTAAGCCCTTGACTGTAAATACAATGTAGTTATGGTCAAAGCATGGCTCATTTGCGATTTGAATGGGATCCTAGCAAGGATACCTCTAATGTTAAAAATCACCGCATCTCATTCGATTCATCTTGCTTGGAACAAGTATTCATTCTTGCCTATTGGTCGTCTGTCATTGTGTAAGAGAGGGCGAATTTATTCGTATTATCTCCGATCGAAAGGCAGACAAAACAGAACGAAAAGTATATGACGGTGCTAAAAATGCGTGACAGCTATGATTTCTCGAAGTCCAAATCAAACCCCTACGCCAAAAAGCTAAAAAGCAGGTAGCCATCCGACTTGATGAAGATACGATCGAGTATTTTAAAGGGTTGGCGGAGGACAAAGGTGTACCCTATCAAAGCCTAATAAATCTTTATCTGCGTGATTGCGCGCAGTCGCATAAAGATCTAACGATGAAGTGGCAGTAAAGACTGTTAGCAAGTTGCTTAAATTCGTTCTGTCCGGTTGTTAGCGGATCAGGAAGTGCCCGCTAGATACTGGGAGTGTTTGGCTGTAGTGTCACATTAGCGGACACATAACTAGGCATTTCCAAGTTGGAAAGTGCCTAATAATCTCTGGGAAGTCCACAATTACTGTAGCCATTACCCTCTAGAGCTTGCTCAACACTCGATATAGTTAAACAGTAACTCTGGATGATATTCGCAAGTGCAACTTGGGTTAGTCAGGTATAGGCTTTGATAATTGCCCCTCGGCCTCATCAGCTTACATTTGTCAGTTAAGTTATTTATCACTAATTCTATATATGTACGCTTAGACAATTGGAGTTCTAAATACTGCAACACACAAAAGCGTTTTTAGTAAGCGCCGCCTGCTGCTTAACACTGAGTATGGCCAGTGCTGAAA
>JAGPVP010000091.1 GCA_018066965.1 Zhongshania sp. | reverse complement strand
CATACGCCTGAAGCGCAGTGCCCACCCCCAACCCAGCCAAGCCCGCATCGGGCTAATCGCCATAGTGAGTACAAATAAGCGAATAGCCCATTCACCAGTGATATGAATAAGCGACTTAACAGGATCTGTGCCGAGGTTTTCTGTAAGCGCTGCATAAACTATATATGTCAGCGGCAGCAGGCACAGAATGAAGACCACAGCCTTGGCGATGCGCAACTGCCTTGACGTCAACATTGCCATTAATAGTTTCGACGCAAGTTCATGTCTTTATATAAGCCCGCAACCTGCTCACCATAGCCATTGAACATTTCGGTTTTAATTCTACTTGGACTTAACAAACTGCTCGGCAGGCGGCGCTCATAGGCCTGACTCCAACGCGGATGACTCACCTCAGGGTTCACATTGGCGTAAAACCCATACTCATTGGGCGCAATACTTTGCCAGCTAGTCTTTGGGCGCACTGAAGTGAAGCGCATTTTGACAATAGACTTTATGCTCTTAAAACCATACTTCCACGGCACCACCAATCGAATAGGTGCGCCGTTTTGATTAGGCAGTGTTTTGCCATACATGCCTACACTCATAAATGCTAAGGAGTTCATCGCCTCATCCATTCGCAAGCCTTCGGTATACGGCCAATCGATAGTACTAAATGCAGAGCGCTGCCCCTTCATCTCATTTCGACGATAAAGGGTAGTGAATTCGACATACTTCGCATCAGACGTCGGCTCAAACATTTTTATAAAATCAGCAAGCGAAAAGCCCACCCACGGGATGACCATCGACCACGCCTCTACACAGCGTAAACGATAAACTCGCTCTTCGAGCGTCATTAACTTCATTATGTCTTCGAGAGGATAGCTGCCAGGTTTAGCGACGGCACCTTCCACCTGCACAGACCACGGATCGGTCGTTAAGGTATGAGAGTTTTTCGCAGGATCGGTTTTATCGGTGCCAAATTCGTAGAAATTGTTATAACTACTCGCTTCGGCAAAGCTCGGTGTTTTTTCATCGGTATAAAAAGGATTGTCAGCGTTAGCAACAACGGGACTAAAACTTAGGCTTTTACGCGGATCTTCGCTGGCAGCAAACCCCGTTGCCGGCAAACCCATGCCTAGCGCGGTTGCACCTAAGCCAAGCCCCTGCATAAATTGACGGCGTTTGAGATACACACTCTCTGGCGTAATTTCACTGCTGAGGATATCTGAGGGCGTACGAATAAGCATGGCGTGGCTCCCTTAAAGTATTATTCACTTCTATTTAGATGCACCACGCTTGCTATTGTTACAACACGAGGCTCATTTAAATCGGCGGTATATTGCCTGTACGGGGCCAGACAGTGCGTAGATCATCGCCGCCGCTAACAAGACGCGCGCGGGGTCGACCGACACCAAGCCAAAAATCAAAACAACGGCAATCATAACAACAAAAGGGACTCGACCACGAAAATCGATGCCTTTAAAGCTGCTATAACGCACATTCAAGATCATTAATATGCCGCAGGCGGCCATGAGAATTCCGGCAAACACCTCAAGCTCAAAATGCACACCCTTCTCTACCCAACCCTCTTCGGCGCAAACCCACACCAAGCCCGCCATGACCGCCGCCGCAGCGGGACTCGCCAAGCCAGTAAAGTAATTTTTATCCGCCGTGTCTATTTGCGTATTAAAGCGCGCCAGACGCAAAGCCGCGCAGGCCACATAGATAAAGGCCACAGCCCAACCGAATTTACCTAAATCGACCAGCGCCCAGCTAAACACCACCAACGCCGGCGCCACACCAAAGGACACCATATCAGACAGACTGTCGTATTCTGCGCCAAATTTACTTTGCGCGTTCATCAGTCGCGCGACCCGGCCATCCAAACCGTCAAATATCATGGCGGCAAAAATAGCGATAGCGGCATTTTCAAAATTGCCGTGCATGCCAGAGATGATCGCGAAGAACCCGGCAAACAGTGCCGCGGTGGTAAAAAGATTGGGCAGCAAGTAAATACCACGCTTACGCTCGGTCTTACCATTCACCGAGACCTCTTCCTCATGGTCGTCAATCAGCAGCAAGGCTTCCGTGTCAAACGGCGATTTCGGCTTGTCGTTGCCCTGTTGTTCTGTCATAGCATTCCCGATTCGTTAAATATGTCTATAAAAGAGGCATCATAAATTAAATGCGCTAACTGTACGATGACCTAGCGCAATCCCAAAACGCTTTGACCAGCGGATTGGACAATCGTTGCTGCAAGACCACCACCCCAATTTCCATCATTGGCAAAGCTGGCTCCACTGGAATCACCCGCACCCGCTCCCGTAAAAAGCTCGTTGCCAAAACCAGTTCTGGCACCACACCAATCCCCAGCCCGAGCGCCACAGTACTTACTATCGCCTCATGGCCGCTGACCTGAGCGTAAACACTGGGTTTAATTTGCATCTGCCGAAACCACTGCTCGATTAAAGTCCGCGCCACCCCGCGCTCCGGCAGTATAAAGGGCAGCGTCGCCAAGATCTGCGGCGACAACACCTCACCTGCCGCAGCGATCTGCTCATTTACCGCGCAGGGAATATTAGGCACTAACAAACGCAGTGGCGAGCGCGTTAACTCTTGATACTGCAAACGCGGCGACAACTGCTTTGGCTTGGCGGTAATACCCAGATCCTCGCCACCCTCGGCAATTCGCTCTATAGCATCTGCTTGGTCACCTGTATGCAGTTTCAATTCTATAGCAGGATACCGTTGCCGAAACACCTCAAGAATATTACTAAGCACACTATAAGAAGCCGTAACCGAACAAAATAAGCCCAACTCTCCCTGCAGGGCTTCACTGTGCACGTGCAGGCGCTGAATAATCGACTGCCAATTCACCACCGCCTGCTCTGCGTAGCGCAGAAATTCTCGCCCTGCGGCGGTCAACTGTACGCGGCGATTATCGCGCTCAAATAAGGACACGCCAACCTGTTCCTCTAAACGCATCACCGAGCGGCTTACCGCCGAAGCACTAAGATGCATAGCGTCGCCGGTGCGGCCAAAGTGCAGGGATTGGCTGAGGTGGATGAAGGTTTGGAGTTCTTTGAGATTCATAGAAGCAAGTCTGAGGTCGGATGTCGGGCGTCGGATGCAAAACCGACATGAGCAAGCCTGCGCGTCCGACGTCCGACACCAGACCTCCGACTAAATGCCAAAAACGCAACACTACATCAACTATATATCATTTTACGCAACATACAAGCAGTGCTAAAGTGGCCGCCATTGTGGGATCGCACCTGCCCGCAGACCAATTTTACATACCTATTAGGAGAGAATCATGGGCCAGAATTACTTCAATAGCCTGCCGCTGCGTCTTCAGCTGCAAGAGCTCGGCAAATGCCGTTTTATGGATCGCAGTGAGTTCGCAGATGGCTGCGAATACCTGAAAGGCAAGAAAATTGTCATTATCGGTTGTGGTTCACAGGGTCTTAACCAGGGCTTGAACCTGCGCGACTCTGGCTTAGATGTGTCTTACACACTCCGCGCTGAAGCCATTGCCGAGAAGCGTCAAAGCTGGAAAAACGCGACTGAGAATGGTTTTGCCGTTGGCACTTACGAAGAACTGATCCCCACTGCTGACGTGGTGATGAACCTTACACCAGACAAGCAGCACACTCCTGTTGTTAACGCCGTTATGCCGTTAATGAAAGAAGGCGCTTGCTTAGATTACGCCCACGGCTTCAACTTGGTTGAAGAAGGCATGCAAATCCGTCAAGACATCACCGTTGTGATGATGTGCCCAAAATGCCCCGGCACTGAAGTGCGCGAAGAATATAAGCGCGGCTTTGGTGTACCAACACTGATCGCTGTTCACCGTGAAAACGATCCTAAAGGCGAAGGCATGGCAATTGCCAAAGCTTTGGCTTCTGGTACTGGCGGCGACCGCGCAGGTGTTCTGGAATCTTCACCAATTGCTGAAGTTAAGTCTGACCTCATGGGCGAGCAGACCATTCTTTGCGGCATGCTGCAAACTGGCGCCATTCTGTGCTTCGACAAAATGGTTGAGCAAGGCATCGACGCCGGCTACGCCTCTAAGCTGATTCAATACGGCTGGGAAACAGTCACCGAAGGCCTGAAGCACGGCGGCATCACCAATATGATGGATCGTCTTAGCAACCCTGCCAAAATCAAAGCCTTTGATTTGGCCGAAGAGCTGAAAGACATCATGCGCCCGCTGTACGAAAAGCACCAAGACGACATCATCAGCGGTCACTTCTCCAAGACCATGATGGAAGACTGGGCGAACGACGACAAAAACCTGCATGCTTGGCGCGCCGCCACCGCAGAAACAGCCTTTGAAAAGACCCCTGCCGGCGATGTTAAAATCAGCGAGCAAGAGTACTACGACCACGGTATTTTGCTGGTTGCTATGTGTAAAGCTGGTGTAGAACTCGCGTTTGAGTGCATGGTTGCTGCCGGTATGGAGCCAGAGTCTGCTTACTACGAGTCGCTGCACGAAACGCCACTGATCGCTAACACCATTGCCCGTCGCAAGCTGTACGAAATGAACGTGGTTATTTCTGACACGGCTGAATACGGTTGCTACCTATTCGATCACGCATGTCGTCCACTGCTTACCGACTTTATGAGCAAAGTCTCTACCGACATCATCGGTAAAGGCCTGAACACCAAAGACCTCGGTGTAGACAACCAAGAGCTGATCACCGTTAACGCGGCGATTCGCAACCACCCAGTTGAAGTAGTTGGCCGCAGACTGCGCGGTTACATGACTGCAATGAAGAAAATCGTTTAAAAAACGCATTTTCAGCACAGCGAAGGGGCCTCACAAGGGCCCCTTTTTTTATGCCTAATTTTGTTCAAAAATCGACCAATAGATATTGCC
>JAGPVP010000084.1 GCA_018066965.1 Zhongshania sp. | reverse complement strand
TTATGCGAAATCGTTCAAGGGTATTTCGCGCAGAATTGTGACAAAGATAGCGTCCCTCACATTAATTCAATGGTTCAACCAGCGTGAAGGGAATAAATTAAACAACCTGAAAGTGGTCATTTCCTAAATGCACCACGGGTTTGAAGTTAACAAAATCTAATACCTGCTATCACCCAGCGAAATGCCGCCAAGCCTTGAAAAATAGGGCTTCCCGTGGCTAAATGTGCCGCCTCTAAAAATTCCTATTTTCAAATTAGCGCCCAAAGATCGCGTATTTTCGCGTCTAAATGGCACACCAACAGGGAACATCCTATGTCTGACTCCGTATATATTGTTTCTGGCGCTCGTACGCCTATGGGCGGCATGCTCGGCTCATTAAGCTCACTCACCGCTGTGGAGCTCGGCACCACCGCCATCGCAGAAGCAGTTAAGCGCGCCAATATCGACGCAGGTAAAATTGAAGACGTTATTATGGGCTGCGTATTGCCCGCTGGCTTAAAGCAGGGCCCCGCTCGCCAAGCCGCTATTGCGGCAGGTATTCCTAAATCTACCGGCGCCGTTACCGTCAACAAGCTCTGCGGTTCTGGTATGCAAACCACCATATACGCCCACGACCAGATTAAAGCGGGCAGCTGCGACATTATTGTTGCAGGCGGCATGGAAAGCATGACCAATGCACCCCACCTTGTTTTAAATGCACGTAAAGGCGTGGGCACCGGCGGCAAGGGCTTTGAAGATCATATGTTCTTCGACGGCCTGCAAGATGCTTATACTGGCCGAATGATGGGTAGCTTTGCGCAACAAACTGCTGACGATAACGGCTTTACCCGTGAAGCGATGGATGCCTATGCAATTGAATCGCTTAACCGCGCCTGCACCGCCATTAAAAACGGCTCACTGAAAGCAGAAACTGCGCCAGTAACAGTCACGTCACGCAGCGGTGAAACCATCGTCACTGACGACGAACAACCACTCAAAGCCTCACTCGAAAAAATTCCAACACTTCGTCCAGCTTTCTCCAAGGACGGCACCATTACTGCGGCAAACGCCAGCTCGATTTCTGACGGCGCATCAGCAATGGTATTAATGAGTGAAAAAGCCCTGAAAGAAACCGGCGCAAAGCCCATGGCCCGCATCGTTGCTCATAGCCGCCAATCTTTGGAGCCTGCACTTTTCACTACAGCACCTGTTGGCGCAATGCAGCAACTGCTGGCAAAAACAGGTTGGAGCAAAGATGACGTCGATCTTTGGGAAATCAATGAAGCCTTTGCCATGGTAACCATGCTGGCAATTCGCGATCTGGAGCTAGACCACGCTAAAGTCAATGTGCACGGCGGTGCTTGCGCCCAAGGCCACCCAGTAGGTTCTACTGGTGCACGAATCATCATTAGCCTGATGTATGCCCTGCAGAAATATGGCAAAAAGCGCGGTATCGCCTCGCTGTGCATCGGCGGCGGTGAAGCCCTTGCCGTGGCAATTGAGCTAGTCTAATTTACTAGCTGTTCGCGGCCAGAGAATGTTCTGGCCGCTCCCCTCCCGCTACACCCAAGCCTTCATTTTTCGTTTTTAACTCCGCCGTCTGGCGTATAATCTCGTATTATTCTTTTATCCTATAATGAGGACCACCCCATGACCGCAATCGGTCGTACTAGCCGCCTTAAAATTAGCCGCCACACTCAGGCGGGATATTATTTAGACGGCGGCAAGTTGGGAGATATATTTTTAAGCCGTAAAAACTCACCAGAAAACTGCGAACTTGGCGACGAGTTAGAGGTGTTTGTTCTCCACCACAGTGACGGTAGTCTAATTGCCACCACTAAAACACCACTAGGACAAGTTGGTGATGTGCTGCCATTAAAAATCTCACAAATTAACGATACCGGCGCGTTTCTAGACTGGGGTTTGGACAAAGAGTTGCTACTCCCTTATGCCGAGCATATGGGTGAAATTACCGCTGGAAAAACCGTACTGGTTAAAATTTATCTCGATAAAGGCTACCGCATCGTCGCGTCAATGAAACTCGACGAATTTATTGAAGACACCGCACCGCACCTCACGCGCGGACAGTCCTTCAGCGTCACTGTCGCCAATAAAACCGAGCTCGGCTACAAAGCGGTGATAGAAAATCAGTATTGGGGTTTACTTTACGACAGCGATCTTGTGCGCCCTATTCGCAAAGGCGAAACACTCACTGCCTACGTGAAAAAAATCCGCGACGACGGCCGTATCGACCTAAGTATACAGCCCGTTCTTACAGTGAGCAGCACTGACATAGCAAGCAATATCATCAGTCAGTTAGAAGCAAACGATGGCTTTCTCGACATTGGCGACAAAAGCCCTCCAGAAAAAATCTACGCACAATTTGGTGTTAGCAAGAAAATTTTCAAACAAACTACTGGTCGCCTTTACAAGCAACAACGTATAGCGTTTGAAGATGGCGGAATTCGATTAGTGAAGTCGTAAATATCCTTTTCCTGCTGATACACCATAATCAGAATAAGGAAACATAAATGGATGCAATGACATTTCTTAGCGCGCAATGTAGCCCGCTCAGATTAGCCGTAATAGACAACGATGGCTTTCCAATCGTGTGCTCGCTTTGGTACATCGCCGACGACGAGCACATACTTTGTGCAAGCCATGCCTCTGCCAAAATAATTCGCGTATTAAAGAAAAATCCGCATTGCGCCTTTGAGGTTTCAGTCAATGACTTACCTTACAAAGGTGTAAGAGGCAAGGCGATCGCAACACTTGAAAAAGACAGCGATGGACTTGTACTTAGCCGGCTAATAGAGCGCTATGTGGGAAGCTCCCAACCCAGCCTTAAAAAGTGGTTACTGAGTCGCCGCGCCGATGAATATGCAATACGACTGAAGATAAAAACTATGACGACGTGGAATTACGGCGAGCGCATGCAGGGCAAATAGTGCCCTGCGCTATAACGCAAACGTGATAGAAATATTATTTACTGCGTTTGAATCGCTCACCAGCGGTAGCCAGTAACACGTAGAACAGCGGCACAAATACTGTCGCTAAAAACGTTGCTAGCAACATACCACCGATCACCCCAGTACCTAGTGAAGTACGGCTAGCCGCGCCAGCGCCACTCGATAAGGCCAAAGGCAAGCAGCCCAAGGTAAACGCCAAAGAAGTCATTACGATAGGGCGAAAACGCAGCCTGATAGCCTCTATCGCCGAATCAGCAATGCTCATACCTTGTCGCTGCTTTTGCATTGCAAATTCAACGATTAATATCGCATTTTTACTCGCTAAACCAATTAAACAAACAAGGCCAATTTGGAAATAAATATCATTTTCCAAACCCCGCACCCATGTTGCCAAAATGGCACCCAACAGCGCAAAAGGCACCGCTAAAATAACGGCGGCGGGAATAATCCAACGTTCATATTGCGCAGCGAGAATCAAAAACACCATTAACACTGCCAATATAAATGCCTGACTACCAGAGCCGCTAGACGCTTTTTCTTGATACGAACTACCCACCCAACCTAAATCAAAATCAGAGCTCAGCGCTTCAGCGGCAACGCGCTCTAAGGCGGCTAATGCGTCGCCAGAGCTATAACCTTCGGCGGGATTACCCAATACTTTTGCCGCGGGAAAACCATTAAACCGGCTCACGGTGTCTGGCCCTACAATACGCTCTACCTGCAACAGCGAACGCAGCGGTACCAAACTGCCGGAATCAGCCCGAACAAAGACTTTGCCTAAATCATCTGGCGAGGTTCTAAAGTCTTCTTCCGACTGCAGATTTACTTGAAAGCTACGACCATACAAGGTGAAATCGTTAACGTACAAGCTACCAAAAGTCGCTTGCATTGTACTGAACACATCCGCCACGGGAACACCCAAGCTCAGGGCTTTCTCACGATCTAAGGTCAAGCGATATTGCGGCGTATTAATATCAAAGGTGGTGTTAACGCCGGTCAACTCCGGTTGTTTATTAGCTAAATCCAAAAACGCATGTAGCTGTTTTTCCATTTCAATAAAATCGCTGCTACCACGGTTTTGAACATAAAACTCAAAACCACCGGTACTGCTCAAACCAATAATAGGTGGAGGGTTAAAAGCAAACATTTGACCATCTAAAAGATCACTACCCAGCCCAGGTAAACTATGCGCCAATTCTACCGAACTCTGATTCAGCTCAGGCCGCTCATCCCAATCCTTGAGCATGATAAACGACACACCCGCATTGGTCTTTTGCGCCGAGGCCAATAAATCAAAACCAGAAAACGTCATCAAACTACGCACTTCATCCTGTTCTAAAATGCGCTTGTTCATCACATCCGTCACCGCCATAGTGCGCGACAATGATGCTGCTGGCGGCGTCTTATACGCCATGATGATGTAACCTT
>JAGPVP010000075.1 GCA_018066965.1 Zhongshania sp. | reverse complement strand
GCTTGCCCTTTGATGCCGATCACACAGCGCGGTTGTTTGACGTTTTTCATTGTTTACTCGTATCGTTTGCTCGCTACATCTATCCCACTTGACGCTGCCTCCGTGTTGGCTACGCTCGTTCACCCCAATCACATTATCTGTCTATGCTCATGGGGATTCCCTTATTTGCCACCTAGCTGAAACTCCAAGCAGTTTGCTTAGAAATTGCCAGCGACAGCGCTTGGCCAATCAAAAGACTGTACGCTTATACATAAGCCACACATCTTATCAACTGTTGATAATGTCGCAAGGATATTTTTAGTGCTTGAGTTTTGTCAGCTCTAAACGGACGCAGTAGGCAGATAAGTGACCAGATCTTGCAGCTTTCTGAGGGTATTGCTAATAACCTTCCCCAGAATTTACATAATGCCCCGAGTAATAAATGCTGTGTGTGCAGGGTTAGCGTGTGGCTAAGCGGCATTAACTAAGACTTTGCCCATACTGCCCCAGCAGCCCAGGGGATAAGTGGTGTGTTACAGAAAATGAATTGTGAGGCAAAGACTAAAAGTGAAACTATAACTTCTCTATATACTAAAAAATGAAAATATAGCTTCACTTTAACCTGGTTAACCATCTCAATTGGTCACTTTACTCAAAGTCAAAAGTGAAGCTATACTTTCACTATCTTAAGATTTAAGAAAATATAGTTTCACTATGAGTACCATCAAATCAACAGCAAAGCGCACCGCTGTCGTTTTTCCTAGACAAAGGAAGATGTTAAACACCTTAGGCGAGAACTTAACTCTGGCAATGAAACGACGCGGCATCACCCAAGAAATAATGCATAGCAGAACAGGGATTTCTAAACCGACGCTGCGTAAAATATCAAAAGGCGATCCTTCTGTTTCACTTGGTCACTACGTTAATGTTTTGGCAGTCCTCGGCTTGTTAGATGACCTAACCAAAGTCGCCCGTGATGATGAGCTGGGAAGAAAGCTACAAGACATCCAACTTCTTAATAAAAAATAAGAGCGTCGCATTCGTATAGCCGTAGCCCATATCAAATTGGGAAAGCTGGTCAAAAAGTGGGTATCTGCAAAGAAAAAAGTGAGCTATTTAAGGGCTGCTTTATACTCGACCAGAACGTAATTACACTTTTATGCGCATAAAAATGTAAATTTACTCACTTTTATGCGCATAAAAACGCAAGATGAGTTACAGTATAGGCAGTTAACCATCTTAATTGGCAGGGACTGACTATGCAGCGCAATTTACTCAACGCTCTAATTGCATGGAAAAACCAAGCTGTGCGCAAACCACTATTGATTGATGGCGCAAGGCAAACGGGTAAAACCTATCTGCTGCAAAAGTTGTTTGGCAACACTTTTACCAACACCCTTCGTATCGATTTTCTTGAAAATCCCGCCTACAAAGAAGCGTTCTATGGCTCACTGTCGCCTGACGAGCTACTAATGAACATTGAGCTGTTGACCAATCAGGCGTTTAACCCAAAAACCGATCTGCTGATATTAGATGAAATTGGCGAATGTGAACGTGCCGTTACCTCGCTAAAGTATTTTGCTGAAAAAGCACCTTCCTATTTTGTCGCAGCCAGCGGCTCAAATATTGGTTTGCTTAACACCTTCCCTGTTGGCAAGGTAGAACAATACGATTTACGACCACTGACCTTCCAAGAATTTATTTACGCATCAAACGAGCAAGCGCTGATCAAAGCGTTTGATAGTCAAGCAAGCACACCGGCAGTGCACACTAAATTGATGGAAAAACTAACAGACTACTTTTTTACCGGTGGTATGCCGGAAGCCGTTTCTGCCTGGTATCAGTTTAAGAATTCAAGCATTTTAGAGCGTGTTGAAAAAGTCACTAAAATTCATGCTGATTTAGTTGAAGGCTATCGCCGCGATTTTGGTAAGTACGCGGGCAAGGTCGATGCAGCACTGATTGAATCTGTATTTAATAGCATTCCAGCGCAGCTATCACTTGTGAGCGATGAGTCCGTTAAACGCTTTAAATTTAAGCATGTGCATGAGCGGAAATCTCGTTATAGCGATTTTGAAACCGCTATCCATTGGCTTAACTGCTGCCGCTTAGCTTTGCCAAACTACCCTGTTGAAGGATTGCCGAAATCTCCGCTGGCGGCCTATAAAAAAGAAAATATGGTTAAGCTGTTTCTGTTTGATGTGGGCCTGCTCAATCATATGCTAGGCAGCAGTTATAAAGAGATTAAGCAACAAAACTATGAATACAAAGGCTATGTAGCTGAAAACTTTGTGCAACAAGAGCTCTCTGCCATTGGCGTTAACCCAAGTTATTCATGGAATGACGCCCGCGCCGAAATCGAATTTATTTTGGCAACAGATGACGGCGATATCACCCCTGTTGAAGTCAAAAGTGGTAAACGTACAAGGGCAAAATCATTGGCATCCTACGTTGAAAAGTGTGCACCAAGTAAAACGTTTAAGTTAACTGGTACTCAAGGCTCATCAGCGTTAGAACAAACCAATGTCGTGATGCCCTTGTATTTCACCCAGTATTTACCACAGAGATGGTAAATGCGCTTTGCCGATAATCTCAAGGGCTACACAAAGTTACGCTATAGGTAACAATCATTGCCAGCAAAATGCATGAACACCTTGCCCGACGCCATCATCCTCTTTAACAGCCCGTGACGCCCCTCCAATCAGGTCGTATAATCCCTAATCTTCATCGCGCCCACCGTCGCGAGCACGATACAAAGGACGCCCCTTTCGCTATGCACAGTCAAGGTACGCTCTACACCATTTCCGCGCCGTCTGGCGCAGGGAAGACCAGTTTGGTTGCTAAGCTGTTGGCGCACACGCCTCGACTGGGGGTGTCGGTATCGCATACCACTCGGCCCATGCGGCCCGGCGAGGAAGACGGGGTGAATTATCATTTCGTTAGCCACGCCCAGTTTGAGCAGATGCTGAACGCGTCGGCGTTTCTTGAACACGCGCAGGTGTTTGATAATTTTTACGGTACGTCTCAGCAATGGGTCGAGTCCCAGCTTGCCGCTGGCGAAGATGTGATCTTAGAAATTGACTGGCAAGGTGCTCAGCAGGTTAGGCATTTAATGCCGGATACCGTGGCTATTTTCATTATGCCGCCCTCGAGAGAAGCATTAAATGAACGCCTGACTGGTCGCGGCCAAGACGACGGCGCCGTCATTCAGCGCCGCATGGATGCCGCCGTTGCGGAAATGTCCCACTATGTAGAGAGCGACTATGTGGTTATCAATGATGATTTTAATACTGCATTAGCAGATTTAGGGGCCATTGTGCGTAGTCATCGCCTTACTCTCGCCAGCCAGCAGCAGCGCCATCAGGCTTTACTTTCTGCGCTACTGTCATAAGCGCTGGCTATTTGTTAAACTATTCCGCAATTGACAGCGCACAATTTGTGCGCTGATTTTATTTAGTCCGCAGGATATACATCATGGCCCGAATTACTGTTGAAGACTGCCTTCAAGCCGTCGATAACCGCTTTGAATTAGTAATGGTTGCAAGTAAGCGCGCCCGCGCACTTGCCACTGGCGGAAAGGAAGCACGGGTTCCTGAAGAAGGCGACAAACCTACCGTTATTGCCTTGCGCGAACTTGCCGAAGGCAAAATTACCCGCGAAGAAGTAATGGCCGCAAACACCAATGCAGAAGAACAAGAGCTGGATCTAAGCGCTGAACTAGGCGCTTCTGCACTGTAATTCTGCGTCTGACAGGGGCGCCAATGCATCAATACAGTTTTTTCAATCCTAATCCCGGCAAGAAAGAGCCGGCGGGATCGATTGACGCCCTTGCAAAATCTCTTGCTGATTACCTTTCCGCTGACCAAATAAATCAGGTTCGGCGCGCCTACTATTACGCTGAACAAGCTCACGAAGGTCAAAACCGTCGCAGCGGTGAGCCTTACGTTACCCACCCCTTAGCGGTTGCCACTATTCTTTCTGAAATGCACATGGATGCCCAAAGCTTGATGGCAGCCATGCTTCATGACGTGATTGAAGACACCAGCGTGACCAAGGAGGGCTTGAGCAATCAATTTGGCGACGTAGTAGCAGAGCTGGTCGACGGCGTGTCTAAGCTGACTCGTATTGAGTTCCAATCTAAGGCCGAGCAGCAGGCAGAAAACTTTCAGAAAATGGCCTTGGCCATGGCCAAAGACATTCGCGTTATATTGGTGAAGCTGGCCGACCGCCTACACAATATGCGCACCCTCGGCGCCATGCCACCGGAAAAGCGCCGCCGTATCGCCCGCGAAACCCTTGAGATTTACGCACCGATTGCCCAGCGTTTAGGTATGCATAATATTCGGGTCGAGTTTGAAGACCTCGGCTTTATGTCTATGCACCCCATGCGGGCGCGGCGTATTCGCAAATCGATCACCACCCGTTTTGGCGATCGCGGCAAAACCATTACCAGCATTCGCGAGAGTCTTGAAAACTGCCTCACAGAAGAAGGCCATACCGCCAATGTGATTGGCCGCGAAAAACATTTATTCAGCATTTACACCAAAATGCGCAACAAACGAAAATCGCTAAAAGAGATTATGGATCTCTATGCATTTCGTATTGTGGTTGATTCAGTCGACAGTTGTTACCGCGTATTAGGCTGTGTTCACGGTCTTTACAAACCCGTGCCAGGACAGTTTAAAGACTATATCGCCATTCCCAAGGCCAACGGTTACCAGTCTTTGCACACTGTCTTATTTGGCATGGAAGGCGTGCCGATTGAAATTCAAATTCGCACCCACGAAATGGAAGAAATGGCCAATAACGGCATTGCCGCACACTGGCTATACAAAACCAATGAGCAGGAACCCAAGCGCAATTCCAGCCACGCCCGCGCTCGCCAGTGGGTGCAGGGCTTATTAGAAATGCAGGAGCGCGCGGGCGATTCACTGGAATTTATTGAGAACGTCAAAATCGATTTATTCCCCGACGAGGTGTACGTCTTTACTCCTCGCGGCGACATTATGGAATTACCCGCCGGTGCCACCGCTGTCGATTTCGCCTACGCAGTACACAGCGACATTGGTAATAGCTGCGTGGCATGTCGAATCAACCGCCGCTTGGCGCCGCTGTCAGAAACCCTGCAAAGTGGCCAAACGGTAGAAGTCATCACCACCCCCGGCGCGCAACCCAATCCCGCGTGGCTGCACTTTGTCGTTACCGCGAAGGCCCGCACCGGTATTCGCCACCACCTTAAACATCAGCGTAAAACCGAGGCTCTTACCTTAGGCCGCCGTATGCTGGAACGCGCCCTTGCCAGTATGGACGAGAATCTGGCTGATATAGACGACAAGTATTTGCTTCAACTCGTCGACTCCACCCACGCAAAATCGACAGACAATATTTACGAACAAATCGGCATGGGCAATCGCGTCGCATATTTAACCGCTCGCCAACTGATAAACCTGCGCGATGAAATTCGCGATGGCGACGACAAAATCCGCGCACCACTCACCAGACAGTCGATGGTTATTCACGGCACCGAAGGCTTTTTGGTTAACTTCGCCCGCTGCTGCTACCCCATTCCCGGCGACCCTATTGTCGGCATCGTCAGCTCAGAGAAAGGCGTGGTGGTGCATTGCGAAAACTGCCACAACAGCATAGAGCTCAGCAGCCAACCCGAGCGCGTAGTACCCTTAAGCTGGGCCGAAAATATCGACCGCGATTTCTCGGTAGAAATGAAAATTGAAATCTCCAAACAACGCGGAATTATCGCGGTACTGGCAACCCGCGTAAACGGCGCCGACGGCAGTATTGAGAAAATCAGCGTAGAAGACGAAAACCCCAAAATCAGCACCATTCACCTTGTAGTCGGCGTACGCTCGCGGGTGCATTTGGCCAATGTGATGCGTCGAATTCGTAATATTCCTGCGGTTATCAAAGTCACGCGGGAAAGACATTGATCGGGAGATGCTGGACGGGAGACGGTAAACGCTATAAATCCGCCGCGCTCATTTTTGCATCTCCCATCTCCCGTCCAACATTTAGCATTACCACCAATCACCATCCATCCTGAAACTAGGAAATCACCATGAGCAATAAAGAAATCATCAGCACTAACAACGCCCCGCAAGCCATCGGCACTTATTCCCAAGCGGTTAAGGTCGGTGACACCGTGTATTTATCAGGCCAAATACCACTGATTCCAGAGACCATGGAAATGATTGAGGGCGGTATTAAAGAACAGGCTACGCAGGTATTTAAAAACCTAGCTGCAGTGGCCGAAGCGGCCGGTGGCACGCTAAACGATGCCGCTAAAGTGAATATTTCTTTGACCGATCTTGGCGTGTTTGCGCAGGTTAACGAAGTCATGGCGCAGTTTTTTGCTCAGCCTTACCCTGCTCGCGCCTGCGTGCAAGTCGCCGCGCTACCACGTGGTGCGATGATTGAAGTAGAAGTTATTTTGGCGTTGTAATAACGGCAGCCATAGAGAAGTATCGGGGCTAGCGCGCCTAGCCCCACTCGTATTACCCTTCGTTTTATCCCTCCGATTGCCCTTCAGCCGAGTTACGCCAGTCAGCCAGCACCGGTAAAAACCCCTGCCTAAACGTGGGGTATTTCATGTCGTAGCCACTGTTACGTAAACGCGTATTAGCACAACGCTTGCTGCCCGTACGCGCAATTGGCTGGCCCTTAGTTGCATATGGCACATCTAACTCAGTGGCCAACCATGACTGCACGTCTTGAATACTCGCCGCTTCGTCATCAACGCCTAGGTAGCAGTCTTGTATTGCATCACCCGACTCGGCTTTGTCGATTAAATGCGCGAGGAAACCCACGCAGTCATCGCGGTGAATTCTATTGGTGAAATGTAGCGGCTCGGCTGGCGCGCAATCGCCCTCAATGACTTTCTTTAGCATCTGCAAACGCCCCGTGCCGTAAATTCCGCCAAAGCGAATATTTGCATGCGGCCACCCCGTTGCAGCAACGGCACGCTCTGCTCGCAATAAACTTTGCCCAGAATATCGATCCGGTTCAGTGGCGCTTTGCTCATCAATCCATTCATTGCCTGCCTGGGCATAAACACCCGTACTGGACACAAACAATACTAAGCGCGGCGGCTCAGCCATTGCCGCGAGTATATTATTCAAACCGCCTTCAAATACCGCACGATAACCCTCAGCACTACCACCAGCAGGCGTTAGTGTAATAACCAAATAATCTGCCTGTAGCGACCCCAATTTTTCTAAGCTTTGCTGATCACATACATCGGCTGATAGCGCCGTGATACCCGCCAATAATTTATCGGTATTGCGGCGCAGACCCTGCACCTGCCAGCCCCTTGCCAAATAGATCTCTGCGAGCCCGTTGCCAATATCACCACAACCCACAATTAAAAGTGATCTTTGCTCTGCCATACCTAAATGCCCCTCGCTGTGAATACCGGCCTGAGTCGGTCATAATCTTGGTTAATAGCAGATCGAAGCCGCTCATAAATCCCGCGCAGATCTTAGCATCTAAACAATCAGGAGGACGACCATGACGACGCCCGCGACCCGCCGTATTGTTAGCGTAAATAAAGACGATCACAGCCTGAGCATAAGTACCGAAGCCATGCCCAGCCCCGCAGCTAACGAAGTGCTGATTAAAGTAGCTGCCGCCGGAATAAACCGGCCCGATCTTATGCAGCGCTATGGTTTGTATCCTGCACCTGCCGGTGCAAGCCCGGTTTTGGGTTTAGAAGTTTCTGGCGAAGTCATTGCTATTGGTAGCGAGGTTAGCCGCTGGAAAGTCGGCGATATGATTTGCGCACTGTGCAACGGTGGTGGTTACGCCGACCACACCGTCGCCCCTGCCAGCCAATGCTTGCCCATTCCACAGGGCATCACTCTTCAAAACGCCGCCGCCTTACCAGAAACCCTGTTTACGGTTTGGCATAATGTTTTTCAGCGCTGCAATTTAAAAGCCGGTGAGAACTTTTTAGTTCACGGCGGCAGTAGTGGCATCGGCACAACCGCCATCCAACTTGCCAAAGCCATTGGCGCCAATGTCTATACCACCGCTGGCAGTGCTGAGAAATGTGCAGCCTGCGAAAAACTCGGCGCAATTAAAGCCGTAAATTACAAAACTGACGACTTCCTTACCGAGCTAGCCGACACACCCACCGGCAAGGGCATGGATGTCATTTTAGATATGGTCGGCGGCGATTACGTGCAAAAAGATCTTAAACTTGCCGCCGAGGATGGCCGTATTGTGTTTATTGCCTTCCAAGCGGGATTTAACACTGAGGTCAATTTTGTGCCGGTGTTGATGAAGCGCCTGACGATCACCGCGTCTACCTTGCGCGCCCAAAGTGGCAAACAAAAAGCCAACATCGCCGCAGAGATTGAAGAGCGAGTTTACCCACTCATCGCCGCCGGTAAATTTGCACCGCTCATCGACAAGGTATTTAGTTTCGACGACATAAGTGCGGCACATGCGCGTATGGAAAGCGGCGATCACATCGGCAAAATACTTGTCAGCTTTTAAACGCACACTTAGCGAGAACAGATTAGATTGCCTTTCGCCATCGAGACGTTACTATGAAGCGCCATAGGGTTTAGCTATTGTGAACTGGGAAAGGTATGACGCTAACTGAATTAAAATACATTCTCGCGCTGAAAGAGACGGGGCACTTTGGCAAGGCCGCAGAGAAGTGCTTTGTCAGCCAACCCACCCTCAGTGTCGCTATTAAAAAGCTAGAAGACGAATTAGGCATTTCCCTATTCGAGCGCAGCCGTGGTCAAATTCAATCCACTCCGGTTGGCGAGCAGGTTATTCAACAGGCGAAGATTGTTCTAGAGCAGGCCAACCACATTCGTGAACTGGCCAATCAAGGTCGCGACCCCTTGGGCACGCCCTTAGCCATTGGCGCCATTCATACCGTTGGCCCCTATTTGTATCCGCGCTGCATCCCCTTAATCCGTGAACACGCGCCGGATATGCCGCTGTATATAGAGGAAAATTTAACCGGCGTACTCCGAGAAAGATTACGTGCCTCTAAATTAGACGCCATTATTGTCGCGCTGCCATTCAATGAAACCGATGTGGTGACGCAGCCCTTATACGAAGAACCCTTTGTGGTATTGCTACCTAACGATCACCCCTTAGCAAAAAAATCGGCGCTGCAGCACGATGATCTACTTAATGAAAACGTGCTGCTCTTAGGTGAAGGCCACTGCTTTCGCGACCAAGTGATGGCGGCCTGCCCCGGTCTACGCCAAACCTTTGCCAACGGTGACCGCCTCTTACAATCTGTTGTCGAAGGCAGCTCATTAGAGACCCTTAAACATATGGTGGTCTCTAAACTTGGTATCACCATATTGCCGCTATCCGCCGCACAAGTCGCACCCTATGGCGACGGCGTATTGTGTACTCGCCCCTTTGCAAATCCACCGACTCGTACCGTAGCGCTCGCGTGGCGAACCAGCTTTCCGCGTCACCAAGCAGTAGATGTTATTAGTAAAGCGATTAAAGCCGTGGCGCCGGCATTCGCGGCCAGCACTGACTAATGACCCAAGCCCTGCATCAAGTTAGTGTCAATACCCTTAAAGGTGTGGGACCACGCCTGCAGGAAAAGCTGGCGGTGTTGGGCATAGTCAGCATCCAAGATTTATTATTCCACCTGCCGCTGCGCTACCAAGACCGGACTCGCATTACGCCGCTGGGTGCACTGCAACTCAATACCGACGTGGTGTTTGAAGGCACCGTTCTGGTTTCCGATATTGTCTTTGGCCGCCGCCGCAGTTTGGTTTGCCGAATACAAGATAATACCGGCACCACTACCCTACGCTTCTTTCATTTTAACGCCGCGCAAAAGGCCCAGCTCACCCCCGGCACCAAACTGCGCTGCTATGGCGAAGCCCGTCGCGGCAGCGGCGGCTTAGAATTCTATCACCCCGAATATAGCGTGATTAACGACGACGCCCCAGTTGCGGTAGAAGAACGACTGACCCCGATTTATCCCAGTACTGAAGGCTTTGCCCAGACGAGCTGGCGCAAATTATGCGACCAAGCGCTGCAGCACCTAGATCGCTACCCTATTACCGAATGGCTGCCCGCCGACGCACTACCGCCGCAAATCAGCCGCAATCGCTGGACCTTAGCTGAGGCGCTGCGCTATTTACACCACCCACCTACTGACGCCTCTATCAGCCAATTACAAGACGGGCGCCACCCCAGCCAGCAGCGCCTCGCCTTTGAAGAACTGCTTGCACACAATCTCGCCTTGCAAGAGTTGCGGCGTGAAACTCAGCGCTTTGGTGCGCCACCATTAAACGGTCCCAAGAAACTGCAAAAGGCATTTTTAGAACAATTGGGATTCACCTTAACCGGCGCCCAAAAGCGTGTCGCCGCAGAAATCGCCAAAGACTTACACGGCCAAACCCCCATGCTGCGTTTAGTGCAGGGCGATGTCGGCAGCGGTAAAACCGCCGTCGCGGCCCTAGCCGCGTTACGCGCAGTAAGCAGCGGTTACCAAGTGGCGATTATGGCGCCGACTGAAATTCTCGCCGAACAGCATTATCAAAATTTCAGCCAATGGCTTGAGCCACTCGGCTTACACGTTGCTTGGCTGACCGGCAAGCTCAAAGGCAAAGCACGGCAGGTGCAAAGCGAGGCCATTGCCAATCACGGCGCCCATGTCGCTGTGGGAACCCACGCCCTGTTCCAGAACGACGTCGAATTTGCCAAACTCGGCTTAGTCATTATTGATGAGCAACACCGCTTTGGTGTTCATCAGCGCCTAGCCCTAAAGCAAAAGGCCGCCGCCAATGTGGGGCAGCCCCATCAATTAATCATGACCGCCACGCCGATTCCCCGCACCTTAGCGATGACGGCGTATGCCGATCTCGATACCTCCGTCATCGACGAGTTGCCGCCGGGACGCACACCGGTGAACACCGTGGTACTCGCCAATGATCGCCGCGACGACGTGATGGAGCGCCTGCGCGCTGTGTGCGCTAGTGGCCAACAGGCTTATTGGGTGTGTACGCTAATAGAAGAGTCCGACAAATTGCAGGCCCAAGCCGCAGAAGCAAGTTGGGAGTTGTTAAAAGAAACTCTGCCAGAATTGCGCGTGGGACTGGTTCACGGGCGCATGAAGCCAAAAGAAAAAGCCGAGGTAATGGCTCAATTCAAAGCCGCAGAACTTAATTTATTAGTTGCCACTACGGTCATCGAAGTCGGTGTTGATGTACCCAATGCCTCGCTTATGGTTATCGAAAATGCCGAGCGTCTCGGCCTAGCTCAATTACATCAGTTACGTGGTCGAGTTGGCCGCGGCAGCCGCCAAAGTTTTTGCGTTTTGCTGTATCAGTCTCCGCTGTCTCGCAACGGCAAACAACGTTTAGCTGCGCTCCGTGACAGCACCGACGGTTTTGTCATTGCCGAACAAGATTTGCAACTTCGCGGCCCAGGAGAAGTGTTAGGTACACGGCAAACCGGTTTAATGACCTTTAAAATTGCCGACCTACAAAGAGACGCAGATTTACTCGATGACGTGCGCGCCCAAGCCCAATACATTATGCAATCTCACCCGTCTCACGTGAAACCACTCATACAGCGCTGGCTATCAAACCGCACTATTTACGCCTCGGTTTAATTACAAATACGGGCACTAAAATAGCGCACATTTTGAGGTCGTTTGCACCGCCGTTCACCCGCTATACAAGCTTTAATTGCGCGACTATACTAAATTTTCATATCCATAAATCCACGGCGCAAACACATGATAAATGGAATTATTGTCGACCTAATTACCCCCACCCACGCCAACGGCGCACCTGATTACGAAACAGTGGAAATATTGGTGGACTGGCATGTGGACAACGACAGCTCTGCTCTGCTCATAGGGGGTTCAACTGGCCAATCCTCAACAATGGATTCTGACGAACGCACAGAGCTTCTTCGCCGAGCAATTTGGCAGGCAGACGGGCGAATCCCGATTATTGCCGACCTTGGTAGCGACAGCATTGACCACGCTTTTGAGTTCGCCAGCGTTGCCAATGAATATGGGGCAAGCGCTGTATTACTCAGCGCGCCGACCACCGACGCATTCTCGAAAAATGAACTGCTGGAGCACTTCGCGGCCCTTGCCAAGGCTGCTCAGTTACCCGCCATTGTGCGCGCCGAATTCAATCAATCAAATATTTTATCGCCCACCGGCATCGCAGAACTTGCACTGATTTCAGGTATAGATGGTTTTATCGATGGCTCTAGTAATCCAGCAAGCGCGCAAGAATTACTCAAGCTAAAACTACCCAAAGACTTCGCCCTGTACGCTGGCCATGACACCAGCGCTTGTCAGCAGATTTTGGCGAGCTACAATGGCTGCATATCTATTTCGGCCAACGTCAATCCAGCCTTACTTCTAAAGCTATATACCCTAGCAAAATCCGCTGACTCGGCGGGCGCCAAGGCACTGGACACCCATCTACAGGCCCTATACTTAGCACTATTAGAAGACCCGAATTCCATTCCGGTAAAGTGGGCACTGGTAGAAATGGGCTGTATTCCGGAAGGTGAGCACCCGCCAACACTACCGCAAGCAAGCGATTATTCACATCTACGCCGTGCATTGCGCGCAGCAGAAATTCCAGTATAAGTCTTTGTCCTTTTAGTCGACCTAGGCAAGACAATCAGGTACAACAGATAGATGACACCTAAAATAAATAATCTGCGGCGTTTCTTTCGACTACCCTACCCCAGAGCCGCGCAACCACCACTAACAGTGGATAAAGACACTGCCTACCGTGTGTTAGAGATCTCGGAATGTGGAATTTTGTTGGCCCAGCAAGCGAATACACCACTGCAATTAGGTGAATACCTACGCGGGAGTATTCTGTTTCACGATCAGGACAGTGAGGAAATTGAAGGCGAAGTGTATCGGCTCGATCCACGCGGAGTGATAGTTCGACTAAGCCGTGGTATTAGTGCACGCCATATGATGAGGGAACAAGCTTATATTAAAAACACCTTCCCCATGTTTTTTCGTTACACCGTAAATAAAAATTTTAGGGTAAGCGGATTAAATGGTTGATCTTACCTTTGCATGAGAGTGAGACAGACCGGCATCTCATCGGATTATCTGGTTGATGCTTCACCTACTGCTGGTGCATGTTTCCTTCGCTAATTCCAGCAAGAACCCCACACGCC
>JAGPVP010000070.1 GCA_018066965.1 Zhongshania sp. | reverse complement strand
CTGACCGCCAGCGCGATTGTTTTCAATCGTTGCGTTTTCATGGGAATTGCTTTTCCTATTTGGGACGTTTAGTGAAAGCAGAGCTTATTATCTTCTGTCAGCCGTACGGCCAGTCGTAAGACCGTGCTTTCATACAGCGGGACTTATTTTAATCATGTGCAAACGTAAGAATCAACGACAAAACTAAATGTTTCGTAATATAAAATTTCTTGTCATTTTTTTGTGGTGAAGAGTTACATTTTCGTGAAGAGCAGTAACACCTCACACCAATTAAGTAACGCTCAATAAGAGCAAATTCGCAGCAAACTAGAATCGCACACAAACCATGAGATTCCAAAAAACAACTTATTTAATCAAATTCGCCGCAAAGTCACAAAGCAATGGGCGGGGTTTTCATCCAATGTTACTGGGTAACACTTGCGAGCGACCTCTTTCCACTCATTTTGTTCAATTTCTGGAAACCAGGCATCCCCTTCAAGTTCAACATCCACCTCGGTTAAATAGATTTTAACGGCGTCGGCCAGCGCTTGGCGGTAGATAGCCTCACCACCAATAACAAACACTTCATCAAGTCCTGCTGATACAGCCTCGCGACAAGCTAAAGCGAGACCATCAGCCAAACTATTCACCACCGAGGCACCCTCAGCGACATAGCCCTGCTGACGACTAATAACTATGTTAAAACGGCCCGGCAGAGGGCGGCCAATCGACTCCCAAGTCTTGCGCCCCATTACAATGGGCTTCGCCATTGTGGTCGCCTTAAAATGCTTTAGATCGGCAGGTAAACGCCACGGCAGCTGATTATTTACACCGATGACTCGGTTTTTTGCCATCGCAACAATAAGTGAAACGGTAATCACTAGTCTTCCTCGCTAGATTGCTATCGGCGCCTTGATAGGCGGATGCGGATCATAAGCCTCAAACTCAAAATCCTCAGCCGTGTAGTCAAAAATCGACGCTGGGCGTCTCTTGATGAGCAATTGTGGCAATGCCCGAGGCTCCCGACGCAGCTGCTCTTCGACAATATCGTCAGTTAGATGGTTTTGGTAAAGATGACAATCGCCGAAGGTGTGCACAAAATCACCTACGTCTAAATCGCATTGCTGGGCAATCATATGGGTAAGCAGCGCGTAGCTCGCGATGTTAAACGGCACCCCCAGAAACAAGTCGGCGCTACGCTGATACAACTGACACGACAAACGACCTTCAGCCACGTAAAACTGAAACAAGGTATGGCACGGCGGTAGCGCAGCCTTACCGCGACGCGCATTTTCTTGCGGGCTAAGCGATTCATCCGGCAAATCGGCGGGATTCCATGCATTCACCAACAGTCGTCGAGAGTCTGGCTTGCGGCGAATCATGTCCACCACCTCACTTATCTGATCTACAGTTGAGCCATCCGGGCAGGCCCAGCTACGCCACTGTTTGCCATAAATCGGGCCGAGGTCGCCATTCTCTAACGCCCATTCATTCCAAATAGTGACACCACGATCACGCAACCAGTTATTGTCACAACTGCCCTCTAAAAACCAAATCAGCTCGTTAATAATACTGCGCAAATGTACTTTCTTGGTTGTCAGCAGCGGGAAACCTTGCCTTAAATCAAACCGCAACTGACGACCAAATACTGAGCGCGTACCCACGCCGGTGCGATCACCTTTGTCAGTACCGTTATCACGCACATCTCGCAACAAATCTAAATACTGCTGCATATTATTTCCCACCTTTAGCGGCTGAACGCGAGTAAGTCCAAATTAACAAACCACCGCCGATGATAATCATGGGCAGCGACAATTCCTGCCCGCGGGTCATCCAGCCTAGCAAATCAAAGCCAATATGGCGGTCGGGCTCACGAACAAACTCGACCAAGAAGCGGAAGCACCCGTAACACAGCAAGAACAACGATCCCGCCGCATAAGGAGGCCGCTGCTTACGAGTGAACCAAAATATAATAATAAATAACAGTACGCCCTCAAGCGCAAATTGATAAAGTTGCGAGGGGTGACGGGGCAGCTGTAAAGGATCTCTAGGGAACAACATACCCCACGGCTGATCTGTCGGGCGCCCCCACAATTCTTGACCTATAAAGTTACCAATACGCCCCAAACCTAAGCCTATCGGCGCCAGCGGCGCGATAAAGTCCCACAGCGCCGAGACCGGCACTTTAATACGGCGAGCATACAACGCCACTGCAACGACAACACCCAGCAGGCCGCCGTGAAAGGCCATACCGCCCTCCCACACCCGGAATAACCACAGCGGGTCTTGTAAAAACTGCGGAAAATTATAAAACATAACGTAGCCAAATCGGCCGCCAACGATGACACCCACCGCACCGTAAAAAATTAAATCCTCAACCTGCGCCTCATTCAACGGGCTCCACGGCTGCTTGGTTCGACTTTTAGCAATAAACCACGCCGCAGCAAAACCCGCCAAATACATTAGCCCATACCAATGTATCGCCAGCGGCCCAATTTGCACCGCAACCGGATCAAAATTTGGATGTATCAACATGCCTTAAAGCGCTCCCCAAATAAACTGACTACCCACCACCAGCAAAAACATCGCAAAACACTGCTTCAAACGTGTCGGCGAAAGCCGCTGCGCCCAGTGCGCACCTAGCTTTGCAAACGGCGCGCTCAACAAAACGATGCCAACAAATGCCGGCAGATATATAAAACCGAAACTATAGACCGGCAGATCTTGATGACCAAAACCGGCGACCATATTACTCACCGAACCAACCACCGCAATAGGCAAACCACAGGCCGCCGACGTTGCCACCGCCGTCTGCATACGCACATTACACCAACTTAAATACGGTACCGTTAAAGAGCCGCCACCAATACCAAACATCGCCGAAAAATAGCCAATAACGACGCCCGCCGACGTTAAACCCATAGGATTCGGAAGCTGTCGCGACGCCGCAGGCACCACCCCAAACCCCATATACGCGGCAATAATCAAGCTGAATACACCAAACGCCAGCTTTAACACCTGCCCAGGTAGTATCGCCGCCGTTGCTACACCGCAAACAACGCCAATCGCGATCCCTGGCGCCAGCACCCGCCAGCACGGCCAATCAATATTACCGAGCTGGTGATGGGCACGCACCGAGCTCATTGATGTCACCACAATAGTCGCCAGTGAGGTACCCACTGCCAACTGCATTGCCACCTCAGGTGCCACCGCCAAAAATCCAAAACAGACAACCAGCGCGGGAACAATTACCAAGCCGCCACCAACACCAAACAAACCGGCGGACAAGCCCGCAACTGCGCCAACGGCCAAATACACCAATAAAATCATGCCGCTGACGTCTCCAGCAAAGCTGCTATTATGACGACCAACGCCCACAAACAACAGCGAATGGACCAATGTGCCTGATATTATTGAGCTGGCAAAACGCCTCGGAACAAGCCCTAACCGTCGCCGCCAATCGTGACGAGTTTTTTCAGCGCCCCACCCTCGCCGCCAATTTCTGGCCAGAGCACCCGCAAATCCTCGCCGGCAGAGATTTAGAGTTTGGCGGCAGCTGGCTAGGGGTTAGCCGCAATGGTCGCTTTGCTGCAGTTACCAATTTACGAGAAGAAATGGCGACCGGAGATCGCAGTCGCGGCAATTTAGTTAAAGATTTTCTGCTCAGCTCACAAAACAGCGACCAATTCTTTGCGCAACTAGAATTAGAAAAAAGCCAATACCGCCCCTTTAATTTTATCGCCAGTGATGGTGATCGCCTCTGTTATACCAACAACGTCGAACCCACTTGGCGCACGCTCACTGCAGGTATCCATGCCATAGGCAATATTCCACTTAGCGACGAAAACGAAAAAACCAAGAAAGGCTACGCAGACATGAGCGCGGTCATGACAGGCAAAAAAGACCACGATGCACTACTAAATATGCTGCAGGATATGACGCCGACAATGAACACCGACGAGGAAATATATCGCGCATTGTCGTGTCGCTTCGTCAAGTTTGAAGGCTACGGCACACGCTCAAGCAGCATTGTTAGCGCAGCAAAAAATGGCCAGTGGGACGTTTGGGAAAAGCGCTATGCCACCGACGCGTCACAACAAGAAACGCTTCAGCACTTTAGCTTTATAGAAGATTCCGGCGCCTAACTTAGGCGCCTATTGGCTGAAGCAAACGCTCCATCCCAATATCAATCATAACCTTGCGCAGCAGCGCCTTAACTTCGTCTGCGGTCTCAACCAGCATCGCGCTATTCAACAGGGCCTGAAGCTCATCAAAGCGACAGCTGCGAATCACCGCCTTAACCCTGAGCAAACTATTATCATTCATCGACAACATGTCGTAGCCCATTGCCATCAGCAATAAAACTGCCGCCGGATCACCCGCAAGCTCACCGCAAATCCCCACCGGCTTACCTTCGGCGTGAGCGGCATCCACAACCTGCTGCAAGCTATTTAGCACTGCAGGATGATAGGCGTGGTACAGGTCAGCAACCCGAGTATTATTGCGATCAACGGCCAATAAATACTGGGTTAAATCGTTTGACCCCACTGATAGAAAATCAACTCGTCGCGCCAATTGCCGCGCCTGATAGACCGCCGCCGGCACTTCAACCATGACGCCGATTGGCGGCAAGGTGATATCCCACCCGTCCTCGATCAGCTCGTCATAGGCGCGCCGAACAAGATCGAGGGCCTCGTCAACTTCCTGCACATTGCTGATCATTGGCAACATAATACGCAGATTATTCAGGCCCTCACTGGCCTTGAGCATCGCCCTGACCTGCACCAGAAATATTTCAGGATGATCGAGAGTAACTCGAATTCCGCGCCAACCTAAAAAGGGATTTTCTTCTTCGATGGGGAAATACGGCAGGGCCTTATCACCACCAATATCGAGGGTGCGCATGGTCACTGGCAAGGGTGCAAACGCTATCAATTGCTCGCGATAAATCGCCCGCTGCTCTTCCTCACTAGGAAAACGCTCGCGCAATAAAAAGGGGATTTCAGTTCGATATAAGCCAACGCCTTCGGCACCACGATCCAAAGACCGCGCCACATCTGCCATCAAACCCGTGTTCACCCACAACGGCATACGATGACCGTCTAGAGTTTCGCTTGGCAAATCCCGCAGCGCTTCCAAGCCCTGAGTTAAAACCTGATCTTCTTCCGACACCGAACGGAAATGCTCGTACACTTCCGCCGACGGATTGTAATGCACATACCCGGAGTAGCCATCGACAATAAGATTGGCGTTTTCAATTTGGGTATAAGGTAAATCGCTGGCCCCCATCACGGTGGGTATGCCCATCGCCCGAGCCAAAATAGCGACGTGGGAGTTACTTGAGCCCCGCACCGACACCATGCCCACCAATTTCTCGCGAGGCACTTCACCGAGCATAGAAGCGGTCAGCTCTTCGCCAACCAGAATTGTTTTATCTGGGTATTCGGCTGGCTCTACCTCACTAGTTTGCAAATAGGCCAATACACGGCGACCGAGATCTTTTATATCCGTCGCGCGCTCTTTGAAATAAGCATCTTCCATCATTTCAAAGGTGCGAATATGACTGGACATCACCTGGCTCAACGCGCCCTGCGCCCACTCACCTTCGTTAATTTTTTTAACGACTTCCGCAGCCCAAGAGCCGTCATCGATAATACGCAGATACACGTCAAACAAGGCGTGTTCATCGGCGGGTAAATGCGTCAGTAATTTTTCACTAAGAGCGTGAATATCTGTCCGCACCGCGCTTAAGGCCGATTGAAATGCCTGCAACTCAAGTTGCGGATCATCGCTCTGCCGACGCGGAACCGAGTGTAAATCAGCAACCGGGGCCACTATGACCGCACGCCCGATAGCCACGCCTGTCGCCCCAGCTATCCCTTTAAACGATGCCGTTGCCCCGACCACATTCTGAGATGTAGTAATAGAACCTGTGGCCCGGGCATGAGCAATAACGCCTGCCAACTGGGCCGACATCGTTACTAAAAAGGCTTCTTCATCTTCATCAAAGCGACGACTGTCTTTTTGCTGAACAACCAACACCCCCATCACCGTGCGCTGATGAATAATCGGCGCACCCAAAAATGAGTGATACTGCTCTTCACCAATACCCGGCAGATATAAGAAGTTAGGATGTTTTTCCGCGTGATCTAAGTTAACCGGCTCTTCGCGGCGGGCAACCTGCCCCACCAAACCTTCATCAGGGCTAAGACTTATTTTACCAACAAGGTCTGGATTCAAACCTTGGTTGGCCATAAATATAAGGCGACCCGAATCGGGGTCACGCAAATACACTGTGCACACCTCGGTGCCCATCACCTCGGCAATACGACTAACAATAATGTCCAGCGCGGCCTGCAAATTGCCCGCAGCATTCACTGCCTGAACAATACTTCGCAGCGCTTCTAACATCATAGCGATTCACCCATCATGGCGTCTTTTACCAGGCGCGCGTGTCGAGGTGCCAATTCTTTCATAGCACGTCGATAAACCTCACGCTTAAACGCCACAACCTGACCGAGCGGATACCAATAGCTAACCCACTGCCAATGATCAAATTCAGCCTTATCACCACAATGGAAACTGACCTTATTGTCGTCAGCCTTCATTTGCAGCAAAAACCATTTCTGCTTCTGGCCAATGCACAACGGCTTATTATCACGCCGAATCAAGCGCTGCGGCAGACGATAGCGCAGCCAACCGCGCGTGCAAGCAAGCAAATCAACATCGCTTTCACGCAGCCCCACTTCCTCATACAGTTCACGATATAAAGCCGCCTCGGGAGATTCGCCTTCGTGAATGCCGCCCTGCGGAAACTGCCAAGCACTTTGACCAACACGGCGCGCCCACAACACCTGCCCTTGCTCATTTGCAAGCACGATGCCAACGTTGGGACGAAATCCATCCGAGTCAATCACTACATCACCTATTGTTTTGATTTTATTTCTGTTTTCTATTGTTCCACAAATTCCCGACCCTGGGAATTCACTCTACTGCTAAGGCGCCAGAAAGATGAAAAAGCAGCCATCAAACGCTATGCTATGCCGCCTTAGCAGCCCTGTATTTTGGAGAGACCCATGGCCCTCGCCATTTTTGATTTAGACAATACCTTGCTGGGCGGTGATAGTGATCACGCCTGGGGCGAATTTTTAGTCGCCAAAGGCATTGTCGACAGTGACGAATTTAAAGCCAAAAACGATGAATTCTATCTGCAATACCAACGCGGCGGCCTCGATATCGACGCCTATTTACGCTTCGCATTAAGCCCGCTACGCAAATACGACCGCGCCGAACTGGATGCAATGCACGCCAACTTTATGGCCGAATACATTGCGCCACTGCGCCTCCCCAAGGCAGATGCGCTATTACAACAGCACCGCGATGCCGGCAACTTTGTTATGATAATTACCGCCACCAATAGTTTCGTCACAAGGCCAATTGCCGAGGCTTTAGGTGTAAAAACCTTACTCGCCAGCGAAGGCGAGGTCGTCAACGGGCGCTACACCGGCAAGCCCAGTGGTATTCCCTGCTTCCAAGAAGGCAAAGTCACTCGCTTAAACCATTGGCTTGAAGAAACCGGCCACTCACTTAATGGCAGCTATTTTTACAGCGACTCTCATAATGATTTACCGCTGCTAAAAGCCGTTGACCACCCCATTGCGGTAGATCCTGACGACACCCTGAAAGCAGCCGCAAATGCAGCCGGCTGGCCCGTTATCAGTCTTCGCGACTAAACACCTTTCTCGCCCATAAAAAAAGCCCGGTCAATGCCGGGCTTTTAAAGCAGCAGCGAAAATTACTCGTCACACTGCTCATCGTAGGCCTCGGCATCCAGCAAGTTATCTAACTCACTCAGATCCGAAGGCTGGATACGAAAAAACCAACCGTCGCTGTAGGGGTATTCATTTACCGTTTCTGGGCTTTCGTCTAAAGAATCATTCACTTCGATTATTTCACCCGAAACCGGCGCATAAATATCTGAAGCCGCTTTTACAGACTCGACAACCGCAGCCTCATCACCTTGTGAATACTCTGCTCCGACTTCGGGCAATTCGATAAACACCACATCACCCAGTGCATTCTGAGCGTGGTGGCTAATGCCTACGGTAACCGTGCCGTCTGATTCGAGGCGCGCCCACTCGTGGCTGCTGGCATATTTTAATTCGCTGGGGGTATTGCTCATTTAAGGCCGTCCTCTACTGACGATACGTTAGATGGGCGCATTTTAACGCCGCTACCGACAAATACAAAGTGCTCAATGACTACTGCGACGAATACTGATTATCACCGGGATTAATCCCACCGCCACCAAGGCCAATGCGGGCAGCGCCGCAAGCTGCCACTGCCCCTCTGCGGTCATCTCGTAAATTCGCACTGCTAGGGTGTCCCAGCCAAAAGGACGAAGCAGCAAAGTAGCCGGCATTTCTTTCATCACATCGACAAAAACCAAGACCGCCGCCGTCAGCAAACCCGGGCGGAGCATGGGCAAATAAATACGCCACACCAAATCACTACCATTTGCACCTAAGGTGCGGGCCGCTTCAGGCAAGCTTGGGCGAATACGCTCAAGCGACGATTCCAATGGCCCGCTAGCCACCGCCAGAAAGCGAATCCAGTAGGCTGCCAACAACGTTAAAATAGAGCCAACTAACACTGGGGCTGGCGACATACCTAAAAACCGCTGAAGGGGAATCAAAAGCTGATTATCGATAAAGGTAAACGACAACATAATACCCACCGCCAATACCGAACCCGGCAAAGCGTAGCCCAATTGCGCCATACTAAAAAAACCGCCGCGCTTCACTTGGCGACGATTGAATGCCAATACCAGAGCGAGAAACACCGTAATCGCCGCCGCCAGCCCAGCCAATAACACGGTGTGCTGTAATAGCTCAAAAAATCGGGTATTTAACTGCATCGCGCCGTTATCAATCGCCCACAGAATTAACTGCAAGACTGGCAACACAAATGCCATGGCTAGCACCAAGGTGCAAATAGCCGTCATCGCCCACGCCTTAACCGGCTTTACTGGGAATCGATAGCGATGCTGCAAACGCCCGCCCTGCACAAACCGGCGGCCACCGCGAGAACGACGCTCAGCAAATAAGGTTAAGGCTACAAATAAAAGTAGTATCGACGCTAACTGCGCAGCAGCCTGGATATTAAAAAAACCAAACCACGCCTTATAAATCGCCGTGGTAAACGTGTCGTAATTAAACACCGCCACGGTACCGAAATCAGCGAGGGTTTCCATCATCGCCAAGCTCACCCCTGCAACAATGGCGGGCCGCGCCATTGGCAGAGCAACACGATAAAACGCCTGCCAAGGGTTACAACCCAAAACTCTGGCAGCTTCGGTTGTGTCGCTGCTTTGTGAAAGGAATGCACTGCGCGCCAGCATATACACGTAGGGATATAAAACTAACGCAAACACAATAATCACGGTGGCAGCATTACGAACATCTATACTGCCGTATTGCTGACCGAACTGTAATCTTAAAAAGCTCTGCAGCGGCCCACCAAAATCAAACACGCCCAAAATGACAAACGCCATCACATAGGCAGGCACCGCCATGGGCAGCATCAGCAGCCATTCAAACCACGCTCGGCCGGGGAATTCACACATCACCGTGAACCACGCCAAGCCAATACCCAAGATACTGACTAGCAGACCCACCCCCGCCAGCAACAGCAAGGTGTTAAATAACAAGCTCCCCAACTGGGTCGCAATCAAGTGTTGCCAGACATCGGTTTGGGAGGAGCTCCAGCTCAGCACCACCACTAAAATCGGTGCCATCACCGCCAATACCGCGGCAACCCCAATTACACGCAACAACCACAACGCCGCGCTTGATCGGCGCGGCGTTGTAGACGTCTGTGAAAACGCGCTTACTGGAGATGACGTAACTGGTGGGGGGCTAACTGACACTCAGCGATATCCCTGTCTGTCCATTATGCGAATCGCATCACCTTGCAGACGACCCGCCTCACTTAGCGGCATTGTGTCGGCACGGAAACTGCCCCACTGCTTAATAAGCTCAGAGGGTGCGGTCTTGTCATTCACAGGGTATTCCTGATTCAAATGCGCAAAATCATACTGTGCTGACGGACCAGACAACCACTCCAATAACCGCAGCGCATTCTCTTTATGCTTGCTGGCTTTGGTTATACCTGCGCCAGAAACATTCACATGCGTACCGCGAGCAGCAGCGCCCTCACCAGTTTGATTCGCCCAGAACAAACCTACCGGCAAATCAGGGTTATCAACCAGCATACGCGCTAGATAATAGGTGTTTACCAAGCCGACATCGCATTGCCCAGCGTCGATAGCCTCAACCACCTTAATGTCGTTGGCAAACGGCGACACCGCTAAATTATTCACCCAGCCACTAACAACCTTTTCCGCTTTTTCAGCACCTAAGGCGACGATCATGCTGGCAACCAGCGACTGGTTATATACCTTTTTAGAAGTACGCAAACACAGACGACCATTCCACTGCGGGCCAGCTAGGTCTTCATAGCCCGCCAACTCCTCAGGTTTAACTCGATCAGTGGCATAGACGATAGTCCGAGCGCGAATGGAAACGCCATACCAGCGTCCCTGCTCATCGCGCAAAGCAGCAGGAATATTACTGGTCAACACGTCAGATTGTATCGGCTGCAAAATACCCATTTCCGCCGCGTGCCACAGGTTGCCAGCGTCAACGGTAATTAACATATCCGCAGGGGAGTTCTCGCCCTCAGCCTTCAAACGCGCCAACAAGGGCCCCGCCTCGTCAGTGACGTAGCGAATGGTAATACCGGTTTCCTTGGTAAAATCATCGAAGATGGGCTTAATAAGCTGCTCTATCCGTGAGCTGTAAATCACCAATTCTGGGCCTTTTACCGCAGACGGTTCACTATTACCACATGCCGCCAGAACTAGGGTTGCTACAACAATCAGCGCGAGTTTTTGCATCATCCAAGCCTCTCACAAGAAATTCGGGCGTAGATGATAATTATTATCATTAAACTTCTCAATGAATTCCGCGATTTATTCTGCATCAATATTAGCAGCGAGGCTGATTCACTCAGCTAATCGCCGGATTTAGTGCTAGGGCTTATCCGCCAAGCCCATTGCCTTGGCAATAATCTGGCGCTTTAAGGGCAGCGCCGAATCCAACCAGCGCATTCCGGTATTACGTAATAAGCGCAGCGGCATGGCCGGTGTTTCAAATAAATGCTGAAACCCCTCCATCATCGCCATCATCGCCAAATTGCCACCTTTACGCCGACGCTGATAGCGATTCAGCACGGCCGTGTCTGCCAAGTTCAGCCCTCGCTCACAAGCGCGGCGACACTCTTCCGCTAACACCATGGCATCCTGGAAACCGAGGTTAATACCCTGCCCCGCCAAGGGGTGAATGGTGTGCGCCGCATCCCCCAGCAACACCACGCCGTCACAGACATAGTCTGCCGCATGACGCTGTCGCAGCGGAAAACTAAAACGCCGGCTACTCGCCAATACCGCACCAAGGCGATGCTCAAACTTGGCCGCCAACTCAGCGCAAAACGCATCATCGTCTAACGCCATCAATTGCTCGGCAATATCTGGCTTTACCGACCACACAATAGAACAGTAACGCTGCTCACCGGCCTCATCTTGCAGTGGCAAAAATGCCAGCGGGCCTTCCGGCAAAAAGCGCTGCCACGCGGTGTTACTATGCGGACGCTCGGTTTCTACCGTCGCCACAATGGCGTGGTGATGGTAATCCCATTCGCGGGTAACAAAGCCAGCCCAGTCGCGAATCTTAGAGTTGGCCCCATCGGCAGCGACCACCAAGGGGCTGCGCACCACTTTACCGCCAGCGAGATGCAAACTAATAAAACCCTGCTGCCGATCCATGGTTTCCACCGGCATACCGAAAAAACATTTTACCCGTGCACTCTCTCGCAGATTATTAATCAGCGATGCATTAATCAATCGATTCTCGACGATATGACCCAGTGCCGTTCGCCGCACTTCGCTGGCGGCAAAATGAATACGTCCGGTGCCTTCGCCGTCCCACACTTCCATATCGGTATACGCGCAGGCACGGCGGCTGGCGATATCAGACCATGCGCCAATTTCATCTAAAAAATGACGCGAGGCTTCGGTCAGTGCACTGACTCTGGCGTCGTAATCGAACACGCTTTCTTCAATTTTCGGCCAGCCTTCACGAACCGCCTGCGCCTCAACCAGAGCTACCTTGAGCGGCAAATCTGCCACCGCCAAAGCAAGCGCAGCGCCCGCCAGACCCGCGCCCACAATCACTAAATCAAAATCAGCGATATTCTCTGCCGACATTCGTATTACTCCGCTGCAGCACCGGGCAAAATACCCGCTGCTCTGGCTACAAACCGTGATTTTACCGGTGGACTCACATCCAGCATGGACAGGCCTAAGTTCCTGAGAAGGCTCAATACCGGCTTACGGTTACTGAAAATACCCGTCAGCTGATCAGAGAAGGTCGTAGTGACCAATTGATCTCCACGCTGACTCTTTGTATAGCTTTGTAGTAATTTTAAGTCGCCTAAATTTTCGCCCTTGGCGTGAGCAGTCGCCACTAAGCGGCTCAAACACTCAAGGTCACGCAGGGCCAAATTAAACCCCTGCCCCGCAACCGGATGCAGCGAGTGTGCGGCATTCCCAAGCACCGCAACTTGAGCGCGCACCTGTTCGTCGGCCTGCATCAAGCGCAGCGGAAAGGAATTGCGCTGACCCACTTTTCGCAGCCGCCCCAAGCGGTAACCAAAGTTACGTTGAAGCTCGGCTAAAAAACCCTCATCGGACCAACTAGCCACTTCGTCGGCCATATTTTCAGGAAAGGTCCAAACCAAAGCCGAGCGTGACACACCAGACTCATCGGCCAATAAAGGCAGCAATGCCAGCGGCCCTCTCTCGGTAAACCGCTCGTAAGCACAGCCGTCATGATGTTTTTCAGTGGCAACATTAGCGATCACCGCAACTTGGTGATAATCGTCAACGCTGGCGCCAATACCCAACTGGGTACGCAGACCGGAATCTGCCCCGTCGGCAACGGCGACTAGCTGCGTTGTTATCTCCCGTGAAGTATCGCCCTCACGCACACATAAGCTCGCATATCCTTTGGAAACCGTCACCGACTCTACCGAGGCAGGTGACAAACATTCAACGCGGGTATGTTGGCGTAGTTGATTAAGCAAGACATTGCCCAGCCACGCGTTTTCAACAACATAGCCCAAGGCTGGCCAGCCTTGACTGGCCGCACTCATCAACATGCTGCCAAAATGGCCACGGTCAGACACATGAACCTGCGAAATGGTGCAAATATGTTCCGCAAGCAGCGGCCACACCCCCAACTCGTCATAAATCTGAGCACTGCCAAATGATAAGGCAGTAGAGCGCGCATCAAAGCTCGGCCGGTAGGCCGGCTTGCCTTCACTAACGGGAGGCAGCGGGAAATTTTCGACAAGCAAAACCCGCAAACCGGCGCGGCTATAACTATCAAGACATAATGCCAAGCTGGCGCCAACCATACCGCCGCCAGCAATAACCACATCGTAATCAGTGCGCGGCAAGACGAGCCTCCGCCATCAAGGCCTCGATCTCGTCGACTTCTTTGGGCACCGCTGCTGTTAACACTTCGCAGCCGGTTTTAGTCACCGCCACATCGTCTTCGATGCGAATACCAATACCGCGCCATTTAGCATCGACATCCGTATTGTTCGGCGCCACATAAATACCCGGTTCAACCGTGAGCACCATGCCTTCTTCAAGCACTCGCCACTCGCCACCGACCTTGTAATCACCCACGTCATGCACGTCCATACCCAACCAATGACCAGCGCGATGCATATAAAAAGGTTTGTAGGCCTCGGCCGCAATAAGAGCACTCACATCGCCATTAAGAAGCCCCAACTTCACCAGGCCCGCAGTGATAACTTTAACGGTTTCATCATGAGGTTGATTCCAGTGATTACCCGGTTTCACCGCAGCAATGGCTGCCTTTTGTGAGTCGAGCACCACATCATATAGCGCCCGCTGCTCGGCGCTAAACCGACCGTTGGCGGGAAAGGTTCGGGTAATGTCCGCAGCGTAGTACTTCAACTCACAACCCGCGTCTATCAAGACTAAATCGCCATCGCGGACTTCGCAGCTGTTCTCAACATAATGCAAAATACAACCATTTTCACCGGCACCCACAATGGTGCTGTACGCAGGAAAGCGCGCGCCATTACGGCCAAATTCATGAAGGATTTCAGCCTCAAGCTGATACTCATACACGCCGGGGCGACAGGCGCGCATGGCGCGGGAATGAGCCTCGGCTGAAATCTCGCCAGCGCGGCGCATTACTTTTAATTCAGCCGCAGACTTATATAAGCGTAGATCATGTAAATGGTGATCTAAATCCAGAAACTCTCCCGGAGGCTGAGCGCCGGTGCGAACCTTGGAGCGGATCACATTCACCCACTGCATAACTTGCTGATCAAATTCGGTATGGCGACCCATGGCGTAATACACGCGCTGACGCCCCTCTAACAGGCCCGGCAATATATCGTCGATATCGCCAATCGGAAACGCGTCGTCAGCGCCATAATTGGTGCACGCACCCTCTGGGCCGGCGCGGTATCCCGTCCACAACTCCATAGCCGGATCGCGGTCTTGGCAGAACATCACACACTCGCCAGCAGCGCGGCCCGGCAATAGCACCAACACCGCATTAGGCTCATCAAAGCCTGTTAGGTAATAAAAATCGCTATCTTGACGAAAGGCATACTCGGAATCCCGATTGCGGGTGACCATTTTGGCAGAAGGTACAACGGCAATGCTGTCGGGCTCCATCAGCGCCATCAAATTTTTGCGGCGACGGGCAAATTCCTGCTTACTAATCGTCATACTTTTCTCATTACCGTTAAGTGCTGGGGAAATCGCTTTACTAAATACTACAAAAGCTTATCACAGGCGCGCTTATACTTAGCGCCCACATACACCTGCATTATGTAAATCAGTGCAAACGCGGCGTATTGCTATCATCTGCCGCCACCTCACCACCATTGCACTCGATGAAGATTGTCATAGCCGCAACCCGCACATACTCACACACCGCGAAATAGTCTTGTTCGCCCTCTTCATCGGTTTGCTCATCGGCCGACACTTGAGCGATGGCGGCGATATCGCTAATCGCTTCCGTTAAATCCGCCGAATACGCTTTTTGCTTATCAACGCTTTGCTGCTTGCCCGCCATCGCAAAGCCAGTCAAATAACCTTGGCACCACTGCCCCAAACTCGCGATGCGCTGATCTAAATCGAATTCATCATCTGGCAACAATAAATCTAAGCTCATCTCGCCAGACTCCATGCCGTCTAGCGCCGAGCTATATACTCGGTACAAAGCGTCGCTTTGATCTGGGTCGGGAGCTTCGCAATCCAATAAATCAATACAGTGCTTAAGCCAGCCATCTGCGGTAATACGCCCACCCACCGAGACAAAGCCCGCCGCATAACCATGCAACTCGGCAGGCGGCTGCAAGGCGCCTAGACTCAAAAATAAATTGGCGAGATCGTCGTGCTCTAAACTGGCGGTCATTTATACATTTCCATTAATACATCATTAGCCGGCAATGGTAGCGCCGAAGCCAGATAAAATCGAATCTCAATACTAAGCACAAACAAGCCCATTTAATTACATTGACCCACCCGCAGGGCCCGCTCTACTATTATCCAATATCTTTCTACAAACGGACGCAATCTAAAGATGGATCAGCGACAGTTGCAACTTTTGGAACGAAAAGTAGACGAAATTGTCCAGTTGTGTGAACAATTAGACAAGGAAAATCGCGCCTTAAAAGCGGACGCCCTGCACTGGCGTTCTGAGCGCGAACAACTGATCGAAAAAACAGATATTGCCCGCGCGAAAGTTGAATCCATGATTCAGCGCCTGCGCGCGCTGGAGAAAGAGTCGTGAGCACGAACACCATCAGCATAAAAATATTAGACAAAGAATATCAAGTGGCCTGCCCACCCGAAGAACAAGTTGCGCTAATGCAAGCAGGGCAATTTCTCGACCAAAAAATGCGCGGCATTCGCACCTCAGGCAAAGTCATTGGACTTGAGCGCATCGCTGTTATGGCGGCGTTGAATATAAGCTATGAAATGCTGCAAGCCAAACAAAATGCCACCCCAACCGAAGCGGAAACCCAAACAGTAAACCGCATTAGCGACAAAGTTGAACAAACCTTACAACGCTGCAAGCAGTTAGATATTAGCTAGGCCGCCGATACTAGTTCGGTAAAGCAAACACCCACTGAGATAATCAAATTAGTGTAAACAGGCATATCCCCTTATAGGTCCACCCTGTTATTAGACAAAGCCAAGCGGTATACTTTGTTACACCCTGGGATATTAGCTAGGCTGCTTAGACCCCTGAGCCGATGCTTTTTACCCCGGAGGGCTTTAGCCGAGATTGGTGTGCATGTCCGCTTGTCGGAAAGCCTAAAAATCTTGCGGAGAACTCCACCTTGAACCGCTGGGTTCAAGGGCCACGTAGCCGGCGGTATCTTGGGGCCTATTTTCTACACTGTTTTGCCATTCAACTACACCGATAAGCCATCACACTTTTTGCGTGTCAGCGCTATACTGCCAGCATGAACTCTGCCCTTAAATCCAGACTGCGACGCGAGCTCCGCGCTAGACGCCAAAGTCTAAGCAAGGATCAGCAAACCGTCGCCGCCAATCAATTAATGCAGCGTTTAATTCGGCTGCCCGCGTTTCGCGAGGCTCGTCATATTGCGGCGTATATTGCCAGCGATGGTGAAATCTCACCGGCGCCGCTGTTACGCCACGCAAGCCTAAAAAACAAACATTGTTATTTACCCAGAATATCGCAAGCCCCAGCAAGCAATCACATGGATTTTTACCGGTATCGCTACGGCCAAACCCTGCGCCCGAATCGTTATGGCATTGGCGAACCGAGCGGATATCGTCGCCAAGCACAGGCTTCAAACACACTCGATATCGTGCTTCTGCCATTGACGGGATTTGATAAAGAAGGACGACGACTAGGCATGGGCGGCGGATATTACGACCGCGCCTTCGCCTATAAGCGGAATAAAAAAATGCGCAAACCCATCATGATTGGACTCGCCCACCACTGCCAAGAAGTTAACGCCTTACCGAGTGATGGCTGGGATATTCCACTCGATTTTATTGTGACTGATAGGCAAGTTATAAAAGTAAATAGACGGTAAGTGCGGCTCTAATATTTTAAGAATCACCTTCGAAACTTTGCGTGCAGATTCTTTGGTATCTCGTCATACCCGATCCCGATCGGGTATCCAGCTGAGCGGGTAGCGAATGCCTTTGTTTAGATGCCTGATCTTCGACTAGTTTTTTCAACTTACTGCTAGCCTTGGTTTCGCCCTCGCTGGGCGACTCACTTTATTCGGCGCTACGTGCCTCACCCTACGGGTCGCCAAAAAGCGGCGATCAAATAGAACACTTTGTCTTTTTGCATGCCCAAAAAGAAAGTAAGCAAAGAAAAAAAGCACCCTGCAACACCGTCGATGGCAAAAAACGCCATCGATGCCCTCTGCGCTTCACAAGTAACGGCGCGGGAAAAACTCGCCTTCGGCTCAAACAGTTTCCCGCTTAATCCGTTACGTGCTCCAGTGCTCAGCGTTGCTGAAGGGAGGTAGCTAGCGGAAAGCTGCATAGTAATTGGCGCTAACAGCTTTATGGTGTAACAGTTCTGTGGCTGCGAAATAAATGGCCGAGGCTGGTGATCAACCGCCAACTTTTGCTTTCGCGCGTCAAGATCCCGAAAGTCTTTCAGTAATTTCTTTTCTAGCGGGGTTAACAGCTGCGAATGAGAGCTCAGCTGCCCTACTCAAAAGCTGGTCGAACGGGTCTTCATGTGCATCGTGAGGTATGTCTATATAGCCACGCTCAAGACCTAATTTTTCTCTATATGCGGCACTATCCGCTCACCAATACCACCACCCTTTAATCTGGCTAGCTGCAGGTACATGGTCTATGGCTTCAGCAAATTTTCGTAACGAATCGTAGCCTTAAATAAGCGCGTTAACGTTTGCAACGCACATCTCATTGATCGCTTGTGCCACAAATATTTTCCTTGGTGGCTACATGGATTAGTAGGACTTTACGGCAATATAAAAATTATAAACCTTCCAATAACACCGTAAGTATTAAAAACTAGAATAAGACCGTAGCGGTGGTGCTTTTTTTTTGAAATGATTGTCGGTCGCTACTTAATTAGGGGCACACAATGCAAGCGCTGAAATTAGATGAGTTACTTGTCGGCTTACATGAGTGCGGAATAGAGAAAGACCTTCTAGCCTCCCTATTTGAGGGAGTAAAGCCTGCTACCAAGGCCGTTGTACCCTTGGTTATACGCGCCATTTCGCTGCAGGGAAAACGTGACAGTAACGCGATTCACTCAGAAACTAGCAAGCCTATATTCGAGGTGCCGAAGTACCTAAATTTAGGTACACCGTATCGTATGGGTTGGCGTCCTCACCCTCGCGCTGTCGATCTACTAATAAAGCACCTGGAAGTTAACCGCGCCGATATAGCCTGGCTGGTTACTGATTTTATCCAAGCAAATGAAGGGATTAAAAAGCCTAACTGGTCTCGCCACTTCATCAGCTATGCGCTGATTGCGCATCGAACAAAAGAGTTTAAAGAAGCATTTGCCAAGGCCGAGTCAGTAATGGCCGCAGCCGAGGCCCCCTCCAATGAACATGAGGTGGAAACACTCACTGATTTTTCTCGGGCTGAAATCAAAGAGAACCTTTCACGATTGGATGCCGCTGTAATGGATGCGCTGAAAGGTAAGTCTGTAGGCCTGATTTTCAATCACAACTTGAACGCCCGCTGGCAACCACCTGAATGGATTGTGCAAGAACTACTCAAGCTGCACATTAAAGGAAGACTTATGTCGAGGGCTTTCATATTCAACCCGATGATACTGAGAGCTTTTATTGGCCACTGCCGTCAACACGGCCCGATATTTCAGTCCTACGAGCACGCATACTATTTTTGGGTCAGGGAGCGCTTCTTCGGGCTCTATAAGCTACGAGTGATGGATGCGCAGCGCATAGCGCGAGAGACCAAAGCAAGAGAGGTTTATACCGCACTGATACAATAAGAGTTAAGTGCGGTAAACCTTGAGTCAGTTACTTGTACCGTATTTCGATTCACCCATAAAGCTGTCAGCGTTGAGCAGCTTATGGCAATAAAGGGGCGGCAAAATTTACGCTTAATATTGAATTAACAATTTGGACACCCCTGTCTATGTATATGTCCGCTCACGTGACGAAGCCTCCATCAAACAGAGGCCATACAAAAAATGGCCCTCACTTTGAGAGCCATTTTCATCAACACATTAAAACCTTAGATAAACCTTTACCTACGACCAAATTCTGAACCAGATCCACGCTAGCTCAAGAAAAGTTGATACGCCGGATTCTCTGTTTCTTCATGATAGGGGTAAGCCAGCTTATCAAGAAAGGTCTCAATTTCAGCTCGCTCTTTTTTGTCCGCTTGCAAGCCGACCAAGACACGACCATAGGCCGCGCCGTGATTGCGATAATGGAATAAAGAAATATTCCAGCGATTGCCAAGCTTGGTCAAAAAGTTCATCAAGGCACCAGGCCGTTCTGGAAATTCAAAGCGGTATATTAGTTCATTCTTCACCGTGGCTGGCCGATGCCCACCCACCATATGACGAATATGCAGTTTGGCCATTTCGTTGTCGGTAAAGTCCGCAACGGGGTAATCCATTTTCTGCAGGGTATCGACCAATTCCTGCCGATCACCGCCGCCTGCCGCTACCGATATGCCCACAAAGATTTGCGCATCGCGGTCGTCGCCAAAGCGATAATTGAACTCAGTGATATTACGGCGCCCCAAAGCCCCACAAAACTTTTTAAAGCTGCCGGGACGCTCAGGAATGGTGACGCTTAAAATCGCTTCGCGCTTTTCGCCAATTTCGGTACGCTCGGCAATGTAACGCAGACGGTCAAAATTAGTATTGGCGCCACTGTCTATCGCCAATAGGGTTTGTCCGCTGCAATCATTTTGTGCCACGTACTTTTTCAATCCTGCCAATGCTAATGCACCGGCTGGTTCTGCAATTGAACGGGTATCATCAAAAATATCTTTGATCGCTGCGCAAATTTCGTCGGTGCTGGCCGTCAACACGCCATCAATAGTTTTACGTAAAACGCGGAAGGTTTCTTTGCCGATCTGAGCAACCGCAACACCGTCAGCAAATAAACCCACTTCCGGCAATATGGCGCGCCGGCCTTTTTCCAGTGCTAATTTAAGGCAGGCTGCGTCTTCTGGCTCCACCGCTATCACTTTGACTTCGGGGCGCACATATTTGATGTAAGCAGCAACACCGGCGGCCAAACCACCGCCGCCGACTGGCACAAAAACCGCATCCAATGGCCCTGTGACTTGGCGAAGAATTTCCATACCCACCGTGCCCTGACCGGCAATGACCTCTGGGTCGTCGTAGGGGTGGACGTAAACCATGCCTTTTTCTTCAACTAACTTTTTAGCGTAGGTCGACGCCTCGTCGTAGGTGTCACCGTGCAAGACCACTTTACCGCCGCGAGAGCGCACCGCATCAACTTTAATTTGTGGGGTTGTTCTTGGCATCACGATGGTAGCCCGAACCCCGAGCTTAAGCGCAGCCAGCGCTAAACCTTGCGCGTGGTTGCCCGCCGAGGCCGCAACAACGCCTTTATTGCGTTCTTCTTCGGTGAGGCTAATCATCTTGTTGTAAGCACCGCGCAGCTTAAAGGAAAATACTGGCTGCAAATCCTCGCGCTTTAACAAAACCTCATTGTCCAAGCGCTTACTCATCAGCGGCATACGATCAATAGGCGACTCGATGGCAACATCATAAACGCGAGCTTTGAGGATTCTTTTGATGTAACTCTGTGGCATAACTCTGTACGGCCTCCATTGCTACGCTAAAAACAGCGCTAAAATTCAGCTGACCAGTCTACCGCGTATGCAGCCAAAGCGCAGCAAGACCGCGAAAACAACTAGCTACCGCCGCCGCAACCACAGCCGCGCCACTCCGCCATATCCGCCAAGGTCATCAATTCTTCCGCAGGCGAATCACCCTGTTCAAAAGCTTTCTTATGAGACTCTCCCTCGCTAGAAACCAACCAGGCTAGATCCTCAGCAATCGCGAGCCGCTTAAATTCGTCAAACCACTCCTCGTAGCTTTTGTAATTTGAATTCATACCTAACTCCCATGTCTACACAAGAGGTAAATCAGCAATAAACACGCTACGAGCAAGACCGGCCCTAGCAATTGCACCTCGCAATTGGCTCCGGTGAAATTTATACTTACTCGCAAATCCCGCCCCCAGCGTACAACAGCAAAGGCCGACAATGACACAAGATGAGCTAAAACTTGCGGTAGCACAGGCTGCAATCGATCATATCAAGCCCGCCATTCTCGATGGCGAAATTATCGGTGTAGGCACTGGCTCCACAGCCAACTTTTTTATCGACCTGTTAGCAGAGTTTAAAGGCGATATTAAAGGCACCGTTGCCAGCTCAGAAGCCTCGGCAGAGCGTTTGCGCAAGCATGGCATCGAAGTACTCGAACTCAATTCCACCGGCACCATTGCGGTCTATGTTGATGGCGCAGACGAAGCGAATGAGCGACTGGAATTAATCAAGGGTGGTGGCGCTGCCCTGACCCGCGAAAAAATTGTTGCGGCGGCAAGTAAGGAATTTATTTGTATCGCGGACGGCAGCAAATTGGTCGGTCAATTAGGCGCATTTCCTCTGCCGGTAGAAGTCATTCCAATGGCGCGCAGCTATGTAGCGCGGGAATTGATCAAGCTTGGCGGCAATCCGGTCTATCGCGAAGGCGTTGTTACCGACAACGGCAACATCATTCTCGATGTTTACGACTTTATGATTAGCACTCCGCGTAAAACCGAAGAAGAGATTAACAATATAACCGGCGTTGTGACGAACGGGCTCTTCGCCTGTCGGCCAGCAGATGTTTTGTTATTGGGTACAGCGGAAGGTGTGAAAACACTGAAGGCTTAATCGCTAAATGCTTGACGGGAGACGGGAGACGCAAAAATATTGGCATCTGCATTTTCCGTCTCCCGTCAAGCGTCTCCCGCTAGAGCACTACCGTTTCAATCCTCAAAAAATCATCTAGTTCAGCCAGTAATTTATCGCCTGAATGCAGCGGTCCAACACCCGCCGGCGTTCCAGTCAAAACCACATCGCCGGGCATTAAGCTAAAGCTGTGACTGATCTCACTTAATAAATTTTCAACGCTGAATAGCATGTCACTACAGTTACCCTGCTGCTGTACGCCGCCGTTACGCGTTAAGCGCAAGGTTAGCCTTGCAAAATCTAGGTTTTGATCAAAGGGCACAAAGTCTGCGAGCGGGCACGCGCCGTCGAAGGCTTTAGCGCGCTCCCAAGGATGGCCTTTTTCCTTTAGTTCATCTTGCAGCTCACGCAGGGTCAAATCTAGGGCAAGCCCGACTCCGGCAATGGCAGCGCGGCACTCTTCTGGCGCCGCCTTAGTCAACGGCCGCCCAATCAATAAGGCCATTTCTAATTCGTGATGACAGGCGCCAAAGCCAGAGGGCAACAGCAATGGCTCGGCCATTGCCACCATTGCCGTCGCCGGTTTAATAAACAGCAGCGGCGACGTTGGTATTGCATTACCCAGTTCTTTTACGTGATCTGCATAATTTCTGCCCACGCACACCACCTTGCCCGGCGCGTGCGCAAACTCAGCTTGATCAACAATGTAGTGGCGGTACGTCGACATAGCAAACAAGCCCTTTATAAATCGAATATTTTACCGGGATTCATAATGCCCTTGGGATCAAAAACCTGTTTCACCTGACGCATCAAGGCAATTTCTGTTTCTGAACGGGAATACGGTAAATAGGCTTTTTTCAATAAACCCACACCATGCTCGGCAGACACGCTGCCACCATATTTGGCGACAATTTCAAACACCCCAGTGCTGACCGTGCCGCACTTTTCAAAGAACTCATCCTTATCCATATCGTCTGGCTTGAGGATATTAAGATGCAAATTGCCGTCGCCGATATGGCCAAACCAAATGATTTCAAAATCGGGGTATTGGGCGTCCACCAAGGTTTCGACGGCTTCTAAGAAATCGGGCACCCGAGAAATAATGGTAGAGATATCGTTTTTATAGGGCGTCCACTTAGAAATGGTTTCAGAGATATCTTCTCGCAAGCGCCACAGATTTTTGAGCTGCTCCAAGCTCTGACTCATCACCCCATCAGTGACCCAGCCCTCTTCAACGCAGGCTTCAAACAAGGCCATGGCCTGCGCCTCAACCTCGTCATTCAGGCATTCAAATTCCAACAAGGCGTAATAGGGGCACGTCGATTCAAAGGGACGTGGCACATTGCTATGGGCAACCACTTTTTGCAGCGCCTGCTCCGAGAAAAACTCAAACGCGGTTAAATCCATCTCCGCCTGAAAGCGGTTAAACAAATTCATAATGCCGCTAAAATCTTCCACCCCAAGTACAAAGGCCGTGAGGTTTTTAGGTGGCCGCGTAAGCTGCATGGTCGCTTCTACGATCAGCCCTAGAGTGCCTTCTGCACCAATAAACAGCTGGCGTAAATCGTAGCCCGCATTGTTTTTCAGCAGACCGCGATTCAATTCCAGCATATCGCCATTGCCCGTGACTACTTTTAAGCCCGCCACCCAGTCACGGGTCATGCCGTAGCGAATAACTTTAATACCGCCCGCATTGGTCGCGATATTACCACCAATTTGCGACGAGCCCGCCGAGGCAAAATCGACGGGGTAAAACAATCCGCGCTCTTCGGCAAAATCCTGTAACTGCTCGGTGATCACACCCGCTTGGCAAACCACCGTGCGGTCAATGGGGTCGAAGTCGCTGATATGGCTCATATAGTCAAAAGACACAACCACTTCGCCATTGGCGGCTACCGCCCCACCGCTCAAACCGGTGCGGCCGCCAGAAGGTACGATGGCAAAATCTAATTTATTTGCCAGCTTTACCACCGCCTGCACTTCTGCCGCCGTGCGCGGAAACACCACCGCCAGCGGTGCGGGAGTGTGCGCCTTGGTCCAATCCCGGCCATGACTTAACAGGATTTCGGCGTCGCTACGCACTTTGTCGCCACCGACGATCGCCTGCAGCTCACTAATAATGGTTTCGGATGACGGAACTGGGCTCGCCGACATGGTAAAAATGCCTCTCTGAATAGCACTTGGGAAAGGCGATTATGATACCATACTGCGCTTTCACTGTACCTCAGAGTGGGGCGAGCAAACTCATGGCAAAAACATCCCTCGACAAAGCCAAAATCAAATTCCTGCTATTGGAAGGACTTCACCAGTCCGCTGTCGATGCCCTGCATGCAGCGGGTTACACCAATATCGACTATTACCAAAAAGCCCTGCCTGACGACGAGCTCAAGAAAAAGATCGCCGACGCCCATTTTGTCGGCATTCGCTCGCGCACTCAACTCACCCCAGACGTGTTGGACGAAGCCAAGAAACTGATTGCCATCGGCTGTTTCTGCATCGGCACCAACCAAGTTAATTTACAGGCGGCCACCGAGCGCGGTATTGCCGTATTTAACGCGCCCTTCTCGAACACCCGCTCCGTCGCCGAATTAGTTATTGCTGAAGCCATACTATTAATGCGCGGCCTAGCCGAGAAAAACGCTGCCGCTCACCGTGGCGAGTGGATGAAAACCGCCGTTGGCTCTTATGAAATTCGCGGCAAACGCCTTGGTATTATCGGCTACGGCTCTATCGGCATGCAGCTTTCTGTTATTGCTGAAAGCCTAGGCATGGAAGTGTGCTTTACCGATGTGGTCAATAAATTGCCGCTAGGCAACGCCAACCAAATCAGCTTGGGCGAATTGCTAGCAACCGCAGACATAATCAGCCTACACGTACCAGAAACCGCGTCGACTCAAATGATGATTGGCGCCAATGAACTGGCTCAAATGAAAACCGGCGCCATCTTAATTAATGCGGCACGCGGCACCGTGGTTGATATCGACGCACTCGTCAACGTACTGCGCGACAACAAGCTCGCAGGCGCCGCCATCGACGTGTTCCCAGAGGAGCCACGCAGCAATAACGATGAATTTATTTCACCGTTGCGTGAATTCGACAATGTGTTTTTAACACCGCACGTTGGCGGCTCAACAGTAGAAGCGCAGCAGAACATCGGCTCTGAAGTTGCCGACAAACTGGTGAAATATTCTGACAACGGCACCACCACGTCGTCAGTTAACTTCCCAGAAGTGGCCTTGCCTGCGCATCCTGGCAAACACCGTATTTTGCATATTCACCACAATGTACCCGGCATACTCAGCGCCATTAACCAAATTTTCTCTGACAACAACATCAACATTTGCAGCCAATACCTGCAAACCAGTGAAAAAGTCGGTTACGTGGTTATGGATATCGACGAAGGCTCCAGTGAGTTCGCAGTAGAAAAACTGTTGGACGTAAAAGGCACCATTCGCTGTCGCGTACTTTTCTAAACACTTTATAGGAAACATTGTCGAATATGGCTGATATTCTCTCCCCCGAACTCGCCGCACTGCTAGATAAAAGCGCGCTCGTCGGCATCAGCTATTTCGACATTAACGGCGATGCCCTACAGCAAAGAATGTTAGCCGGCACCGTGGTTAGAGTAACCATAAAAGACGGCATCACCCTGCGCCAAAACAATGAGGAAGAATTCACCCTACCCTCATCAATGGCCCCTTGGTTTCTTGCCCCTGCCGGCAATTACAAAGCCAGTGATGGCGAAGCCGTTAGCAACCCCGACTACCTCGTTACGTGGAATGTGCATCGCTGCCAAGACACCGACAAGCCCGAAGGCGAACACCAGTGGTGGGAATGGGTCGCGAATACTACGCCACCCTCGGTGGGCTAACGACGCCTATCAGCTTCAATAAAACCTTTTGGGCAAAAATTACGATATGATCAACTATCGGCCTTTCAGCGTAATGTTGATCCATATGTAATAAATTCGAGTTCGTCCAATAATGCCAAGCCAACATCTACCCTCCCTGAATTTGATTCGCGTTTTCGAAGTCGCAGCACGCCGAATGAGTTTTAAAGACGCCGCAGACGAACTGTTTGTATCACCACCCGCGGTCAGTCATCAAATCAGAGTCTTAGAGGAAAGCTTAGGCGTAGCCTTGTTCAAGCGAGAAAACCGAAAAATCTCCCTGACCCCCGACGGAAAGCGCTATTACCTGCACGTAAAACGCGGGCTGGACTTAATCGATACTGCGACCCTAGCGGTGCGTAAAGAAAAGAAAAAGCGGCGTTTCGTTATTAACACCCTACCCAATATTGCCAGCCTGCTACTGTTTCCTAATATTCATAACTTTCAAGCCAAGCATCCTGAATTAAACATCCAGATCGACTCTGACGTAGCCAGAATTGATTTGGAGAACTCAGAAACCACCGTCGCCATTCGACACGAATGCGGCAATGAACCAGAGCTGACGTACCATCCACTGGTACGAATTGCCTTAACACCCATGTGTAGCCGCAGTTATCTGGAACAGCATCCGGAATTGAAAGATGGCGATTTCAGTAATAGCCGAATCATCAAAATATCAGGCGACACCTACCAGTGGCCGCGCTGGCAGACGCAATGGGATCTACTCCCAAAAACCCCAAATGAGTTAGTCGTTAGCACTGTGCAAGCTAGTATCGAGGCAGTAAAAAACAATATCGGCGTCGCCATGGGCTACCTGCCCACCGCCCATCAATTCATGAAAAAGGACGACGAGCTAGTGCTACCCATGCCCAGCAAGGTTACTCAGCACGGCGAATGCTTTCTGACTTACTGCAATAGCAATGCCGACAATGAAATCATAATGGCCTTCCATGACTGGATAGTAGAAGTCATTGCCCAAGAGTGGTCAGATAAGTAAAACTAAACCGAGGCATGGTATTTTTTCATTTGTCAGCCCCTCGTTTGAGGGGGAAGATACTCGGCAATCGCAACGGAAAAGTGATAGCCAAATGCCTTTAGATAGCCCCATCCAACAACGAATGTACCCTGAATCGCTACCTCTCACACCGCGCGAACAACAGGTGCTCAGAGAACTTGCCCAAGGTAACAGCAATAAGATAATTGCAAAAATCTTATCCATCAGCACCTACACGGTTGATGGTTACGTAAAAGATATTTATCGAAAACTGGGGGTGCGCAATCGCTCGATGGCAGCGGTTATGGCCTTCCACCATGGGATACTGGATATGAACTCTCCAGCAATGGACGAGCTTCAAAATAAGAGTGCGTAAACCAACTCCCAAAGGGTAGCTGTACTGATGTAGTGGTCAGCGGTGCTGAAGGGAGATTACCGTAAGCGGCGAGCAACGCTAGGAAAGCAGCACTGCTTATCTAATACCAGAATTCGGTACCGCCCTTTATCCCGCTTTTGAACTCACCAAGCATCGCAAAAATTCAATGGGAGGCTTTTAGCGAGGACTGTCTGAGCCGAAGGCGAGTTCCGCAGCGATTCCATTGAATTTTTGTGAGCGCAGGGTACCCGAAGGGTGAGTGATAGCGGGCGAATTTCTTGCTTACTTCTTTTTTCGTAAAAAGAAGTAAGTCGCCCAGCGAGGGCGAAACATTAAAGCAACGAGGAGCTTATAGCCTTCAGAGTTATCCATATTTCTCCTGACGGCTAATGTCACTAAAAATGGACAACGACGAAGTAGTTATCCTGTGAGCGCCGCCCCTGCGCATCGCTGTTCTGTTTGTTAGGTCTGATATTAGTGTTTAAGTAATAGATGTTTTTCAAAATACATTTCCATACTGCTAAGAGTGCTGCTCATCCATATTTTAATATCTCCTTGTTTTTCAATATTTCTAAATCTCTCTTCGTCGGGCAAGCTGTCCTGAAGAGCTTCAAGGCAGTGAAGATCAATAGCTTTTTTGTAAATTTCGCTAATTAAAGCAGAAACTTTTACATCCCCTGAAAATAGAAAGTATGCATTTTTTGTATCTCTAAGGAAATCTTGATCCGCTCGTGATTCAACCGTGCCGTCAATCAGTATTCGTGCAATAAACCCAGTAATTTTTTCGTAGACTTCATATCGCATCTCAAAGAGCGCAAGCTTTTGGGCTTCTCTAGAAGTCTGCCATTGACCAAAGGTAATTATGGCAACTATTACAGCAAGGGTAATGGTTAGAATTTCAATGTTCATACGCGCCTAACAGCTAGCGATAGAGGCTATCTTCTTATAAAAATGAGAAAGCAATCACGCAAAACATTAATCCAGAGAAGTTAGCTTGGACATCAAAAAACTAAAGATAATCATCGCAAGCCTGCCACAATTGCTCACGAAAGCGCTCCCCCTCTTTGGCAAGATGATGCCGCGCACCCGGCACATACACGATCTTCGCATTGGGAAACTTGGCCTGAATGCGCGGCAAGTTATAGCGCCATTCTACTGTTTCGTCCTGATCGCCCTGCAATATCATTAGCGAGCTAGCCACAGGCTTTTGTCTGCGAAACCACGACTGCCATTTCTTTAACGCGCCTACCCAGCTAAGCGGTAATGACCTAGCCTGAAGGGGATCACGTTCTCGTAAAAACTCGAGGAAGGATTGATCATCAGAGTTATCCGCAAATTTGCGCGGCAAACTATGTATAAAATATTTCAATACGCTATGAGCTGGCTTACCCCACCACCAATCACAAGGTTTCAATAATGGTGCAAGCAACACCACTCGATCAAAATCATGTTCACCGCCGCAGAGCAAATGTGACATTAATACTGCACAGCCAGTGCTTTGAGCCAAGCCTACCTTTCGCGCGGGCAAACCAAAACCAGCAACCACCTCAAAGGCATCACACAGTACTTGCCGGTAGCGCATAAAGTCATCAATTGCGGCGCGCTCACCGGTCGACAATCCGTGGCCTGGCAAGTCGTAGGCGACCACAGAATAGCCATGTTTTAAAAAATAATTAATAACATTATTAAACAAGCCGACATGATCGTAATAACCATGATAAACAAAAGCTGTGCTGTGAGCGTCGGGCAGGCTAAACACTTGCATGGCAATGCGTTCACCGGCGCTATCGAATGCGCCAAAAAGATGAACCAACCCTGGGTAGCCATCTTCAAAATTAGTCTCGTAGTAGCTACTATATTCCGGCGCCCAGCCTACATCTATAATGTCACTAGTCGCCGTTATATCTGGCAAGAGTGGCAGCGAAACGGGATCTAAATCTGGCGACCAATTAATCAAAACTAAAACTCCAAAAAGTATTTATTAGCGGTATTGCGCTAAGCGAATTCAGCGGCTTGCGCTATCAAGCTCTGATGCACCAACTTGCGGCTGTCCTCATCTGGCAGGCACATAACAGCACTGTTATCTGAATCTAATTGAGCCAGGCTAACGGCAACAATATCTTCTGCGGTCCACCAAAGTTCATCGGGAACCTTGCTAGAATCAGATCCAGCCAGTGTATCCCTAGTACTAAAATCACTAATGGTATAACTCGGGCATAAACACTGAACACGAATACCATTGGCCTTTACTTCCTGCTGTAAAGCCTGAGAAAACATATTCAAAAACGCTTTAGTCGCCGCATAAACCGCCAAGTTTTTAACGGGAAAAAAACTGCCCATTGACGACACATTGATCACAACGCCACGGCCTTCATTTTTCATATACGGCAAGGCAGCACGGCTAAGTGCCAAACTGGCATTGCAGTGCAAATTCACCATCGCCATTTCTATATCTAAGTCAGATTCTGCAAATTTTCCGTAATTAGCAAAACCGGCGTTATTTACTAGCATGGTCACGGGGCCTTTCTGGCGAATCGCTTCCATGATCCGAGTCACGCCCTCTGTGGTCGTTAAATCTACCGCAAAACTATCGATACTTAGACCTGGCTGCTCTAATTCGGCCACAACCTGCGCCAGCTTTTCCGCATCTCGGCCTACTAGAATTAAACCCTTGCAGCGCGACGCCAATTGCAAGGCATATGCCCGTCCAATTCCTGCCGAAGCACCAGTAATTAATGCGATTTCTGTTCGCGAATGCGCGCTCATTCCTTTTCCTTTTTTAATTATCATTGAATAAGGTCATCATCGTGTTTTAAATCACAATAGAACCTTAGCTTTCCATAGTACGTTTGCTGACCATAGCTCGTTCAGAGACCATAGTACTTTCACCGGTCATATTACTTTCACCGGTCATAGTACTTTCACAGGCCATAGTACCTTAGCTCATATAGCGGACAAAACATTAGCATAACTACCACACTCCTATGTGTAACAGGCCAATGAGTTTGTGGCTAAGCGAGTCCTTGCGCTAAGCTAAGACCTGCAATTTCTAATAAAGATGGAATTAGACGATGCCAACTGGAACAACCCAGCCGCTAACATCTCTACTGGGCATTGCCCTGCCCATTGTGCAGGCGCCGATGGCTGGGGTACAAAACAGCAAGCTGGCGATTGCGGTATCAAATGCCGGCGGCTTGGGTTCATTGCCCTGCGCCATGTTCAGCGACGAGGCTTTAATCGCCGAACTCAATCTACTGAGCAGCCACACCAGCAAGCCCTATAACCTAAACTTTTTCTGCCATAGTTCACCGCAGCACGATCCAATAGTCGACGCCGCGTGGCGGCAATTGCTTAGCCCCTACTACGACGAATTTGGTCTTGATCTGAGTAATATAAAAGAAGGACCTGCGCGCAAGCCCCTTACCAGCGGGACCGCAGACTTGATAGAAAAATTTGCTCCGCCTGTTGTCAGCTTTCATTTTGGCCTGCCAAAAGCCGATCTACTTAAGCGTGTTAAATCTTGGGGCAGTAAAATACTCGCCTCGGCCACCACTGCTGACGAAGCCCTTTGGTTACAAGCTCACGGTGCCGACGTGATCATCGTCCAAGGACTTGAGGCCGGTGGTCACAGAGGTATGTTTCTGTCGAGCGACATTAATAAGCAACTACCACTGCGGGAATTACTGGCCGCAATTCAGCCGCTTATCGATGTTCCGATAATCGCCGCCGGCGGTATTGGCTGTGCCGCAGATATTGCTGAAATAATGACGCTGGGCGCCGACGGTGTGCAATTGGGCACTGCGTTTTTATTATGCCCAGAAGCCGACACCAGCGCGGTGCATCGCCACGCACTGAGCAATCCGCAGAGTGCGACTACCGCGGTAACGAATATTTTTTCTGGGCGCCCCGCTCGCGGCATCGTTAACCGCCTGATAAACGAACTTGGCCCCATCAGCCCGCTCGCCCCCGCCTTTCCCTTAGCGAGTACAGCCATTGGTCCGCTGCGCAGCCACGCAGAAAAGCAGGCAAGTGGCGATTTCTCACCGCTATGGGCTGGCAGCAATAATCACCATTGCCGCAACATACCCGCCGCCGAATTACTCGCGGAACTCGCCACCGGACTCACTCAAAATGCTTAAATATCGAGCGGCTCATAAAAACTCAAACGGAAACGACAAATGAAGAAACTAATGATGTATTTTGCCGCCGGCAGCATTGGCGCCCTCGCCAATAGCGTCGCGCTTTGGTGGCTGGGGTACTACGGACTCACAGCGCGTTTTAACATCGCCATTGCGCCCCATCTCAGCCCTGAATGGCTGTACCCGCGCATTGTGTGGGGTGGGCTATGGGGCTTGCTATTCATCTTGCCGATGCTGCAATCTCGTTTGTGGCTCAAGGGTTTACTTATCAGTCTTGCCCCCACCGCCGTGCAGCTTTTGGTGATATTTCCCCAAGCCAATAAAGGCATCGGCGGCACCGAGCTAGGGATCTATACGCCCATATTAGTGCTGCTTGTTAATGGTATTTGGGGGTTAACGGCCGCCTTGAGCATTCGCTTTGCTCGTTGAGCAACTTGCTATTAATGCCCACTAGACTAAATTCTTTATCGTCTATTAATTATTTTAAAGCACCAAACTATTACTCACTTCTAAAAGGAAATAACAATGCTGAATGAATTTAAGAAATTTGCTATGCGCGGCAATGTGGTAGACATGGCAGTGGGTATTATTATCGGCGGGGCGTTTACCAGCATTGTCAAAAGTATGGTTGCCGATATTATTATGCCGCCTATTGGTATTTTAATGGGGGGCGTCGATTTCGCAGAGTTATTTGTCACGATAAAAGAAGGCAGCGAAGTCGCTGGCCCCTATGTCACTGTTGCCGCAGCAAAAGCCGCGGGTGCCGTCACTATTAACTACGGTATTTTTATTAATGCAGTGATCAGCTTTATCATCGTGGCATTTGCGGTATTCATGCTGGTTAGAGCCATGAACAATATGAAACGCAAAGAAGAGGAAGCGGCTCCAGCAGAACCCACCACCAAAGAGTGCCCACACTGCATCAGCCAAGTTGCCCTTAAGGCCACACGCTGTCCAAGCTGCACATCAGAACTAGCTTAAGAACCCCACGCACAGCGGCTGCATAGCGGCAAAAACAATCATCAGCGGCTACTTTATACCGCTGATGATTAACACTATTTAGAGGCGATTAATTTTTTCCAACCGGCTTGACCAAGCTGCGCAATCAGACGCTTTTTATTCGCACTTAATACTTCTTTTTTAGCAACCGCGATCAACTCATCACGAACGTCTGGTTTTACCCCAGCCAAGACATAAAGGTGACGCTGCGGGCTTGCGGCTTTTTCTAAAATTCGCACGCCTTTAAATTTTGCCACCCGCGACCAATCTTCAGCAGACGGCAATTCAAGCACCGTCTCTGGCGGCAATTGGCTTGCGATTTCCGCCTTGGCGTAGTCCAACAAATGGCCTACAACGGCGATCATCGCGGCTTTTCCGGCAAGACGATTTTGAAGCGAAATTGAAGGTAACCGGCTTTTATCGCCATAGCCTAAAAAATCTGCGCCTTCGTAGCCATCCAGACTACACACCCACTCAGGAGCGTCGCGCCTGTCGCTGTCAGGGTAAGCGCATTCAGCCTCAGCGGACATGGCAAAAATACTGCAAAACACCATACTCAGCGGCAAAAGTTGTCGCATGTCTTTACTCCCGTGGCGATTATCTTGCCGCAGCCTACAAGGAAAATTATGATTCAGCCACCGCTAGCGCATAAAACACTATTTCGCTGTGACTTAACTTTAAAATGACGAACCCGCTTCTTCTAAAAAAACCAATTCCTCATCTGTAGACGGCCGCCCCAGAATGGCATTGCGATGGGGATAGCGACCAAACCGAGCAACAATCTCTTGGTGCGCGACGGCAAAGCGATAATTATTTTCTAGACCCAGCGCCTCGTAGAGTCGCAGCGAGGCATTTTGAATAGCCGGCGACTCACTGTGCATATACGGCATATACAAAAATATTCGCTGCTCTTCGGTCAGCTCCGCATCAGCATGAATCCGAATCGCCTCCTGAGCCAGCACTAGCGCCTGTCCATCGGCAGCAAACGCACGGGGGGTGTCACGAAAAATATTACGGGAAAACTGATCCAGCACCATAATTTCAGCGAGCCGCCCCAGCGGTTTATGTCGCCACGAGTAAAGCTCTCCCGCCAGTGCCGCCTGATGAATGTCGCCAAAACGCCTGGCGATGGCGCTGTCTAATTCAACGCTACTAGCAAACCACGCAGAAGATGGTAGTTCAGCGAACCAAAACTCTATTATTGACCGGTAGTGCATGGCGAACGGCTATCCCTTATTTCCTAAAAGCTGTACCTATTATCATCATAAATCCAGGAACTGAAAGTGCGGAATTACCCTGATCCTCTCAGACACTGATAGAATACGACCCGGCGACAACCCCATATATTTCCTAGGAGCGGCTGATGCCCAAGGCAAAAACGGTCAATTTTGAAACCTCACTCACCGAATTAGAAAAGCTGGTTCAGAGTATGGAGTCTGGCGAGCTTAGCTTAGAAGACTCGCTGAAAGCCTTTGAAAGTGGCATGCAATTAAGCCGCGACTGCCAGCAAGCACTGGCCGACGCTGAACAAAAAGTGCAGCTACTTATGGAAAAAGACGGCGAAATTGTTAGCAAAACCCTCGATACGGACAACTAATAGATGAACCGAGAGTTTGCGGACTTTCTCGCTAACTGCCAGCAGCGAGTGCAGCAGGCACTGCCGGCGCGACTACGCAATATTGGCAGTGAGTTTTCTGACGCCGACGCCAACAGCCGCCTACAAACCCTTAGCGACGCGAGCTTATACAGCCTGCTCAATGGCGGCAAACGCGTGCGCGCAACCTTGATCTACGCAACCGCCCAAGCCCTCAACAGCAATATCGACGGCCTAGACGACATTGCCTGCGCCATTGAAATGATTCACGCCTATTCATTGGTTCACGACGATCTGCCCGCAATGGACAACGACGATTTACGACGCGGCAAACCCACTTGCCATATTGCCTACGACGAAGCGACCGCCATTTTAGTCGGCGACGCCTTGCAAGCGCGCGCTTTTGAATTGCTCGCCAACCTGCCGGGCAATAACGCTGACACCAAACTTGCACTCATTCGTCAACTCAGCGCCGCTGCCGGCCCACGCGGCATGGTGGGCGGGCAAGCTATTGACCTCGCCTCGGTCAATCAGCAACTAGACCTAAGCGCCTTGCAAACTATGCATCAACTTAAAACCGGCGCCCTCATTCGGGTGGCTATCAGCATGAGCGCGAGCTGGTGCCAAGCCAGTCCTGAGCAAATCGCCACTCTAGACGAATACGGCAAGGCTATTGGCCTGTCGTTTCAGGTGCAAGACGACATTATCGATATAGAAAGCAATACCGAAACTCTGGGCAAAACCCAAGGTGCCGATCAGGCCCTGAATAAACCCACCTTTCCCGCCCTGCTGGGCCTGCCCGGCGCCAAGGCACTTGCCGCCGAGCTGCATGAACGCGCACTTTCCGCCCTGTGTGACTTTGATGAGCGGGCTGATCCGCTGCGAGCCCTGTCGCATTACATTATTGACCGCCAACATTAGCCGCCCTGAATTTCTTCATACTATTTACACCCCAAAACAATGCCCAGAAAACACCATATCGCGGCATACGAATAGGTAAAACGGTGCAAATTCGTTTACAATCTCGGCCTTTCACCGGTTCTGGGTTCAACGCTTAATGTTTCAGGAAATCCCCCTTACAAGGCCAGCCACACCACTGCTGGATACGATCGACTCTCCAGCCGATCTTCGCCGCCTAGACGAACACGAGCTAAGCGCGCTGGCCCTGCAACTACGGGAATACCTGCTATACACCGTGGGCCAAACCGGCGGCCATTTTGGCGCAGGACTCGGCGTAGTCGAGCTAACCATTGCTCTACACTATATTTACAACACCCCAGAAGACCGCTTGGTATGGGATGTTGGCCATCAGTGTTACCCCCATAAAATTTTGACCGAACGCCGCGACCGTATGGGCGGCATGCGCAAAGCCGACGGGCTTGCGGGCTTTCCAAAGCGCGAAGAAAGCCCCTACGACACGTTTGGCGTCGGTCACTCGAGTACCAGCATCAGCGCCGCACTAGGCATGGCAATTGCCGCTCGCCAACAAGGAATCGACCGTCATACCGTGGCCGTCATTGGCGACGGTGCGATGACCGCCGGCATGGCATTTGAAGCCATCAATCACGCCAGCCATACCGGCGCAAATATGTTGGTGGTACTTAACGACAATCAAATGTCGATTTCCAAAAACACCGGCGGCCTGAACACCTATTTCTCAAAAATGTGGGCATCTAAAACCTACAACCAAATCCGCAGCGGCGGTAAAACCGTCCTCAAAAAATTCCCGCGCTCGGCCACCGACATTGCCGCAAGACTCGAAGAATACATGAAGGGCATGGTGTCACCAGCCACGCTGTTTGAAGAATTAGGCTTTAACTACATCGGCCCCATCGACGGCCATGACTTAAACATTTTAGTGCCGACACTGCGCAATTTGCGTGAGCTGCCCGGCCCGCAAATGCTGCACATCATGACCAAAAAGGGCAAAGGCTTTGCCCCCGCAGAGGAAGATCCGGTCGGTTTTCACGCCATTTCAAAGATCGAGCCCAAACCGAAAAACGGCCAAGTTCCGGCGGCTAAAACCAAGTTGCCCAAATACCAAGACATTTTTGGCAGCTGGCTCTGTGACCAAGCCGAGGCAAGCCCAGAGTTAGTCGCCATTACCCCCGCCATGTGCGAAGGCTCTGGCATGCTGGAATACTCCGAGCGCTTTGCCGACCGCTTCTACGACGTTGCCATTGCCGAACAACACGCGCTTACCCTTGCCGCTGGCATGGCCTGCGATGGGCTAAAACCCGTCGTCGCTATTTATTCCACGTTTTTACAGCGCGCCTACGACCAGCTTATTCACGACATTGCACTGCAAAATTTAGACGTGACTTTTGGTATTGACCGCGCTGGGCTGGTCGGTGAAGACGGCCCAACCCACGCGGGCGCCTTTGATTTAAGCTTCCTGCGTTGTATTCCCAATATGATCGTAATGGCACCCGCCGACGAAAACGAAACGCGGCAAATGCTACACACCGGTTACGTCCACCCCGGCCCCGCCGCCATTCGCTATCCCCGCGGCACCGGCCCAGGTGTAAAAATTGAAGAAGCCATGCAGCCACTAGAAATAGGCAAAGGCCGCATTGTTCGCGAAGGCACGCAAATTGCCATTCTCAGCTTTGGCACGTTGCTCGGCTCAGCACTCAGCGCAGCAGACGAAATTGGCGCCACGGTTGCCGATATGCGCTTTGTGAAACCATTAGACACCGAGCTGATAGACGCCCTAGCTGACGACCACACCCTGCTGGTTACCATTGAAGAAAACGTCATTGCCGGAGGCGCCGGTAGCGCGGTTTGCGAATACTTAAACCAACAGGGCCGCTGGCTGCCCGTACTGCAACTAGGTCTGCCAGATCAATTTATTGACCACGGTAAGCACCAACAATTACTAAGTGACATCGGTCTAGATAGCGCCGGCATACTCGACAGAATTCGCCGCCGCGCAGCTGCCATCCCAGAACTTCACGCCAGCCTTACTACAGCCGCACAACGCTAAATCGGCTGGGCGCCAGCCTGCGATAGATATTTTATCTCCGGTGATCTAACCGTTTCGGTCACCGCGCCAAGGGCGATAATACGCGCAAAAATATCGTCTAAATGCGCGCTATACGATTTTTCAGGCACCCAGAAATACGGCCGATAATGCGCCATCGCACTCATATCCAAACGTTCAATTAAGCGGATTTTCGCCATATACGCTAAGGCCTTGCCGTGGGTGCGGGTAGGTAGCGACTCGACGGGCCGCAAGCTAATCACCGGCTTATCCATCGCCACCGCTTCAGACACCATACTCAAACTGTCTTCGGTACAAAATATATGCGACGCCGCACCCAAGAAGGCATCCAAAGGCTCACTAGCGTCATCCTCATACCAAATGGCCGCCCGACAAATATCGTCATCAACATAGCGTTGTAAAATGTTTACCCCAGTCGCACCAGTACGCCGCGACGTGCTGATCAACCACTGAATACCGTACTGCTCACTCAGCGCCTGCACCGCCGCACCCAAACGATGCCAGTCAGAATCGTGATAGCCATAGCCACTGCCATTACCACCAACCAACAACGCCCACAACGGGCGCCCTCGGTTTTGCAGCGCAAGCCCCTCACGCCGGCAATGTTCTTTATCCACTCGACACAACACCACCGTAGTCGCAATGGCATTTTTCTCGCCCAGCTCACCATTCAAACTAAGATGCGCAGTTATCGCCGGCGATGGAATGGTGTAGCTATTGCCAATTAAGGCATTCGGAATGCCCTTCTCGCGACTGAACGCTACATTCAATGCCACCACATTGCCGCCAAAGGACAGCACCAAATCAACCGACTCCGTCGGCAACGTTTCGATTCGATAAAAGACAAACACCACGCGTCGCAAAAGGGGATTAAGCGACATCGCCAAACGCCGCAACAAACGATTAAACAACTTCAATCTTGGCACTGCACGTGCCGTAATAATCTCACATTCACAGCGCGTACACCGGCTAGCGATCATCCGCGCAAGACCATAAGACTGGCTAAGGTGCCCCGGCTTGCCGTCGTGCAAAACCAAAATACGAAACTGCTTCATGCTCAACCGCCACATCACTGTATACATAAAACAGATTAGGCGGAGAGGATGACGCCAAGATAACAAGCAGATGAAAGCTATGAGACAACACCGCAAATTGCCAAACGCCAAACAGTAAGAATTACTTGAACCACGCCAAAGACCACATTACTGTGGCTGAGCATGAAAAAATCAATGCTTTATCTTCATTCAAAAATCGCAAGTACTCGGCATTATGAAGAAACAATGAGAACAGAATTAAGAGCTAAAATAATCGACGTTTGTAATAAAAAAATTGAAACCAAAGGCGATAATGTCGGCGTTTCATTTTATGCTTTTTTTGCAAACAAAAACGATCATCCTGAGCTACTGATGGAAGCTGCAACTTGGTGGATACAAACCCACCAACTTGATCATTTTGTTAAAGCGCACAAAATTAGAGATATGATTAAAAATGGATTATAGCAGTGCATATGTCACTGACATTAACATCCGTCCGCTGAGAACGTTCGCAGACCGCTTATTATTGCTCAACTTAGCGAGCGGCAAGTACAACAGGACTAGGATCAGAGTTATTTACCAAGCACTAATCCCAGAAAGCCCTTTTTACATTAAAAAATTCATCAGCAAACTGAGTTCGCAGCAAGTTATTCTCGTACTAATAGAGTCAAGTGTACATAAGGTATACGAAGAAACAGTCAGACATGAATGGTTTAAGCGGTGTGATTTATAATAAAAAATTTAACGTTACTTCGCCCAGTAACTAAAGCTAAGATTGACGGCAAATACTAAACGCAAACTAAACCAGCGTGTTCTGTTTGAATAAACCGGCATCTCACAAGGGCCCCTTTTAAAAGGCGCCCCGTATTAATCCCTAACAAACCAAACCTAAAACAAATGCCCCAACTTACCCGACTTGGTCGCCAGATATTTTGCATTGTGCGGGTTTTGCCCGGTTTGCAGGGGAAGGCGCTCAACAACTTCGACACCTTGGTCGGTGAGTGCGTTTACCTTGCGAGGGTTGTTGGTCATTAAGCGCACTTTGGTTATGTGCAAATGCTCGCACATAACCGCTAGCAGGCTGTAGTCGCGCATGTCTGCACCAAAACCCAGTTGCTCATTGGCTTCAACGGTATCGGCACCGGCGTCTTGCAATTTGTAGGCGCGAATTTTGTTCAGCAGACCAATACCGCGTCCTTCTTGGCGTAGATAGAAAAGCGCACCGCGTCCTTCTTCGGCGATTTTTTCTAGCGCAGCGCGCAGCTGCGAGCCGCAGTCGCAGCGCATGCTAAACAGGGCATCGCCCGTCAGGCACTCTGAATGCACCCTCGCTAACACAGGTTCACCATTGCCAATGTCGCCAAGGGTAAGAACAACGTGTTCTTTACCGTTGTCGGTGTCCTCAAAGCCATGAATATCAAACACACCCCAAGGGGTGGGGAGCTTAGAAGATTCTATAAAGCTAACTGCCACGGGTATCTCCACGAGCAAATCCGGTGGCGCATTTTATCAGCACCGCGCCCGCGAGGCGACCACTGGGGTAATAATCATTGGCGAGAACATTAATAGCGTGGCGTTAAGACGAGAATATTGTCCCGTTCTTGAAGGTCGATATGCTCCAAAAAGCTCATTCCCAGTAGAATGACATGAGGATAATCGCCTTCGATCACCACCGCGGCGACCTGCTGGGTTTTAATATCACCCACCTCCACACGGTTCAGCGTAATACCAAAGGCTTTCTTTACACCCCCAGCAGTCGCTACCGCGGTGCTTGTTCCATCGGTATAGGAGATGCCTAACCGCTCAGCATCGCGTGAACTCATAGCGACCGAGGTGGCACCAGTATCTACCACCGCATCTGCGCTGCGACCGTTAATGGTGACGCGGGTGCGGTACTCCTTGTGGTTGTTTTTGTGCAAAGACACCGAGGTTTGCGACGGCTCTCGGTAGGTAGTCCCAATATGCTTATTTAAGGTGAGGGTTTTGCGCTTACCGTCTATTTCTACCACCGCTTCGCGGGGTGTTGCAGAGACTAGCAGTATGCCAGAGGAGTCACGCTGGCCAGCTCTAAGTAATTGCTGACGACCGTCGATTTCTAACAACGCCGCTTTTTCAAACAAGCCCCGCACCACCAACTGAGCGGGAGCAGCAAAGGCCGCCATGCTGAGAACACCCAAAAATACCGCAACAATGAGGCGCGCGATCACGCCGCGGCCCCGTGCAGGGCTAGAAGCTCTGCCACTACGGCTTCTGGGTTTTCTGCTTGAGTAATGGCGCTAATCATTGCCACGCTAGCCACCCCCGTCGCCAGCACGTCTTTAGCGCGCTTGATATCAATGCCGCCAATAGCCGTTAAGGTGTAATCGGGCGACAACATACCAACCCAACGCCGTAACTGCGGCAGACCTTGGGGCGTCCAGGGCATATCTTTGCTGGTGGTGGAATACACCGGCCCAATGGCGATATAACTAGGACGCAAACTATGCGCCCGCGCTACCTCGTAGTAGGTGTGGGTACTTACTCCCAAGCGCAGACCAGCAACCGCTATTGCGCTAATATCGGCGGCATCTAAATCTTCCTGCCCCAAATGAACACCGTAGGCGCCTTCACTAATGGCGAGCTGCCAATAATCGTTGATAAACACCCGCGCCTTAAATTCCCTACCTAAAGCGACAGCCTCGCGAACTTCTTGTTGAAGAGCATTGCCACTTAAGTCTTTAACACGCAGTTGGATAGTCTTGACACCACAGGCCAATAGCCGCGCAATCCATGCCGCGCTGTCCACCACGGGGTACAAACCTAAGTCGCCGTCGCAGGATGCAAATGCGGGCCGCTGACCAAGCTCAGGCAAACGACGACTCAAACTCGGCAAGTCTGCCAAGCGCTGCGGCCAGCCGACATGCCCAACCGGGCCGGGGCCGCTCCCAAGCTGAACTGACATTCGCAGACCTTGGCTAACATAGGATTTAGCAATCACCATTGCATCCGGCAGCGCATAGCCCCGCGCTACCGCAGCGGCAATAGCAGACGACAAAGTACAACCTGTTCCATGAGTATTTAACGTGTCAATATTGGGGCCGCTGAGCCAAAAGCCCTGCTCGCCGTCAGTCCAATAATCGTGACGCTCATTATTACGTGCACTTAAATGCCCACCCGTAAGCAATACTGAACGCGCACCCAGCGCGACAATATCTGCCGCGGCCCGCTCTACGTCGTCTAGACTTTCAATCTTCCGGTTTAGCAAGACCTCGGCCTCGCTTAAATTCGGCGTTAGTAAATCGGCACGGGGCAGTAATTTCTCGATCAACATGCTGCAAACACCATCGGGCATTAATTCGCCGCCAGAGGTAGATACCATCACGGGATCGCACACCACAAAGCCAGGAAAGGTCTCTAGGTACTTACTCACCATCGTGACGACATCTTCAGAGGCAAGCATGCCGAGCTTAATTGCATCGGCCTGTAAATCGCTGTCTAGCGCGTTAATTTGCGCAGCCAAAGTGCGTCGCGGCGTTACTGAGACATGACCAACCGCAAAGCTATTTTGTGCAGTAATAGCGGTAATCACCGTACAGCCGTGTACGCCAAAATCATGAAAGGTTGCTAAATCTGCCTGAATACCTGCGCCACCGCCCGAGTCCGAACCGGCGATACTCCACGCAATGGGTTTTTTACGACTTGCCATAAATCCTCTGTCTTTGCGGTGTCACTATCGT
>JAGPVP010000031.1 GCA_018066965.1 Zhongshania sp. | reverse complement strand
ATTTTTTGATCGATTATGGTGCGTTATTAAATTTATTGGGAGAAAGTTTTTGATGAAAACCATTAAAACAGGGCAGCTGCTTCGTCGCGTTGCAGTCTTGATGTTACTTGTTGCCCCGCAATGGGGATTTTCTGAAGAGATTAATGGCGCAAATACAGCGTGGATTTTAACCTCGACGGCACTGGTATTGTTTATGACTCTGCCTGGTCTGGCCTTGTTTTACGGCGGCTTAGTGCGTAGCAAGAACGTGCTTAGCGTATTAATGCAGTGCTTCAGTATTACTTGTTTGGCATCGCTACTTTGGGTTGCCGTGGGCTACACCATGGCGTTCTCCGAGGGAACGGCATTCGTTGGTGGGCTTAGCAAAGCCTTTTTAGCCGGCGTGGGCGAGGCGAGTGTGAGTGGCGATATTCCTGAAACCGTTTTTATCATGTTTCAGATGACCTTCGCTATTATCACACCGGCGCTTGTTGTGGGTGGTTTTGCGGAACGTATTCGTTTTTCTGCAGTAATGTTGTTTTCGGCGCTCTGGTTGCTTGCAGTGTATGCACCCGTAACCCACTGGGTGTGGGGCGGTGGCTGGCTGGCAGAAATGGGTTTGCTAGATTTTGCCGGCGGTACAGTTGTTCATATTACCGCGGGTGTAGCGGCTTTGGTTGCCGCCATGGTGCTGGGTAAAAGGCAGGGTTTTGGCCAAATGGCATTGCCACCGCATAATTTGACGATGACCTTCATTGGCGCTGGTATGCTGTGGGTTGGCTGGTTTGGTTTTAATGCCGGTAGTGCGCTGGCGGCTGATGGCAATGCGGGCATGGCGATGTTGGTCACCCATCTTTCGGCGGCGGCCGGCTGCCTGACTTGGTCATTTATTGAGTGGGTTCGTTACGGTAAACCCAGTGCCTTAGGCGCGGTGACGGGTATGGTTGCTGGCTTGGGTACTATTACACCGGCTTCTGGTTATGTAGGCCCGGCGGGCGCCATGGTCATCGGTTTGAGCGCCGGTATTGTGTGTTTTTATTGCACATTGTGGCTTAAGCAGGTGATTAAAATTGATGACTCGCTAGATGTTTTCCCTGTTCATGGCGTGGGCGGCATATTGGGCACCTTCATGGCTGGTATTTTTGCGAGCAGTGAGCTGGGTATCTTCAGTGGCCAGGGTCTTGCCGAGGGGGTGACTATTGCGGCTCAGCTGAAAGTGCAATTGATCGGTATTGGGGCCACATTTGCGTATACCGCGGTGGTGAGCTGGATACTGTTTTTTGTGATCGACAAACTGATTGGTCTGCGTGTTACAGCTGACGAAGAAGCCCAAGGTTTGGATATTACCTGCCACAATGAAGTAGGTTACGATTTGTAAATAAGGTCTATACATTGCCACCCTACGACCTGAATTGGCGGTAGGGTGGCTTGGTAAGCTTGATCCTCTGGGTCTTCCTTGGTTCTGGTGCTCATACTAATTCTTCACACTAAAAGTGATGAGGGTTTGCAATTAAAAGTCTATCTATCGGCTGCTGCCAACTCTTTATTAATTTTAATCATCGCTAATAGCATTTTTTAGGCAAACATCTTTTCTGAATTCCAGCTGGCGTGGAGTTGGGTAGCTCTATTTGCAATGAAATTATTGTTGCAATACAGGGGCGAAGCAGACACTTTTAGGTTTTTAGAAAGTGATATTGGAGTCGGTATGCAGGAGCTGGAGCTGTATGGAACATCTGCTTGTCATCTTTGCGAATTGGCGGAGGCGGTGCTCGCGGAGATGTTGGTGCAAGAGAGTACATGGCAAATTGAATTAATCGATATTGCCGATGACGACGTCGCTCTCGAGCGGTACGCCTTAAAAATTCCGCTCTTGAGACGTGTGATAGACGGCCGAGAATTAGCCTGGCCCTTTGATGCCACCAGCGTCCATCAATTTGTTACAGGGGTGCAGTAATGGCCTTAACAGTGACGTCGCTGTGGCAGTATCCGGTTAAATCGATGGCGGGGGTTGCTCTGCCTAGTATGAAGGTGAATAGCTGGGGGCCGAATTTAGATCGGCGCTGGATGCTGGTAGATAGCCAGCACCGTTTTATTAGCCAGCGGCAGCTGCCAAGTATGTGCCGGTTGGCGGCGTCTGTCACCAATACCGGTGTCAGAATACAATCCTTAGATGACGGCACTTTGAGCATTGACGTGCCACAACCCGTGGCTGGTGCGCGCTACGACGTTACGGTTTGGTCCGATACCTGTGAGGCCGTAGATGCTGGTGATGAAGCTGCGGCGTGGTTAAGTGATACCTTGGGAAAGACGCTTCGCCTGTGTTTTATGGCAGACAATACTCATCGTCAAGTAGATACCCGATTCGCAGCGGATGGCGTACGGGTCAGCTTTGCAGATGGCTTTCCGTTTTTACTTTGCAGTGAAGCGTCCTTGGCTAGATTGAGCGAGGCACTTGGTCGCAGTTTAGATATACGGCGCTTTAGGCCAAATATTGTGGTTTCAGGTGGTGATGGGTTTGCCGAGGATAGCTGGCGACGTATACGTATTGGCAGTCTTGAGTTCGAACTTGTAAAGCCCTGCGCGCGTTGTGCGATTCCAACAGTGAATTTAGATAGCGGGGTGCGGGAGCCAGATGTATTTAAAATGTTGCGTGCAGAGCGTTTTAGAGAGGGTGATGTGTTTTTTGGCCAGAACCTAATTCATTGCGGCGAAGGTGATATTGCGCTAGGTCAGTCCGTTGAAATATTGGCGTAAGAGCTAAGTAAGGCGACAGAGGCAGTGCGCCTCTGTCGCCTATTGGGCCTAGTTTTTTTGTGCGGTGGCCACGTTGGCGGGGCCTATTTTACGTTCGTGGCTAGCGAGTATGGGTTTATCTAGATTGAGTTTGTTGGCATAAATTACGCTAAATGCCAGTACATTTTTAATATACTCACGGGTTTCACCGTAGGGTAAGTTCTCTATCCAAATGTCCGCAGGTAGCTCACCTTCTTGACGCAGTAACACCCGTGTTACCCGCGTGGGGCCAGCGTTGTAAGCGGCTGTCGCCAGTATACGATTGCCACCATATTGTTCTAAAAGTTGGCCGAGATAGAAGCCGCCCATCGCAATATTTTTTTCCGGTGTGAGTAAGTCCTCCGTGCGCGGTCGTGGTATTCCCATTTGCTTAGCGACGGTGTTGGCGGTGCCGGGCATTAATTGCATAATGCCGCGCGCGCCTACCGAGGAGTTTGCGCTGGGCGCAAAGGCGCTTTCTTGTCGTGCAATCGCATAAATCCACTTAAGATCAATTTTTTCGCGTTTGGCGATGGTTTTGAACGTGTCTTTATAGGGTGTGGGGAAACGAAGGGTTAAGTCGTCCCATGCGCCAGCGCGAATCGCGGTCATAATGGATTGATGCGACCAGCCCCAGTTTAATGCGAGTTGTGCGGCGGCAACTTGCTCGGCTTTGTTAAGGCTGCGTATACCGTAATTCCACTCTAGGCTGGCGGTAGAGTTGTCACCGAGTGAATACAGTTCGCGAGCACGATTTATGGCCCCGTTCTGTTCAACCCCACCTAAAAGCGCGGGATCTAGAGTACGAGTCGCCTCTAGCTGATAATCTTCATTCAGAATATCTGCAGCTAAAAAGCTGTAATAGCCGCGTTCAGCGGCAATCTGTTGAAGAATGAGCTGGGTGCTAACACTTAGTTCGCCTTTTAGCTCAATGTCTGCTCTTGCCCACCAGTAGCGCCAGTCTGCCTTTTCGCGTTTGTCTGCAGGTAGGAATTGAATGATCTGCTGCACTGCAGTCCAATCGCGATCTTTTAAGGCAAGACGTACACGCCATTCGGTTAGATAGGGATCTTCGTAGTTGGGATCGTTGGCCATCACCCAATCGCGAGTATAGTCGGCATCGCTGGCGATAACCTGCCTAGCCATGCTATCGCGTAGCGCGTAATTTTGCGCCGAGGTGAAGTTGAGATGATGGTCCAGTTGGTGCCACAGGGTGTTGGTGCGCTCAAAATCACCACGAGCTAGGCGCTTTAAGGTGTGCATCGCAATTTCACGGCTGTGCTCATTGACGGGCAGCTTCATCCCAATTTGATAAAGACGGTCGGGGCTGAGTAATAAATCAACGTATTGATCGGGGTTGCTAACTCTGTTCAATAGGTAGCGAGCCATGTCGGTTTGGCCCTTGCTAAGCGCTAACACGGCCCGCAACCAATATTGATCTTCTACCTCTTTTGCATTGAGGCGAGCCATCCACTGCTTGATGGGGGCGTCACATTCCTTGGGTAGTGAGTAGGGTGTTTGCCATAATTCAGCAATAGCGGCATCGGCTTTGTAATGCTCGCCAACTTGCCGCAGTGCGTAGGCGTGATGACAGCTGGTGGTGGTCGACGAGTTCTTTTGGTAGTAACGAACGAACTGCGGCCAGTCGCGGTTGCGTAGTAATTTGTTTAACCACGAGATACGAATACGCTGGCCAACAATGGTGTCGCCATATTGTTGAAGGTAAACATCGATGGTCTGGGGTGAGATGGTATTGATCTGAGCTTTAACTAATTCAAGCTCTAAATACGGCAGTAGCGCGTAGTTATTTAGCTTTGGAATTAGCTTTTCGGCATTGATAAGACGACCGCGGCTGATTTCGTTGATAGCTTCGCGGTATAATCGCCGGCTTTCGTCGAGGCTAGGGTCGGCAAATGCCTGCATAACCGGCGTTGTTAGTATGAAAAAAAGTAAAGTGAGGCGTTTCATTTCCCTGCAGCCTTGTAGAACATCGTGAATTTTCTGAAGTAGCTTACAAATCAACCCTTGAGATTAACCGGCTAAAAGCGGGTTACACACTGGATCAAATATATGCCTTTGTTACGTGCCACACAATTACAGCACAGTATTGGACAACAGATTGTGTTGGATAACGCAGAATTGCAACTAGAAGCTGGCGATCGCGTTTGTCTATTGGGGCGCAATGGCTGTGGCAAGTCAACCTTGCTGCGTATTGTCGACGGAAATACCACGGTAGATTCCGGCGATGTTTGGCGGCAGCCAGGCGTAAAAATTGCGCGCATGGAGCAAACCTTAGATTTTGCATCGCCAGAAGAAACGATTTACGACGTGGTTGCCGATGGCTTGGCGGGCTTGGGTAAAATCCTGCGCCGATACAATGAATTGATTCATGGCGAGATGGGAGATAAAGAGCTGCACGAGCTTGAAAAACTGCAGCGCGAGATCGAGGTTAATGACGGCTGGCTATTCCAGCAACGCATAGAAAATATTTTATCGCGACTTGAATTAGATGCTGAGGCCACCGTGTGCAGTTTGTCGGGTGGTTGGCGTCGTCGTGTTGCACTGGCGCGCGCGCTGGTGTGTGAGCCTGATATTTTACTGCTGGACGAGCCAACCAACCATTTAGATTTGGATGGTATTTTATGGTTAGAGCAGTGCGTAATGTCTTTCCAAGGCTGTGTACTTTTTGTTACCCATGACCGGGCCTTAATCGAAAAATTGGCAACCCGCATCATTGAGTTAGATCGGGGCATTCTCACCAATTACGACACCAACTACATTCGCTACTTGGAGCTGAAAGAACACGCGCTTGAGGTCGAGGCTGAGCAAAATGCACTTTTCGATAAACGTTTAGCGCAAGAAGAAGTGTGGATTCGTCAGGGAATTAAAGCGCGCCGCACCCGTAATGAAGGCCGCGTTCGCGCGTTGGAAAAAATGCGCAACGAGCGTTCGCAGCGCCGCATTATTACCGGTTCTGCAAATCTCAATGTTAACCAGGGTGATAAAACCGGCAAAGTCGTTGCTGAGCTCACCGATGTTCGGTTTGAAGTGCCGGGTAAATTACTGGTCGATAATTTGTCGCTGCTGGTGTGTCGCGGTGACAAATTGGCGCTTATCGGCCCCAATGGTGCGGGTAAAACAACCCTGCTGCGCTTAATTCTCGGTGAGCTTAGCCCGCAGGAAGGAACCGTAAAAGCCGGTACCAAGCTGCAAGTTGCTTACTTTGATCAGCTGCGTGATCGCTTAGACGAAGGTCAGCGCGTGGTCGATATTGTGGGGCAGGGCCGCGATGCGGTAACGATCAACGGTAAAGATCGGCACATTATGAGTTATCTCAGTGACTTCCTATTTACCCCCGAGCGTGCGCGCAGTCATTTTGGGGTATTGTCAGGCGGTGAGCGGGCGCGGGTGCAGTTGGCGTGTTTGTTTAGTCAGCCTGCCAACGTATTGGTAATGGATGAACCAACCAACGATTTGGACATGGAAACTCTCGAATTACTAGAGAGTCTGTTGGTCGATTTTACCGGCACCGTCTTGCTTGTGAGCCATGATCGTTCTTTTGTCGACAGCGTTGCCAGTAGCTGTTTGTTATTTGAAGGAAACGGCCAGATTAGTGAGCACATTGGTGGTTACACCGAGGTGTCAAACTATATGGCGCGTCGCGTCGCTCAACAAAAAGCGTCGGCAGCGGACAAAAATACGGCGCCGGTGGCCACAGTCGAAGCGGCAAAACCCGCCGCTAAAGTTCGTAAATTAAGCTACAAAGATCAACGCGAGTTAGATAGCTTGCCGCCGAAGATAGAGGCATTGGAGGCGAAAATTGCCGAGCTAGGTGAAACCACAGGCGACCCTGCTTTTTATCAGCAGGACGCGGCCAAAGTGACGCAAACTCTTGATCAGCTAAGTAGCGTCCAGCTAGAACTGGACGAGTGTATGGCGCGTTGGATGGAGTTGGCTGAGTAGCGTAGCTACTTGTCTTGCCCCACTCGCACTGCAAGCACGTCGCACGTTGCGCCGTGTAAAACACCATTGGCCGTAGAACCTAGCAAGAGTGCTAGGCCTTTGCGGCCATGGCTGCCCACAATGATCAGATCGGCTTCTAGGCTTTCGCTAAGTTCATGAACCTGGGCATCTGGGCGGCCGCTCAGTAGATGGCAGCGTGCAGTGGGAATGTTGGCGCGTTTTGCATAGTGGTGCAGCGATTCTTCGGCCTGGGTTTGCAGTTGTTCTTGCACGCTAGAGAAATCCATGGGGATGTCGCCGCCATAGGCTAGGTTGAGCGGTTCCACCACATGTACTAGATGCAGCTCGGCATTGTCGCTTGAGGCCATTGCTACTGCGCGGTCTAACACGGCCTCAGCTTCCTCAGACAGATCAATCGCAGCAAGGATGCATCGATAATTTGGCATATCTTTCTCCTTTTGTGTTCGCAATTTACCTGCCTATTAAGGTATAAAGCCTGCCATCTGTCCAGTGAACTCACAGGAGCGACGTATGGGTTGGTTAATTGCAGTTGTCGTCATTGGGTTTATGTTGGCGCCAATTATGTGGATATTACCGTCGCGGCGGCAGTCGCAGCAGGCCGACGTTCGTGCACTTGCGCGCACCTTGGGCTTGTCAGTAAAAGTCGTGGCTATGCCTAAAACACGGCGTGCAAAAATTCGGCGTGAAGATGATTTGTTTGGTGTGTGTTATAGCCGCCTCATACATAACAAAAAGCCGGTACCTGGCTGGAAGTACTGGCTAATTGCGGTGCCAGACGGCGATGACGACATTGAGCAACTTGAGCCGCCGATGCTGGAATTGATTGAAAAGCATAGGCAATTGCTGCCAAGGGATGCGAGCATGCTTGAATTAACGCCGCTTGGCCTCAATATTTACTGGCGTGAGAGTCATGCCGATGCCGACGTGGTGACAAAAATAGCTGAATGCCTGAATGCGATTATCGATGAAGGGCGTCTTGAGACCGGAGTAAGTAAGACCGATGACTGAGCTAAGGCGGGAAAGTGTATTACCCGGACGCTACCGTCACTATAAAGGTGGCGAATACTATGTGTATGAAGTAGCGACTCACAGCGAGACTGAAGAATTAGTTGTTGTTTATCGGCCGCTGTATGGCGAGGCTGCGCTTTGGGTTAGGCCCCTTGCAATGTTTACAGAAGTTATTGAATTTGAAGGAAAACTACAGGCGAGATTTGAATTCTTGAGCCCGCCTGACGGATCAACGTTATAACTAATTGGTAAGGGATAAGAATTCACGCTGCCCTTGACCCTGACGAATTGAACACTTATATATGTCGCCTCTCGCCGTTAAGGCGTCACATGTTTACGTACTTGTAGAAGGATAATATGGGCAAATCTCTAGTTATTGTGGAGTCGCCAGCGAAGGCGAAGACCATTAACAAGTATCTGGGTAACGATTACATCGTTAAATCCAGCATTGGCCATATCCGCGATTTGCCGACTAGCGGCAGCAGCAAGGCCACACCGGTTGATGCCAAGCAACGCGCAAAGGCGGCGGCTCTTACCCGCAAAATGTCGCCAGAAGAAAAAGAAATTCATAAGAAAACCAAAGCGCGCGAACAGCTAGTTAGCCGCATGGGTGTCGATCCAGAAAATGACTGGAAGGCGCGCTACGAAATACTGCCTGGCAAAGAAAAAGTTGTTAACGAACTGAAAAAGCTGGCAGAAAATGCCGATACCATCTATCTGGCGACGGATTTGGACCGCGAGGGAGAAGCCATTGCATGGCATTTACGCGAGTCTATTGGCGGCGATGACAGTCGTTATAAGCGTGTGGTATTTAATGAAATCACTAAAAAGGCGATTCAAGCCGCCTTTGAAAAGCCCACTGAACTGGACATCGACCGTGTTAATGCTCAGCAGGCGCGCCGTTTTCTAGATCGTGTAGTCGGTTATATGGTGTCGCCGCTATTGTGGGCGAAGATTGCGCGTGGGCTGTCGGCAGGCCGGGTGCAGTCGGTGGCGGTGCGCTTGATTGTCGATCGCGAAAAAGAAATTCGCGCGTTTATTCCAGACGAATACTGGCAAATTCACACCGACAATGCTTCGGCATCAGGGCAGTTGCGTCTTGAAGTAAAAAAACAGGCGGGTGAAAACTTCCGGCCTGACAATGAAAAAGATGCTATGGCCGCGGCGGCGGCGTTAAAACAGGGTGAATTTAAGGTTAGCGCCCGTGAAGACAAACCGACCAAAAGTCATCCCTCCGCGCCATACATCACCTCTACGCTTCAGCAGGCTGCCAGTACCCGGCTAGGCTTTGGGGTTAAGAAGACCATGATGATGGCGCAGAGGCTTTATGAGGCCGGCTACATCACCTATATGCGTACTGACTCAACTAATTTGAGCGTAGATGCGGTTGCTGCATGCCGAGATTATATTTCGTCCAATTTTGCAAAAGGCTATTTGCCAGAAGCGCCACGTTCTTACTCCAGTAAAGAAGGTGCGCAGGAAGCGCATGAGGCGATTCGCCCCTCTGATGTGAATGTTGAACCAACCCAATTAGCTGGCATGGAGCGTGACGCAGAGCGTCTGTACACCTTAATTTGGCGGCAATTTGTGGCCTGTCAGATGGCCTCAGCTGATTTCACTAGCACCTCTATTACCGTGACTTCTGGTGATTTTGAGCTTCGCACCCGTGGCCGGGTAGTGCGCTTTGACGGCTTTATGAAAGTACAGCCGCCAGGGATTGCTAAAAAAGAAGATGATCAAGAATTACCTGATGTAAAAGTGGGTGAGCGGTTAGAGCTTTTAAAAGTCGATCCGACCCAGCACTTCACCAAACCATCGCCGCGTTATTCAGAGGCGGCACTGGTAAAAGAGTTAGAAAAGCGCGGTATAGGCCGCCCATCTACTTACGCATCGATTATCTCGACTATCCAAGATCGCGGTTACGTTAAAGTCGAAAATCGGCGTTTTTACGCAGAAAAAATGGGTGATATCGTTACCGATCGCTTGGTTGAAAGTTTTAGTAATCTCCTTGATTACAGCTTTACCGCGCGTATGGAAGAGCTTTTGGATGCCGTCGCGTCTGGCGATAAAAATTGGAAATTGTTGTTAAACGAGTTTTACACAGATTTTCGTAAGACCCTTGAAGCAGCAGAGGCAAGCGATGCCGGAATGCGCCAAAACACGCCAACGGGCACGGACATTCCCTGCCCTAACTGCGGTCGTGATATGCAAATTCGCACCGCTAGCACTGGCGTATTCTTAGGTTGTTCTGGCTACGCACTGCCGCCTAAAGAGCGTTGCAAGCAGACGATTAATTTGGTTTCTGGCGACGATTTTGTCAGCATCGACAGCGACGATGATGAAGCGGAATCGAAGTTGTTGCGCAGCAAGAAACGCTGCCAATTATGTAACACGGCAATGGATAGCTATATTATCGATGCGTCGCGCAAATTACATATATGCGGTAATAACCCCGACTGCGCGGGTCAAGAGATTGAAGAAGGCAGCTTTAAAGTTAAAGGTTATGAAGGGCCGTTAATCGAATGCGATAAGTGCGGCTCGGATATGCAGCTAAAGACCGGCCGCTTCGGCAAGTATTTCGGTTGTACAGGTGAAGAGTGCAAAAACACCCGCAAATTACTGCGCAGCGGTGAGGCCGCGCCACCGAAAATGGATCCGGTGCCAATGCCTGAATTGAAGTGCGAGAAAGTCGATGACCATTATATTTTACGTGATGGCGCATCCGGCTTGTTTCTTGCCGCTAGTGGCTTCCCGCGTAACCGTGAAACCCGCGCACCGTTGGTGAAAGAAATTTTGCCGCATCGCGATGAGGTTGATGAAAAATACGGCTTCCTTTTTGATGCGCCAGTTAAAGACAAGGAAGGTCGCGACAGCGTAATTCGCTACAGTCGTAAGACCAAAGAACAGTATGTGCAAACTGAAGTGGATGGTAAGCCTTCCGGCTGGGCCGCTTTCTTTGAAAATGGCAAATGGCTTGTACGCGAAAAGGCCGCTAAAAAGGCTAAGGCGTCAAAAGAGGCGTGATAAGGCAGCCGCAAGGAATTAGTGGCAAAACGCCGGAGTACTTATGAAAGAGAGCTTTCGTGGGCAGTGTAATTTACACATATACTTTGCTGAGCAATATTTGGCGCAGCTGCAAACGGCTGACGCAGCGGAGTGGGGTGGTCACTATTCTCGGGCCACGTCAGAATCTATGATTTGCCAGCTGCTGCTAGCTTATCAGTCCCACTTGGCCGACTTACTGGATCAGCAGCCTAAGTTTGGATTAGCGCTTCCGCAGGGGGCGTTTAATGCGCGGTCATTTGTTGCGCCTGAATTGCCACCAGAAATTATTGAGTTAGCGGACCGTGAAGATCATTCCCATTGGCTTAAATCATTAATTAACTATCCCTTTCTGCAGACGGCGGCGGTCTCGTCTGCGGGCGTTATCGCTAGTGACGCGAGTAGTGACGGGCGCGTCAGCTTAGATTTGGTAGATTGTCTGGCTGAGTTGAAATCCTTGATTGCCCGTCATCGAGCCACGTTAATGGAATATTGATGCCATTGGCGTCGGGCTGGGCGGGTTTGCTACAATAGATTGAACAAGGGCGCCGCGTTGGCGTTAGCAATATCAAGGATATTTTAGTGTTGTCATATTTAGAACTCGTCGAGCTCCCTAACGGAGATATTGTCTTGCAGCGGTCAGAAGGTGATGAAAACCCGCTGGTGACGATTAAATTCTCTCAGGAAACCCGTGAGCACATTGTTGGTTCGGCTTTGGATGTTGCGCGCGCAATGGTTCAGGCGGGAATCGAGGCAGCCGCTCTGGCGGCTGACGACGATGGTTTTATAGATGAGGAAGATATTGATGACGATGATGACGACGATCAAGAGCTTGGGTCTAAGATCGTCCATTGAACGTCATTAAGATTGCATAAAAACAACCAGACACTCTGCTTCACCAGCGTGGGCTGCCACTTCTAGGGCGTCCCGCTCATCATCTCTTAAGGGTCTTTCCAATAAAATGGCGACGGTGTGGCTTTTGCCTCGCTCTAAGGCCCTTACCGCTATTTCGCATAAGTCACGGTCACTATTAGAAACCACTTGCAGAATTTTTCGGTCGTGCTGATGCACATCTGCATTTAATAGCGGTTTTAGTGGCCGGTCAGCTACCCAGCACAGCCAACGCTGATCAGAGTTGCCGCTCAGCTCTATCATCATGGCGGCGAGCATTGGCCGAGATAAGTGGGCATCGCTGCGCATAGTGATTTCGGTAACCTTGCCACCGTTCAGTGCAGGTGCAGGGCTGTAATGTAAGGGCATCTGTTCTAGACATGTCATAATTTCTTAACTCCCGCGCCGTAAAACACCAACACTTAGACCTTCGATAGCAAAATCTTGTTCTCTTAAATCGATTTCAATCGGTGCGTAATCAGGATTTTCAGCAAGCAGTGAAATATGGAATTTACTTTTTTGCTGCTGAAATCGCTTTACTGTTACTTCATCGTTAATTCGCGCAACCACGATTTGGCCATTGCGGACATTAGTCGTGCGATGTACTGCTAGCAGATCGTCATCGAAAATGCCGGCGTTAATCATGCTGTCGCCTTTCACCCGCAGGAAATAGTCTGCACTGGGTGAAAATATCGAGCCGGGCATGGCGCAGTAATCTTCTATATGAGCTTCGGCTAGGATGGGGTTACCGGCAGCGACTCGGCCAATAATCGGTAAACCGAGATTCTCTGGGAGCCGGATACCGCGTGATGCACCGGCGATAATTTCGATGGCGCCTTTGCGAGCCAGTGCCTTGAGATGCTCTTCTGCCGCGTTGGGCGACTTGAAGCCAAGCTCTCTGGCAATGTCTGCCCGTGTTGGAGGATAGCCTGTTTCGCCGATATGATCTTTGATCAGCTGTAGGACTTCACTTTGTCTGGCGGTCAGCTTTTCCATAATTTTGGCATCTGGTTACTTATACAGTAACTGTTATTATATACAGTGTTGTTTGGATGGCAATAGCTATTTTTAATTTTGAAAATAGGGTCGCTAAAAACAAAAAAACCTGCCGTAGCAGGTTGGAGAATAAAGGGAGGCATAAGTGGCTGTGACGGTAGATGCCGACGTGAATAGCGAGCTATTTAATACTCGTCGGTGATGCCGTTAACAATGTCAGATTCGATTTCTGATAAGGGATTCCAGCTCTCGGGCACCATGGTGTCGTCTAAGAAGCGGTAATCGTCATCGCTTAATTCAAAGGCGTTTCGCCAATCTTCAGGTTCTTCGATTATGTCTAAGTTGAGCTGATTCCAGCTGTCCATGTCGTATTGGCAGAGTTCGCCATCGATGAGTTGTGCTTCTACTGAGTCGCTGTCGTCGTCGACTGCAACCACTTCAAATTGTTGGCCAGACTCAATGTCCTTGTACCAGTAGCCAACTTGGGGTCTTATAGCTGCCATGATTTTTGCCTCCGTGAATCTACGCTTTCCAAACTAACACTTAACAATTTGCTGTCCAGTAGGTATTTTTCACAGTTGGGTTCACACCGCGCTGGGGTTTTATCCCCGTCTTTTATACAATTGGCTTTATATTCAGCTGCATAGATGATTTTTTTGATCTAATTTTGCGGTTTCTTTTCGGGTTTTTATGGTTCATTTATCTAAGCGCGTGGCGTTTAGCAATGAAATTGTATAGCAGCATACTGAGGAAGAGCGATGCTGGAGCAGTGGTGGACGAATTTTCAGCCAGAGGAATACCCTTGGCTGGGCGATGTATTTGTATTGGTATTGATTCTACTCACCTTGAATTTGGTGTTGGGTAGAGTGATTGCTCATCTGGGTAAGAAATTTGAAAAGACTCATAACCTTTGGGATGACGCTTTATTAGAGGCGGCTAGGCGACCGACGTTGCTGATGATTTGGGCGATTGGTGGCAGTCACATACTTGAAGTGATTGGTCAGTCCACCAAGGCTGAGGTGTTTTCGGCGTTGGATTCACTGCGTGCGGTGGGTGTGGTGTTGATTTTGGCGTGGTTTTTAGTGTCTTTGGTTAGGCAAGTTGAGCTGCGTTTATTGTCTGATGAGTACAATGTAAAGGACGAGCCGATAGATCAAACCACGGTGATGGCGCTGGGTAAGTTGGTGCGTTCGGCCATTATTATTGTGTCAGCGCTGATGGTGCTACAAAACCTTGGCTACAGCATTTCAGGTGTGCTGGCGTTTGGTGGCATTGGCGGTATTGCGGTGGGTTTCGCTGCCAAAGATTTGTTGGCGAATTTTTTTGGCGGCTTGATGGTGTATTTAGATAGACCGTTCTCGGTGGGGGATTGGATACGCTCACCAGATAAAAATATTGAAGGCACGGTCGAAAATATTGGTTGGCGGCAAACCCGTATCCGCACTTTTGATCAGCGTCCTTTATATGTACCCAACGCGACATTCTCACAAATTTCGGTAGAGAACCCCTCGCGGATGTTGAATCGCCGAATTTACGAAACCATTGGTGTGCGTTATCAAGACGCGGCGACGGTGCCAGATATTATTAATCAAGTACGGGCGATGCTAGAAGATCATGCCGATATTGATTTAGGCAGAACCTTAATTGTGAATTTTAACCAGTACAACGCCTCGTCGCTGGACTTCTTTGTTTACACCTTCACCAAAACCACAAACTGGGTTGAGTACCATAAGATTAAGCAAGACGTGTTACTAAAAATTCTTGATATTATTCATGGCTTGGGTGCCGATGTTGCGTTCCCAACTACCACGGTAAAACTCGACCCTATTACGATTGAAGCAGCGCAAGAGCGCAAAACGGAGCAGTGATTAAATGAGCAAAACGATTGCGGTAATCGGCGGTACCGGTTTGTGTGATTGGCCCGGTGCCGAAGTGCTTGATGAAACAGCGATTGAAACACCTTACGGCGCGCCGAGTGCCTTGTTGCAGCGGATTCGCTACGAAGGTGCGGAGTTTTTATTTTTGGCCCGGCATGGCAAGGGGCATCAGATTCCGCCACATGCGATTAACTACCGAGCGAATATTGCAGCGCTTAAACAGGCTGGGGTTGACGCTCTAGTATCGGTGAACGCGGTGGGCGGGATTAGTGAGCGATTTGTGGCTGGGGTGATCGCGATACCGAATCAAATTAATGATTACACCTGGGGGCGCGAGCATACGTTTTTTGACGGTAGCAATGGCAAGGTCGAGCACATTGATTTTAGCTACCCATACAGCCAAGACCTGCGTTCACGATTGGCAAATGCGGCGGTAGATGCTGATATCGCCTTTGAAGATTACGGGGTGTATGCGGTAACGCAGGGGCCACGGTTAGAGACTGCCGCTGAAATAAGTCGCCTAGCGCGTGACGGTAACGACATAGTCGGTATGACCGCGATGCCAGAGGCGAGCTTAGCGCGCGAGGCTGGCATTGAATACGGTTCGGTGGCGTTGGTGGTTAACCCCGGCGCGGGCTTGAGTGACAATATCATCACCATGGAAGACATTCAGACCGTGATAGATACCGGTATGTTGCAGGTAAAATCTATCTTAGCGCAGTGTATCGCGGCTTATTGAGCCGCGTTTTCTGGGCCTGCTTCGCTCGCTGCGCCGGCCTGGATTTTGGTGACTTTAATAATGACACCAAAGCGAGGGTGATCAATAAAATGTAGCTCGTCGCTGCGCATACGTCGTTGCTGTTTCATAATGACAATTTGATCAATGGGGTAGTCATTACTTTGGGTCTGTTGCACTTGATTTTTCTGTGGCGAATAACCTGGATTTTGTTTTAAAAACTCCGCGTATTCGGGGCTAGATTCATAGCTCTCATCAACAAAGCGCGGTTCTTCTTCTGGCTCGTCAAAACTTAGGGGTTGGCGAGGCAGATAATAATTGCCGCCTCGACTACCAAAGCTACTCAGCCATAAATTGGTGTCTACATGCAGGTAGCGTTCTACAGCAACTCGTATATATCCCTCTAGCTCGTAGTGGTTGCCGTATTGCTTGCCGCCTTGAATAAGAATGGCGGGGGCTTTCTTGCGGGGATTTAAATCTTGTTGCCAGCTTGCTTGCAACAAGGGTTTGTAGCGCGAAGACAGGCGCAGCGATTTTAGTGCTTTCTCAAACTCCGGGTCCATGTAGTCGACTTTTTGCAGCGTGTTGCCGCTATTGTCGAGGCGTATCCACTTGCGGGGATAGCGCAGGTGAAGATTTTCTGGCCAGTCTTCTTCATACCGGCTGGATTGATCGTTATTTTCAAATATCACTAGGTCTACATGAAAACGGTTATTTTGACTTAGGGCGACACCACTGACGGTCAGCAGCAATAGTGTCAGCAAGCCGGCAAGAGGGCGGCGATATACGCGTCGGCGATGCAGTGTATTCATATCAAAATATCTCATTATCTCTTGTGGCAGCGTTCTAGTTAAAATCTAACACAGACTATCTCAGTTCTATCGCGTTGGTGCCAGCTTCGCTAGCAGTGATTCTATAAATTCAAAGCGCTGCGTAGGGTCTTCCATTGGGTGTTTAAACTTTAGTGCTGTCGCGCCGTCGAGCTGGTACGTTGCCGGCGCGGACTGAACCAGCTGTACCAAATTCAATGGTTGAATGCGGGTGCCTTCAGCAAATTCTATACGACCACTGATGGCCGATGCTTCTATTTTACTTAAACCAAGCTCCACGGCTTGCAAGCGCAACTCGGCGCAGCGAAATAAGTTTTTAACTTGATTTGGCAGCAAACCAAATCTATCGATCATTTCTATTTGCAGTTCGCGCAAAGCTTCACTGCTGCTGGCGCCAGCAATGCGTTTATACAGCATTAGGCGACTTTGAACATCGGGTAAGTAGTCGTCGGGTATTAATGCTGGTAGGCGCAGGTTAACTTCAATGTGATCTTCGTCGCTGCTTTCTAAATTGATTTTTTTACCGGCTTTTATTGCCCGCACAGCGCGGTCTAGCATGTCCATATACAGCGTAAAACCGATGGTGTGTATTTGACCACTTTGGCCTTCGCCGAGTAGTTCTCCGGCGCCGCGAATTTCCATGTCTTGAGTGGCTAGGGTAAAGCCGGCGCCGAGATCATCGGCTTCGCTAATCGCTGTTAAGCGTTTTTCGGCGTCGCCGGTTAATTGTTTCGCCGGCGGGGTTAATAGATAGGCATAGGCTTGGTGGTGAGAGCGGCCGACGCGGCCCCGTAATTGGTGGAGCTGCGCTAAACCAAATTTGTCGGCGCGATCAATGATAATGGTGTTGGCATTAGGCACGTCGATGCCGGTTTCGATAATGGTTGAGCACACCAATACATTGTGGCGTTTATGATAAAAGTCGCTCATGACTTGTTCGAGTTCGCGCTCACGCATTTGGCCGTGGCCGATACCAATGCGCAGCTCGGGAATCATGTCTTGTAGATCCCGCGCGGTTTTCTCAATCGTTTTTACTTCGTTGTGCAGATAATAAACCTGACCGCCACGGAGTATTTCCCTGAGTATAGATTCTTTAATCAGCGCCGGATCAGACTCGCGCACAAAGGTCTTTACCGACAGTCGTCGCGCTGGCGGTGTCGCAATAATAGACAGATCGCGAATGCCCGCCATCGACATATTCAAGGTGCGGGGGATCGGGGTGGCGGTGAGGGTGAGCACATCAACTTCGGCGCGAATATTTTTGAGTGCTTCTTTTTGGCGGACCCCAAAGCGATGTTCTTCGTCAATGATAACCAAGCCAAGATTTTTGTAGACGATGTCGTTGCTGAGCAGCTTGTGGGTGCCGATTAAAATATCAACTTTACCTGCGGCGAGATCGGCGATAACTGATTTTTGCTCGGCGGCGCTGCGAAAGCGCGATAGTACTTCAATATTTACTGGCAGTTCGGCAAAACGGTCGCGGAAGGATTCAAAATGTTGCTGGGCCAGCAGTGTAGTTGGGACCAGAATTGCGACTTGGGTAAGGTTTTGTACAGCAACGAATGCCGCTCGAACAGCCACTTCGGTTTTGCCAAAGCCAACATCACCGCACACTAATCTGTCCATGGGTTTGATGGATTTTAAATCGGCTATAACGGCTTCGATGGCGGTTTGCTGGTCGGGGGTTTCTTCAAACGGAAAGGCGTTGGCAAATTCGTAATAGTCTTCGTCGCTCAATTCAAATGAACGGCCTTGGCGGGCTTCTCTGCGTGCGTAAATATCCAGTAGTTCGGCGGCCACGTCGCGAATTTTCTCCGCGGCTTTGCGCTTGGCTTTACTCCATTGGTCGGTGCCTAAGCGGTGTAATGGCGCGAGTTCGTCATCGGCGCCGCTATAACGACTAATCAGCTGTAGCGAAGTAACAGGCACGTATAATTTCGCGCCATCTGCATATTCAAGGCTTAAGAATTCATTGGCTTGATTATCGATATTTAAAGTTTGTAAGCCCAGGTAGCGGCCAACGCCGTGGTCGGCATGAACCACCGGGGCGCCGATTCGTAGTTCCGCCAGGTTCTTAACGACATTTTCGGCGGTGTTGCTCGCTTTTTTGCGCCGTCGACTTTGAGAGACGCGCTTGCCAAATAATTGTGACTCGGCAATTAAAGCGAAGGGCTGGGGTGATGTACCTGAGATACCTTCGTCGAGCGGTGCGACGGTGATGTTTATGCGGTCTTTGCCGGTGGTGAACTCGTGCCAGTCGTTGACGGGTTTAGGTTTCAGCTTGTGGCGGCTTAATAAATCAATAAGTGCTTCGCGGCGTCCCGCAGATTCGGCACAAAATAATACCCGCCGATCATTGCAGTATTCGCGTAAGGCGGCGACTGGGTCGTGGTGTTTGCTGTCTATGGTGAGCGATGGCGAGGTGCCGATAGCGAAGTTATAACTGCCGGCAGACTCAGGCAGGGGCGCTTCACTGATCGTAATGCGCGGATAGTCTTTTAGTCGTGCGAAAATTTCTGGCACGGTTTGAAATACTGTGGGGGGTGGCAGTACGGGTCGCCGTACATCACCCAGTCGCTGTTCGTAACGTTGCTGAATGTCTTGCCAATAATGTTCTGCCGCGCCTTCAATGCCTGCGTTAGTAAGTAACCAGCTATTGGCGGGAAGGTAGTCGAACAGGGTGCCGGTTTGCTCAAAAAATAAGGGCAGGTAGTATTCTATGCCGGCTGGCGCGATGCCATCGCTGACATCTTGGTAAATGGGGCATTTGCGGTGATCGACGTTAAAACGTTCATGCCAGTGGCGACGAAAGAGGGCGATGCCGTCTTCATCGATGGGAAGTTCTTTGCCAGGCAGTAGCCTGATTTGCTTAACCGATTCTATGCCGCGCTGGGTTTCAGGGTCAAAGCTGCGCAGGCTGTCTATTTCCTCATCGAGTAAATCGATGCGGTAGGGCGATTCACTGCCCATGGGGAAAATATCAATAATCGCGCCACGACTGGCGTATTCACCGTGCTGATATACCGTATCGACATGCCGGTAGCCACTTTTTTCAAGTTGCTGGCGAAAGGAGTCAATATCGAGAGTTTGGCCAATATCAAGCAGTAAGCTGTGCTTACTAACGTAATCCGGTGGCGCGATACGCTGCATTAAAGTGCTGATTGGCGCCACTAAAATACCCCGTCGCATAGTGGTAAGCTCGCTTAACGTGCGCAGGCGTTCAGAAACTATGTCCTCGTGGGGAGAAAAATTATCGTATGGCAGGGTTTCCCAGTCGGGCAGAAGTCTGACCGGCAAGCCATCTGCGAAAAAACGCATATTTTGTTCTAACTGATACGCCGAGGCTGTGTCTGCAGTCAGCAGTAAAATCGGTGCATCCAGCGACCTGGCTAGCTCTGCGGCGAGTAAGCCGTGGCTGGCAGTGGGGATGCTACCCCAGTGAAGGGCGCCGCCCTTGGGTGGTTTTGCTATGGCGGGTAATTCAATCACAGTCGAAATTCGGCTTCATTTAGTGGTTAACAAACCATTGTAACCTGCAAGTGGTAGTTATTACATTGCTTCAAACCGCTTGGGCAGTTGAACTCAAGGGCAGTAATAAAGATAATACGCGCTCAAATTTCTCCCCGTAAGCAAAGGGTATCTGCCGTGACTGAAAGAAGACGTGAGCGTCCTGATGATTACTTCGCCGATTGGAAAGAACGCGAAGCATTAGCAGAGGGGATGATTCCCCTAATAGGTAAGTTGTACCGCAGCAATAACGTTAAGATCTACATCTATGGAAAGAACCTAGTAAATCTTTCGGTTCTCGACATTATGCAAGCGCACCGTTTTGTGCGTCAGGTTGAGCAAAATGAACTCTCAGAGTTCGAAACCTTCCCCGTCATTCAAGCACTGTCTACTTTAGATCTTGGTACCGCGCATATTGACGCTGGTCGTATTGCCGCGGCGTACGAAGAAACGGGTAAGCCAGCTGGTAAATCAGTAGAAGAATTTGTTCGCAGCCAAGTCGACGGTTTGATCGGCGGCTCTAAAGAGCCTGTTCGTCCTGCTCGCGATGTGGTGCTTTACGGCTTTGGTCGGATTGGCCGCTTAGTGGCGCGCTTATTGATCGAGAAAGCGGGCGGTGGTGAGAATTTGCGCCTTAAAGCAGTTGTTGTTCGTCACGGCGGTGCCGAGAACGATTTAGTGAAGCGCGTTAGTTTGTTGCGTCGCGACTCTGTTCATGGTCCATTTAACGGCACCATCCGGGTAGATGAAGACCGTCAGTCTTTTGTCGCCAACGGTGTTGAAGTTAAGGTAATTTATTCTAATTCACCCTCTGAAGTTGATTACACCCAATACGGTATTAACGACGCTATTCTGGTTGATAACACCGGTAAGTGGCGCGACTCAGAAGGTTTGTCTGTTCATTTGGCTTGCCCAGGTATTTCAAAAGTCATTTTGACTGCACCGGGTAAAGGCGATATGAAAAATATCGTTCACGGCGTAAATAGCCATGAAATTTTGCCAACTGACACCATTATTTCTGCAGCAAGCTGCACCACCAACGCTATTGCGCCGCCACTGAAAGTGTTGGATGACAAGTTCGGCGTTGAGGGTGGTCACGTAGAAACTGTTCACTCGTATACCAACGACCAAAACTTGATCGACAATTACCACAAAGGTGATCGTCGTGGCCGCAGTGCACCGTTGAATATGGTTATTTCAGAAACTGGTGCGGCTAAGGCGGTGGGTAAAGTGTTGCCTCAGTTATTGGGCAAGCTTAGCGGTAACGCGATTCGTGTGCCGACACCCAATGTGTCTTTGGCTATCTTAAAGCTGAATCTGAAAACTGAAACCACGGTTGAAGAGCTGAATGAGTTTATGCGTCGGGTGGCACTGCATTCGCCGCTGCGCAAGCAAATTGATTACTCAAATTCACCCGAAGTGGTCTCTAGTGATTTTGTGGGCTCGCGCCATGCCTGTGTGTTCGATAGTGAAGCGACTATCGTCAATGGCAAAAGTGCGGTGTTGTACTGCTGGTACGACAATGAGTTTGGTTACAGCTGTCAGGTACACCGAATTCTGGAGCAGATGGCTGGGGTAGATTACGCGGTATACCCTCAGGAATAAGAGGAGAGGCCAGTTTGGGTAATCACTCAAGCTGGTCTGACCGTAAATGTTTGCTGAGTTGGCCTTTATCGAGGGTCTTGCTGTAGTAAGCAGATCGGCGAGTCTTTATACTTGCCGCAGTTTTTTAATGCGTAGCTGCAAATTCAGTTAACGCATTATTTCCGGAGCGCTTTCGCGTCCGGTTTACGCAGATTTGCAATTTCGCGTTTAACCATAAGAGTGTTAGGCAACCTTATGATCAAAATTACCAAGGGCCTCGATTTGCCCATATCGGGTTTGCCCGATCAGCGTATTGAGTCCGGCTCAAAAGTGCGTTCGGTCGCGGTGGTTGGTTTCGATTATGTTGGCATGAAGCCGACCATGGCTGTGAAAGCCGGGGATCGTGTCAAAACTGGCCAAGTTTTATTTACTGACAAGAAAAACGAGGGGGTGCGTTACACCTCGCCGGCAACCGGGTTTGTTTCTGCGATTAATCGCGGTGAGAAGCGTGTGCTGCAGTCGGTAGTTATTGATGTAGAGGAAGACGAATACGAGAGTTTTACTCAGTACGACGCCTCTAAATTATCAACATTAACTGCTGAGCAGGTGACTGAAAACCTCGTAGAATCTGGTCTTTGGACGGCATTTCGTGCCCGCCCATTTAGCCGCATTCCTACTATTGGTAGCAGTCCCGCCGCAATTTTTGTGACGGCGATTGATACCCATCCTTTGGCGGCCGATCCCGCGCAAGTCATTGCCCGCGCAGAAGACGATTTCACAAATGGCCTAGAACTGCTGTGTCGTCTAACCAGCGGTAAAGTCCACTTGTGTGTGGCGCCAAATAGTAATATTCCCAGTTTGGATAACGACCAGCTTCATGTAGCGGAGTTTGGCGGTGTTCATCCTGCAGGTTTAGCGGGTACCCATATTCATTTCTTGGAAGGCGCGAGCGCGACCAAGATTGTTTGGTCTGTTGGTTATCAAGATGTTATTGCCATCGGAAAGCTATTTACCACTGGCAAGCTCGATACTACTCGAATCGTGTCGCTGGCTGGCCCGCAGGTAGAAAATCCGCGTTTGATTGAAACTCGGTTGGGCGTCAGTCTCGACGAGCTTTGCGCTGGTCAAATTATTCCCGGTAATAACCGCGTTATTTCTGGCTCGGTGCTGGGTGGTCGAACCGCACGCGGCGCAACCGCGTTCTTGGGTCGTTACCACAATCAAGTGACCGTACTGGCAGAGGGCAATCACCGCGAATTTATGGGTTGGTTGTCGCCGGGTGCTAGCAAGCATTCATCGCTGCGTATTTATTTGTCACAGTTTTTCAAAAAACGTATTCCTTATACTACCAATACCAATGGTAGTGAGCGCGCGATGGTGCCAATTGGGGTGTACGAGAAAGTGATGCCGTTGGATATTCTGCCAACTCAGTTACTGCGCTCATTAATTGTTGGCGATACCCAAGTTGCTCAAACTTTGGGTTGCTTGGAGTTGGACGAGGAAGACCTCGCGCTGTGCACCTATGTTTGCCCCGGCAAATATGAGTTCGGGCCGATCCTTCGCGACAATTTAAGCCGCATAGAGAAAGAGGGTTAAATCATGGGGCTGAGAAAATTTCTCGATGATATCGAGCCAAATTTTGAGAAGGGCGGTCGTTTCGAAAAATGGTATGCGCTGTACGAAGCCGCAGACACTATTTTTTATTCGCCATCGTCGGTAACCAAAACAAACGCCCACGTTCGTGATGGCGTTGACCTTAAGCGCATCATGATTACGGTGTGGTTTTGTGCCTTCCCAGCCATGTTCTACGGTATGTGGAATATTGGTTTTCAGGCCAACCAAATCATGCTCGATACCGGCCTGGCTGCTGGTGAGGGCTGGCGCCATGTGATGATTTCAATGGTGGCGGGTTATGACCCGACCAGTCTTTGGGATAATTTCTGGCACGGTTTCTGGTATTTCATTCCAGTTTACGCGGTGACGTTTCTCGTTGGCGGTTTCTGGGAAGTGCTGTTTGCGATGAAGCGCGGTCACGAAGTTAACGAAGGTTTCTTTGTTACTTCTATATTGTTCGCGCTGATCTGTCCGCCAAGTATTCCATTGTGGCAAGTCGCGCTGGGTATTAGCTTTGGTGTGGTTATTGGTAAAGAAGTCTTTGGCGGAACCGGCAAAAACTTCTTAAACCCTGCACTGGCTGGTCGCGCATTCCTATTCTTTGCTTACCCGGCACAAATGTCGGGTGACGCAGTTTGGACGGCGGTTGACGGCTTTACCGGCGCAACGCCTTTGTCGGTTGTCGCAAGTGATGGCTTGGCTGTTTTGCAAGAGCAGATGACCTGGATGGATGCCTTCTTAGGTAATATGCAGGGCTCGATGGGTGAAGTATCTACTCTCGCTATCTTTATCGGTGGCGCAGTTCTACTTTGGACCGGCATTGCATCGTGGCGCATTGTCGCAGGTGTATTAATCGGTATGTTCGCACTGACCACGCTGTTTAATTCAATGGATGGCGGTAACAACCTGATGATGGCTATGCCGTGGCATTGGCACCTCGTCTTGGGTGGTTTTGCCTTCGGTATGATGTTTATGGCAACCGACCCTGTGTCGGCCTCGATGACGAATACCGGCAAGTGGGTTTACGGTGCGCTTATTGGCTCGATGGTGGTCTTGATTCGCGTTGTGAATCCGGCCTTCCCAGAAGGCATGATGCTGGCAATATTGTTTGCCAATTTATTCGCACCATTAATCGATCATTTTGTGGTGCAGGCGAATATTAAGCGGAGGTTGGCACGTGGCTAATAACGACAGTACACAGAGAACGCTGCTGGTTGCCGTAGTCCTCTGTATTGTATGCGCGCTGGTGGTTGCCAGTGCTGCAGTAATGCTAAAACCTGCTCAGGTGGCAAACAAAGCGCTAGACCGTAAAGCTAATATTTTGGCGGCGGCCGGCTTGTTGGTGCCTGGCGAGAGTATTGAAGCTCAGTTTGAGCAAGTTACCACTAAAATCGTAGATTTACGTACCGGCAAATTCACCGATGAGCTTACGCTTAAAGGCTTTGAACAAGCTAAAGTCGCTAAAGATACTGAAACATCAATTGCGCTAGGTGATGATGATTTGGCTAAGATACGGCGTCGTGAAAATTTTGCGATGGTATATCTGATCGGTAAAGACGGTAATTACGACAAGGTGATACTACCTGTGCGTGGTTACGGCCTGTGGTCGACACTGTACGGCTTTCTCGCTTTGGAGAATGACTTTAATACTGTCGCTGGTTTAGGTTTTTACGAGCACGGCGAAACCCCAGGTTTGGGCGGTGAAGTAGATAATCCTAAATGGAAAGCATTGTGGCCCGGTAAAGAAATTTACGATGACGGCGACGTAGCTATCCAGTTGGTTAAGGGCAATGTTGATTCGTCTACACCGGGCGCTGCTAATAAAGTAGATGCTCTGTCAGGTGCAACATTAACCAGTCGCGGTGTCAGCAACCTATTGCGGTTTTGGATGGGTGAGCTGGGTTACCAAAAATTCTTAAGCAATTTGCGCTCAGGGGAGGCATAAGCCATGTCGACAATGAGAGAAGCTTTAACTAAGCCGATTATTCAAAATAACCCCATCGCATTGCAAATACTGGGTATTTGTTCCGCGCTGGCGGTGACGTCTAGCCTTAAAGTAACGCTAGTAATGTGTATCTCGGTGACCTTGGTTACCGCGTTTTCTAGCTTTGCAGTCTCGCTGATTCGTAATCAGATTCCGGGCAGCATCCGCATTATCGTGCAGATGGTTATTATTGCCTCGCTGGTAATAGTGGTAGATCAGCTACTAAAAGCCTATGCATTTGCAATCAGTAAGCAGCTGTCGGTGTTTGTCGGTTTGATTATTACCAACTGTATCGTGATGGGACGCGCCGAAGGTTTTGCGATGAAGAACCCGCCGCTGGCGAGCTTTGTCGATGGTATTGGTAATGGTTTGGGCTACAGCGTTGTACTGTTCAGTATTGCAGTGGTTCGTGAGCTGTTTGGTTCGGGCAAATTATTTGGCTATGAAATTCTTCCGGTCGTCACTGACGGCGGTTGGTATGTGCCTAATGGTTTACTGCTATTGCCACCGAGCGCATTCTTCCTGATTGGTATTTTCATCTGGGTTGTTCGCTCGGTGAAAAAGGAACAGGTTGAGAAGGCCGAATTCAAAATCACCAAGAATACCCGCAGTGTTAAGGAGGCCTTTTAATGGAACATTATATTAGCCTGTTCGTGCGTTCGGTATTTCTTGAAAATATGGCGCTGAGCTTTTTCCTCGGTATGTGTACGTTCATGGCCATCTCCAAAAAAATCCAGGCCGCTATCGGTTTGGGTATTGCGGTGATTGTGGTTATGGCCTTAACAGTGCCAGTAAACAGCCTTATCTATAACCACTTGCTGCGCGAAGGCGCGCTGGCGTGGGCAGGCTATCCGGATGTGGATTTAAGCTTCCTTGGCTTGCTGAGCTATATCGGCGTTATTGCGGCAATCGTTCAGATTATGGAAATGGTGTTGGATAAATACGTTCCTGCGCTGTACAACGCGCTGGGCGTATTCTTACCGCTGATTACCGTTAACTGCGCGATTATGGGCGGTTCGCTGTTCATGGTAGAGCGCGATTATAATTTCTCTGAGTCGGTGGTGTATGGCGCCGGCGCGGGCACTGGCTGGGCCTTAGCAATTATGGCCTTGGCAGGTATTCGCGAAAAGTTAAAGTACAGTGATGTACCAGAAGGCTTACGTGGCTTGGGTATTACTTTTATTACTGTGGGTTTAATGTCCTTAGGCTTTATGTCCTTTGGCGGCATTGATCTTTAACCGAGACGAACTGGAGACCTTGTAATGAATACAGTAGTTATTCTCGGTGTGGGGATGTTTACGGCGATTGTATTATCGCTGGTGTGCATCATCTTATTTGCGCGCTCACGTTTGGTGAGCAGCGGCAATGTCACAATTGAGATCAATGGCGAGAAAACCATCACCGTTCCGGCGGGCGATAAATTACTTAACACCCTGTCTGCACAGGGCGTATTTTTAGCGTCAGCCTGCGGTGGCGGCGGTAGCTGCGCGCAGTGTAAATGTATTGTTAACGATGGCGGCGGTTCTATGCTGGCCACCGAAGAAGCCCATTTTAGTCCTCGTGAAGCCCGTGAAGGCTGGCGTTTATCCTGCCAGACTCCGGTTAAGCAGGACATGAAAATTGAAGTGCCTGAAGATGTATTCGGCGTTAAACAGTGGGAATGTACCGTTGAGTCCAACCCCAATGTGGCGACGTTTATCAAAGAACTGACGCTAAAATTGCCAGAGGGCGAAAACGTAAACTTCCGTGCTGGTGGTTATGTTCAGCTAGAGTGCCCACCGCATCACGTGAAGTATTCTGACTTTGATATTCCTGCGGAATACAAAGGTGACTGGGAGCGTTTTGGCTTCTTGAATGTTGAGTCTAAGGTAGAAGAGACGGTAATCCGTGCTTATTCCATGGCCAACTATCCTGAAGAGCGTGGCATTGTTAAGTTTAATATTCGCGCAGCGACCCCACCACCAAATAACTTGGCGTTAACCCCTGGGCAGATGTCGTCTTGGGTGTTCAATCTTAAGCCCGGCGATAAGGTAAAGGTTTACGGTCCTTTCGGTGAATTCTTCGCGAAAGAAACTGATGCAGAAATGGTGTTTGTGGGCGGTGGTGCAGGTATGGCGCCGATGCGTTCGCACATTTTTGATCAGCTTAAACGTCTTAGCTCAAAGCGTAAAATTAGCTTCTGGTACGGTGCGCGGTCTATGCGCGAAGCCTTCTACGTAGAAGAGTACGACAAGCTAGCTGCTGAGAATGAAAATTTTGAATGGCATTTAGCACTGTCAGATCCACAGCCTGAAGATAACTGGACGGGTAAAACTGGCTTTATTCATCAAGTCTTGTACGAAAACTACTTGAAGGATCACGTTGCGCCAGAGGACTGTGAGTTTTATATGTGCGGACCGCCAATGATGAACTCAGCTGTTATTAAAATGCTGGAAGATCTCGGTGTTGAATCTGACAATATCCTCCTTGATGACTTCGGTGGGTAAGTTCTCGCAGTACAAAATAAAAGCAGCCTTTGTGCTGCTTTTATTGTTTCTGAGTGCTTGTTCTCCCGCGCCGCAGGAATTTCTGCGCCTTAGCGGTATGACGATGGGAACGACGTACCATATTACCCTGCGTAATCCGGGTGACTGGACCGAAGCGTCTTTAAAAGAAGCCTTAGATAAGCGCCTTGGGGCGTTTAATCAAATTGCCTCTACCTATATTCCTGACTCGGAACTTAGCCAGCTAAATAGGATGCCCGCTGGCGAGTGGCGTCAGCTGACCCCGATGCTATTCGATATTTTAGTGCTGTCGGTAGAAGTGAGTTGGCTGAGCAACGGTGCATTTGATGTTACGGTGGGGCCGTTGGTCGATCTTTGGGGGTTTGGGCCAGAGAAGCACGATGGCTCACCCGACGACGCTGCGGTTAAAAAAGCTTTAGAAGAAGTAGGTTTTGGCCGTATTGAACTGGATATGGCTGATCATAAGCTCAAAAAGGGCGCGCCATTGCGTATCGATCTGTCAGCGGTAGCCAAAGGTTACGGTGTGGATGCGGTGGCATTGTGGCTAGAGTCTTTGGGTAGCACTGATTATTTGGTCGAGATTGGCGGTGAAATGCGCGTTGCAGGTTTGAGCCCTCGCGGAGATCAGTGGCGTATTGGTGTTGAAAGCCCCGATTTAGAAGTCGATAAAACCACCCCGATCTTGCTCGGCAATATCGGTGTGGCGACCTCGGGGGATTACCGTAATTACTTTGAAGAAAATGGCGTGCGTTATTCGCATACTATAGACCCTCGTACTGGTCGGCCGATTACTCATAATCTCGCCTCAGTAACGGTATTAGATCCGTCTTGCGCTTTCGCAGACGCGATGGCGACCGCGTTTACGGTACTTGGTGGTGATAAAACCTTAGAGCTGGCGGAACAATTAGATATTCCCGTTTACCTAATAGAGAAGACTGAGAACGGGTTTAGCAGTCGTTATAGCTCGTCGTTTGCTCCATATTTGGAACAGGAGAAGTAATATGGCTACTATTTTTGCAGCAATCGTTGTGATGCTCTTTATTGTGGGCGCAATGTCTATCGGTGTACTGATGGGCCGCAAGCCCATCGCGGGCTCCTGCGGTGGTGTGGGTGCTGCTCTCAGTGATCCTAATTATGTCTGTGATTTATGCGGTAATGATCCTAAGAAATGCACAGAAGAAAACGATGCAGCAGCGGCTGCGCGGAATAAATCGAGCACCAAGTTTTACGACGCAAGCTGATATCGCTTAATGCTTGACGGGAGACGATAGACGCTAAGCAAAGACAAGCGTTCGCCTCTGAACGGTGAGCGTAGCGAATAAAAGCGTCTCCCGTTTTCCGTCAAGCGTTCTGCCATACTGCCACTCGCGCCAGGTACGCCTTTCTCGCAATTTCCATATCTTTTATAAACAAATCTAACTCATTCAGCGTTAGTGCCTGCGGGCCATCGACGAGTGCTTTCTGTGGCGCTGGATGAAAATCTACCAAAACCATATTGGCACCGGCTAAAACCCCCTGCGCGGTAGCGTGGCAGAGTTCAAGTACGCCGTCTGGTGCCACATCTCGGCTGCCCACGGAGTGGGAGGGGTCAATACAAACTGGCATTCTTGTCAGACGTTTAACCGTGGGCACTTGGGCGAAATCGACCATATTACGGTGGGGCGCGCCAAATTCGCTTTTCATGCCACGCAGACAAAATATCACTTGGCTATTGCCTGCGCTGGCTAGATATTCGGCGGCGTTTAAGGATTCACTGAGGGTAATGCCAAAACCGCGTTTTAGTAGAGCGGGGTATTCGCTTTGTTTGCCGATGGCTTTTAGCAATTCGAAGTTCTGGGTGTTTCTAGTGCCAATCTGCATAATCACGCCACAGGGATTGCCGGCGTCGTGCAAGGCTTGATCAATTTCTTCCATATGACTTTCGTGGGTGACTTCCATGGCGATGACTTTGATGCCGTATTTGCCGGCGAGATCGAACACCCATGGTAAGCATTCTTTGCCGTGGCCCTGGAAGGCGTAGGGATTGGTGCGGGGTTTGTAAGCGCCCATACGCGTGCATTCGAGGCCGTTGGCTTTTAGCGCAATCATCATTTCTTCGACGTGTTTGGGATTGTCCACCGCGCATAAGCCGGCAAAAATATGTAGGGAATCCTGATCGAAATTTAAGCCCTTATAATGAAATCCAGTTTTGCGATGCACGTCTTTGTGGCGGCCTAGAATGCGGTACTCCTCAGAGATTCGAATGACCTTTTCTACTGCAGGTAGTGCTTCTATTTCATCTATGCTGAGGGCGTGAGTGCTGCCGAGCAGGTATATTTCATGTAGTTGCTGCTGTTGGCCGCTCACTTGGTGGTGTTGTACGGTGACGCCTGACAATTGCTGCAGATGAGCTAAGGTTTTCACATATGCAGGGTCGGTATCTTTGATATTGGGATGGAGAATTAAAAGCATATTACCGTCCTCGTAAATATAGGTCTTATTCCTTCGCACTTAGGCACCTGAATAATAGTCAAGATCGCTGCGCAATAATTTAGTTCCTAGTGATAGTATAGGCGCAGATTTACAACTTGGATTTTTGTATTCATCACTATGGCAGTTCCGCTTTTTTTACGCATTGGTATTCGCTACTTTCATCGCGCCTCGGGCAGTGACGGTTTCCTGTCGCTGGTGTCGTGGTTTTCCTTACTCGGTATGCTGATTGGCACCGTATCACTGATTGTGGTGATGTCGGTGATGAATGGCTTCGAGCGAGAATTACAGCAGCGTGTCCTGTCGGTTGTGCCCCATGGTTATATTGAGGGCCCACAGCAGCGTTTGCCGGAATGGCGGCAATACATCGAACAAATCAGGGGCGGTGAAGGGGTGAAGGGCGTGGCGCCTTATGTCGGCGGGAAAGCCATGTTGTCTGCGTCTAAACGACTTCGTGGCGTTGCTTTGTATGGCATCGAACCGCTGCAAGAGCGTTCGGTGTCTGCGGTAGCAGAACACATGGTGGCAGGACAGTATCTCGGCGATGATGCTGGCGAGTACCACATTATTCTTGGCGATATTCTAGCCCGTCAGCTTGGGGTGAATGTCGGCGATGATCTTACGGTTATTTTGCCCAAAGTGACGGTGACGCCGTTTGGATTATTTCCCCGCGAAAAACAGTTTCGGATTAGCGGCGTGTTTAGCGCCGGTGCGCAACTTGACGCGACAAGTGCGTTTATCCATATTGCCGATGCACAGCGGCTCTACCAATTAGGTGATGATGTTGAGGGCTTACGCATCCAGCTCGATGATATGTTTGCCGCACCGGATTTATTACCCAAGCTTGCCGCTATGATGCCCGACGGAAGCGTAGCGGTGACTTGGGGCAGCAGCCAAGGTAGTCTTTTTCAAGCGGTGAAAATGGAAAAGCAAATGGTGCGTTTGCTATTGCTGTTTATTGTGTTGATCGCGGCTTTTAATATTGTGTCCATTTTAAGTATGGCGGTATCGGGCAAGCGCGGCTCTATCGCGGTGCTGCGCACTATGGGCGCGACTCCGGCAACGATCATGGCGACCTTTATGGTTTACGGCATGGCAACAGGCATTATCGGTCTGTGCTTGGGTTTGCTTATTGGCGTGCCTTTAGCGATGCGGGTTGGCGATGTGGTGGCGTGGCTAGAACAGCTAAGCGGCATGCAAATTTTTAATCCTGACGTGTATTTTATTACCCATTTACCCTCGTATTTACAATGGTCGGATGTGGCAGTTGTGAGTGGATTCGCCTTGTTATTGAGCCTTTTGGCGACACTTTATCCCGCGTGGCAGGCCTCTCGTGTACAGCCTGCCGAGGCCTTGCGCTATGAATAAAGAGTATTCTTGTTATGTCTAACGCTGTAAAACTAGATTCAATTTCCGCCGATTCTGTGCCTGAGGATTCAGTGTTGGCGTGTCGGAAATTAACTAAATTTTATACTCAAGGTTCCGAGCAACTCACTATTTTGCAGGGTATCGATTTAGATATTGGCAGCGGTGAGCGTATCTCTATTGTTGGCCCATCGGGTGCGGGAAAAACCACCTTGCTACATATGTTAGGTGGCTTGGATGTGCCATCCCAAGGTCGAGTGCTAGTGCGTGGTTGCGATATTGCAGCAATGAGCGATCGTGATCGCAGTCGCCTACGCAATCGGGAGTTGGGTTTTGTATATCAATTTCATCATCTTTTAAATGAATTTTCGGCCCTTGAAAATGCGGCCATGCCCTTGCTAATTGGTGGTGAGAAGAAAGCCAAAGCGTTTGAGCGTGCCGCGGTATTATTGGATCGGGTTGGCTTGGGGCATCGTCTAAACCATCGACCTTCGCAACTCTCTGGCGGCGAACGTCAGCGGGTTGCCATTGCAAGGGCCTTGGTTAATGAGCCTGCCTGCGTATTATTAGATGAACCAACTGGCAATTTAGATGGCGAAAATGCCGAAGCGGTTCAGGCGCTGTTATTAGAGCTAAATAAAGAATTGGCGATTAGCTTGGTCATCGTGACCCACGATTTAACCTTGGCCGGGCGCATGGACCGAGTGCTCAATTTACAAGACGGTAGCTTGCGCGAGGCAACGGCGTAATGCGCTCTTTAGCGACATATATTGGCTTTCGCTATAGTGCAGATCGCTCCGGTAATCAGTTAGTTTCATTTTTATCGCGGCTATCAATGGTCGGCTTAATTCTCGGCGTTGCCTTGTTGGTCGTGGTGCTGTCAGTGATGAATGGCTTTGACCGCGAAATGCGCAATCGTATTTTGGCGCTAGTACCGCATATAACCTTTCAGCCTTGGTCTAGTCAGCCGTCATCTGAACGCGATTGGCAGCAGTTGCAGGATGATGTCGAGCGCCATCCCCGAGTGTTAGCCACTGCACCGTTCGTGCAGGGCAATGCCATGCTCATAAAGGGTGGGGCGGTTGAGCCCAGTGTGTTTTTTGGCGTAGAACCTAGTTCAGAACAACGGGTGTCTCGTATTCAAGAATACGTCGACCTCAATCTGTTAACACCAAATTCATCGGACCTCATTCTGGGTAAAGCGCTGGCAGATCGGCTTAAGCTCGATACCGGTGATAGAGTCACACTCGGTGTGCCGCAGGCTGAGGGTCGGCAAAATGTGCGCTTTGTGCAAATGAATGTGGCGGCGATAGTGGCAACCGGTACTGAGTTAGATCAGCAGCTGATGCTAATGCATATCGACCAAGCTCGCGCTTTGTTTGCAGCGTCGCCGCCAGTATCGCTGCGGGTGTCGGTTGACGATGTCTTTGCCGCGCCGCAAATTGCCTGGGAGCTGGCATCGGTACACGGTCGTGATTATTTGTTAAAGGACTGGAGTCAGCAATTTGGCAATATGTATCACGCCATCCAAATGTCGCGAAAGCTGGTGGTGATCATGCTGTTAGCGGTGGTCGCTGTCGCAGTATTTAATGTGGTATCGACCCTCGTTATGGTGGTTAACGACAAGCGTGCCGACATTGGCATTTTGCGCAGCCAAGGTGCAAGTCAGGGCGATATATTGCGTATTTTTCTAACTTACGGCGCTGTTATCGGCGCGGTAGGCGCTGCGGCGGGCGGAATTGTGGGAGTGTTACTCGCATTGGGAATAAGTGATTTAGTCGCGGGAATAGAGCATCTATTTGGTTTGAAATTACTGCAGAGCGATGTCTATCCAATTAATTATTTACCGTCGGATGTGCGGCTTGCTGATGTGTTAATGGTGTGTGCAACGGCGTATGCGATGAGTTTGTTGGCGACGATTTATCCTGCTTGGCGAGCGTCGAGAATGGCGCCAGCCGAGGCACTGCGAAGTAGTTAGTCTTTGCTTAAACGAGATTGCTGGCGTTTTTTCCAGCGCCGAACCACGTGCACGCGCCAAAGAATATGAATACTTGCCGCGCCCACAAGGCCAGAGAGTAGGCCAGTGAGAAAGCAGCCCAACACCAGCGGTCGCCAGAGGTAGGTGAACTCCTCGGCGAGCCAGGCCCAGGACAATTCAAAGTGGAATGAATTGGGTGGAATTCCCATCGCCAGAGCACCCAGTTTATAGGTGAAGTAAAAAATGGCGGGCATGGTGATGGGGTTGGTAATCCACACCAGCATTACCGAAATAGGTAAATTAGCGCGAAAGACAATGGCCGCTAACGCAGCGAGCAGCATTTGGGTTGGAATAGGCACAAAAGCAATAAACAGCCCAAGAAAAAACGCCAAGGTGACCGAGCGTCGATTCAGGTGCCAGAGATTAGGGTCATGCAGCAGGCTGCCAAAAATACGGACCGAGGGGTGCTCGCGCATTTTTTCGGGCGTTGGAAGCCAACGTTTAAAGAGTTTACGAGCCATCCGCTCAATTCTAATTTACGATTGTGACAGATAAAAATCACCGAGCCGCAGACCGGTAATATACGGGCGGCGCCATTATGCACGGTTCTACCGGGGTACTCCAGCATGTTGTCATGGATGACGGCAGCGATAGTTGGCTTTATAGCGCTCGCATTTTCGCCTGCGTTGCCCAGCTATTTTACGCTAGTGATAATCTTTTGCCTGAGCGTGTTGCTGCATTTAAGCCTGCGCTCGCGACTTAGTAGTGCGGTATTGGCTTTTGCGGTTGCGCTTTCTTATGCCAGTTGTTATGGGCATTGGCGAGTGGCACTGCTATTGCCCGAGGTAATAAGCGGCAGTGATTTTATTGCCCTAGCCGAAGTTAAATCCGTTCCAGAGCGGCGCGAAGGCTTTACGACCTATTATCGATTTGACGCACTGGTACTTGAACTAAACTGCGTAGAAAATATTTCTCATCCATATTGTGATCATTCCCCGTCGACATTGAATCGCAGTGTGATTCAATTGAATTGGTATGCAGACTCGCCGCCTCAGCTTGGCAATGTCTTCAAGGCCACACTGCGTTTGCGTCAGGCTCACGGTTATCAATCTCCCGCGGCGTTTGATTATGGCCGCTGGATGTTTGCCAGTGGCTATTCCGCTAGTGGCTATGTGCGTAACCCCGAGCAGGTGGTGTACTTAGGTACGGGAAATTCGCAGTCATTTACGCGTGTGCGGCAGCGAGTTATTGCCCATATTGGTGACCGCTTAGATACGTATCGTCATAGCAATATTATGAAAGCATTGCTGTTTGCAGACCGCAGCGATATTGAGCGTCAGCAGTGGCAAATTTTTTCCCGCACCGGCACCAGCCATCTCATGGCCATATCGGGTATGCACATTGGCATTGTGCTGGCGTGGGGGCTGTTGCTTGGGCGCGTGCTAGGGCTTTTATTGCCGCGCATAAATAGTTTAATCATTGGCGCTGGCATGGCTTTATGTTTTGCGGTGGTTTATGCCGCCTTAGCCGGGTTTTCGGTGCCTACGCAGCGGGCATTAATTATGGCGGTGGTGGCCTTAACCGGATTTGTCCTGCGACGTAATATTTCTCCGTGGCAGGCATACGCTGCGGCGATGTTACTGGTATTAATAATCGATCCATTGGCGCCACATCGAGCTGGGTTTACCTTGTCGTTTGCGGCGGTTGGCGTGCTGCTATTTGCGTTTCAGGGGCGGCGACCAAATAGTAAAACCAGCCATCAGCTATTAGCGGGGATATTTCGCTCGCAGTGGGTGGTACTGCTTGGATTAATTCCGTTATTGATGATGTGGGGCTATGGTTTAAATCCGCTTAGTTTCCCCTTGAATTTAATAGCGATTCCTCTGGTCACCTTGTTGATTTTACCCCTGCTGTTTTGCGGCTTGGTATTGCTAGGCGTGGCGCCAGCCTTGGCCAACTTAAGTTGGCGCGCAGCAGATGCATTATTAGATGTACTGCTAAACGGCCTTGCGGTGGCGGCTGATATTTTTCCGCAGGTATATGTGGCGGTCGCGCCACTGAGTTTGGGGCTGGCCAGTATTGCCATTTTAGTGCTGCTACTACCACGGGGCTTTCCGGCAAGGTGGTTGGCGATTCTGCCTTTGCTTGCAATTTTTTTGGCACCAGCGCCTAGGCCAGATAGGGCTTCGGCATGGGTGACGGTATTGGATGTGGGGCAGGGCTTGTCGGTGCTGGTACAAACATCGTCCAAGGCCTTGTTGTACGATGTTGGCCCAGACTTTAGCAGCGGTTTTAACACCGCAGATGCGGTGGTACTGCCCGCATTGCGCAGCTTTGGTGTCGGTAAATTGGCTATGTTGGTGGTGAGTCACGCGGATCGTGATCACGCCGGCGCCGCTCCGGCTTTGTTAGATGAGGTCGAGGTTAGTGACTTGCGGCTTGGCGAAACGGTGGCGGCCTTGCGCCGCGCTGCAGTGTCTTGTCATAAACCCAGCCAGTGGGATTGGGATGGTGTGCATTTTGAGTTTTTAACGGCCAGTGTGGTTGAGGAGTTGTCAGGTAATAACGCGTCATGTGTATTGCGAATTACCGCAGGCGGTGCGTCGATGCTGCTCACTGGAGATATTGAATCAACGCGTGAGCAGCAATTAATAAATAACGATCAAGCCCTGTCGGCAGCTTTACTAATCGCTCCGCACCACGGCAGTAATACCTCGTCTAGTAAGGTGTTTATTAAGGCGGTATCGCCAGAGCAGGTGGTGTTTTCGGCGGGGCGAAATAATCACTACGGCCATCCAGCCGCCGCAGTGACCACGCGGTTTCAGCAAATGGGTGCAGGGTGTTGGTCTACGGCCTACCACGGCAGTATTCGGTTTCACTTGGGCGCGTCGGGCATGGCGGTAGATCAAATATGGGGCGGTGGTCGTTATTATTGGGAAACCAAGCGCTATTCTTCGCCAATGGCGACAGAAACCTGCAGCAATTTGCAATCCGAGCGCTGATTCACTTCTTACCTCGGCATTCACTACGTATAATGCTCCCACATAAAAATTGAAGGGACTAAATGTGCTGGAATTGGTGAAAGCCGGCGGCTGGCTGATGTTGCCCATTATCGTGTCATCAATTATTGCGATGGCTATCTGTGTAGAACGCTTCCTGAAATTAAATCCCGATAAAGTCGCGCCCCGTAGTTTGCTGAATCAGGTGTGGGGATGGTTGCAAAATAAGCAGCTTGATGCTGAGAAATTGCGAGAATTACGGCGCGGTTCGCCGCTGGCTCGAATTCTGGCGGCGGGGCTGGCGAATGCCAAACACGGCCGTGAGATCATGAAGGAAAGTATCGAAGATACTGCATCTCATATTATTCACGATTTAGAGCGCTACCTTAATGCCCTCGGCACTATCGCGGCAGTTGCACCCTTGCTGGGTTTGTTGGGCACGGTGCTGGGCATGATTCGGGTCTTTACTGAAATTATGGTGCAGGGAACTGGTAATGCCGGTGTACTTGCGGGCGGCATTTCAGAGGCGCTAATTACTACCGCGTCTGGTCTGTGTGTGGCCATTCCAGCCCTAGTCATGCATCGCTATTTTTTACGGCGCATCGATGAAATTGTGGTCACCATGGAACAAGATGCCATTAAGTTAATTAATGCGATGCATGGCGAAGTACAAATAAAAGATGCCCCTGCAGGTAAAGCCTCGTGAAATTTAAGCGTCAGCGTGTCGACGAAGGCGGTGTGAATTTAACACCGCTGATTGACGTGGTGTTTCTGCTGTTAATATTTTTTATGGTGTCGACAACGTTTACCAAAGAAAGCCGTCTTAATCTCGAACTTCCCAGCGCGCAGGGCGAACCCGCAATACAAGAAAGCGTAGTGCTCGAAGTGGTGGTTGATGCGGCGGGGCATTATCGCGTGAATGAACGGCCGTTGGCGGTGAATACCGTAGAAGCGCTAATGATTGCCATGCGTGATGCCACAGCGAATCATAGTGATATCCCAGTGATTATCACGGCCGATGCCAAAAGCCCGCACCAATCTGTTATTACCGCAATGGACGCGGCCGGTAGGCTGGGGTTTGCAAAACTTAGTCTAAGTACCCAAGATCCAGAAACTGCTTCTGTTGATCAATAATTAGTATCAGGAAATACCACGCAATATGAGTAATGATCAGTCGGATATCGCGATATACGGACGGCTATTAAAGTACGTGTTGCCAATGTGGGCGATGTTTTTATTTAGTGTGTTAGGTTTCTCGCTCTATTCAGGGGTGCAGGTATTACTTGCCGATATGATGCAGCTTATTGTCGACTACATTGGCGGCAATATGGTGAAAGGCGACGGTGGCCTGTCGGCCAAATTTATGTGGATGCTGGGTGGCGATGACTTCGTATTGACTGATGCGCGGCTTTGGATTGTCGTCATGATGGTCATTCTCGGTATTGTTCGCGGCTGGGGCTATTTCGCGGGCAACTATTTTATCTCCATTGTTTCTCACAGCTTGGTGCACAATCTGCGCTGCGAGCTATTTCAAAAAATGCTCCATATGCCAAGTACCTATTACGACCAAAACTCCACGGGCATGATGATTTCTAAGATCACCTTTAATGTCGAGCAGGTGTCTGGTGCGGCGGTAAATGCAACCAAAGTAGTACTGCGTGAGGGCACGTTTGCTATCGGCCTCATTATGTTTTTACTTTACTCAAACTGGAAACTCACCATGGTGTTTTTCCTCGCGCTGCCTTTGATCGCGGTTATTGTGTATTGGGTTGGTAAGCGTTTTCGCAAGATCAGTAAGAGCATTCAAAATGCCATGGGTGATGTGAATCAGGTCACTAATGAGTCGATCAGCGCCTACCGCGAAATTCGCTTATACGATGGCGTTAGCTACGAAAATAAGCGCTTTAACGAGGCTAGCCAGCGCAACCGTTCACAGAATATTAAAATGGCATTTTACAATGCTATCAGCCCATCAGTGATTCAGTTTCCGGTGGTGTTAGCGACTGGCGTATTAGTGTGGATTGCACTTGGTTTGGGCGGTGAAATGTCACCGGGTGCCTTTGTTGCGTATCTATCGGCGGCCTTATTCTTACCTAAACCTATGCGTCAACTTGCAGACGTGAGTAGCACCATTCAAAAAGGTTTGGCAGCGGCGCAGGATATCTTTGAGTTTATTGATACCGATCAGGAAAAAGATACCGGCACCTACGTTAGTGAAACCACCCAAGGCAATATCGAAATTAAAGGCCTTAGTTTCGCCTATGCCGAAGGTAGTGAGAAAGTACTGCGCAATGTGAGCTTAAGCGTTGGCGCGGGTCAGTCTTTGGCGTTAGTGGGTTTGTCGGGTTCGGGTAAGTCGACTTTGGTCAGTCTTATTTCGCGGTTTTACGATCACACTGAAGGCGAAATATTATTAGATGGGATTGATGTTCGCGAATACACCCTCGAAAACCTTCGCGATAAAATGGCCTTGGTGACCCAGCAAGTTACGCTATTTAACGACACCGTTTTTAATAATATTGCCTACGGAAAAATGGCGGGGTCTAGCCGTGAGCAAGTTCGTGCAGCAGCTGAGGCGGCGCACGCTATCGAGTTTATCGATCAGCTACCAAATGGCTTGGACACCATGATTGGCGAAGACGGCGTGATGTTGTCTGGTGGCCAGCGTCAGCGTTTGGCGATTGCGAGAGCATTCCTAAAAGACGCGCCGATACTGATACTGGATGAAGCCACATCGGCATTAGACAATCGCGCTGAAAATCATATACAGCAGGCTATGGAAGAAGTCATGAAAGGTCGCACCACGATTGTGATCGCCCATCGTCTATCGACTATTGAAAATGCCAATCACATTGTGGTGATGGAAGCCGGGCAAGTAATGGAGCAGGGCAGCCACGATGAGTTACTGGCGCTGAATAAACGTTATGCCCAGCTCTACAATAAGAACTTTGAGGAGCAGTAAATGCGATTAGAGCAGCGGATTAACGCTGCTTGGTACGGACGTGCGGGTTGGCTGCGGCTGTTATTGCCGCTGACGTATTTGTTCCGAAGTATTGCCGCATTGCGACGCCATTTTATTTCGCCACAGTCATGTGGCGCGCCGGTCATTGTGGTCGGCAATATCAGCGTGGGTGGCAGTGGCAAAACCCCCGCAGTATTGGCCTTGGCAGACTTCTGTCGTGATCGCGGCTACCGCGTTGGCATAGTTAGTCGCGGCTACGGCGGACAGGCTCCGCATTATCCTTATCTTTTAGAAGAAACCACCGATCCGAGTATTGCCGGCGACGAACCCTGTTTAATTGCACGTCGCAGCGGCTTGCCCGTTGCGGTGGCGCCGGATCGTCTTGCGGCGGCCAAGCTCTTGGTCGAACACCAGCAATGCAATCTTATTATTAGTGATGATGGTTTACAGCATTACCGTTTAGCGCGTGATATAGAGGTGTTACTGATTGACGGCGAGCGAGGTTTTGGCAACGGCTTCTGTTTACCGGTTGGCCCCTTGCGCGAGCCAATTTCTAGGGCTAGTAGCGTTGACCTTACGATTATCAACGGTGGCAGCGACACTCTTGCTGGCCACACTATGTTATTAGCTGGCGACACCGCACGTAATTTGACGAATGGTGAGGCTCGCTTATTAAAAGACTGGCCAGCGGACGAACGCCGTATTCATGCGGTGGCAGGTATAGGTAACCCCGCCCGATTCTTTAATGCTTTGCGCAGCAAAGGTTTTGATGTGATTGAACACGTATTTGCAGATCATCAGGCGTTCAGTGCAGAACTTGTGACATTCGCTGATTCCCATCCGGTGATCATGACCGAGAAAGATGCGGTAAAATGCATGCAATTCAATTTAAACAATAGCTGGGTGTTACCGGTAGATGCCGACATTGATCAGGCGTTTTTCGATGCGTTTTCAACATTACTTGAGCGCCTGCGCGCTTCTTGATGTAATTCAATATTAGTTAATTCTGCTTGCGGTAATTCACAGCGCAAAGCACGACGATTGCTTCGGAGTTTGTATGTCGTATACCGTTATTATTCCCGCCCGGTTTGCCTCTAGCCGTTTGCCGGGCAAACCGCTAATGGATATTGCCGGCAAGCCTATGATTCAGCATGTGTGGGAACGCGCGAAAGAGTCGGATGCGTCGCGGGTAGTGATTGCCACAGAGGATCAGCGGGTGTTTGACGTCTGCGAGAGTTTTGGTGCCGAAGTGGTTATGACGTTGGCAACTCATGAATCGGGTACCGACAGACTACAAGAAGTAGTTAGTAAGCTCGGTCTGACTGACGATGACATTGTGGTGAACGTGCAAGGGGATGAGCCGCTAATACCGCGCGAGGCCATTGCACAGGTTGCGAATAATCTCGCCCTGAACCCGCAAGCGGGAATCGCTACGCTGGGTGAGGCGATCACTGATAAAGCCACCGTCTTTAATCCCAATGCAGTAAAAGCCGTAAGTGACCTAGCGGGATTCGCCTTGTATTTTAGCCGTGCGCCGATGCCCTGGTGTCGAGACGAATGGGCTGGCACGGAAAATAACACTGCAGATGCCTTGCCAGAACATGCAGGTTTTATGCGCCACGTTGGCATATACGCGTATCGTGTTGGTTTTTTACATCAGTTTGTTACATGGCCAATGGGCTTGCTGGAGCGCGTTGAAAAGCTTGAGCAGCTACGCGCCATGGAAAACGGCGTTCGTATTCATATTGAGTCAGCGAGTGTAGATATTCCCGGCGGCGTCGATACCGAAGCAGATTTAAACGCGGTGCGCGCATTGTTGGCAGGTAAAGCCTAATGAACACCAAAGTTCTATTCGTCTGCCTTGGCAATATTTGCCGATCACCTACCGCGCATGGCGTGTTCGAAAAACTGGTCGCAGACGCAGGACTGCAAGACAGCATACAAATTGATTCTGCAGGCACAGGCGATTGGCATATTGGCCGCGCACCAGATGAACGTACTCTGCAGGCCGCAAGTAAGCGCGGTTATGACTTGTCGAATTTACGTGCGCGACAGGTGACAAGCGCAGATTTCCAGAATTTTGACTATGTTCTGGCCATGGATAAAAGCAATTTAAAAGACTTACGCGCCATGACGGGAGACAAGACCAATTGCCACGTATCCCTGTTTTTAGACTTCGCTGAATCGTCGTGGAAGCGAGAAGTGCCTGATCCCTACTATGGTGGTGAAGATGGTTTTGAAACCGTACTAGAACTCGTCGAAGACGGTGCCCGTGGTTTGCTGGCGACCATTAGGAGCTCTGGCCGGTGAATATGCTGCAGAATATCGACCTGCGAACCTTTAATACCTTAGGCGTAGCGACTAAAGCCGCTTACTTTGCTGAAGTGACGAGCATTGAAGAATTGCAGCAGGCACTGGAATTTTGCCGCGAGCGCAATCACCTTCCCATTGTATTGGGCGGCGGCAGCAATGTGGTTTTTACCGACGATATTGATGGTGTGCTTATTCGCATGGCACTGCGCGGCATCGATTGCACCCTAAGTGGAAATGACCGCCTTGTGCAGGTTGCCGCCGGCGAAAATTGGCATGAACTGGTTTGCTATTGTCTGGCTCAGGGTTGGTATGGCCTAGAAAATCTCATCTCGATTCCCGGTTCGGTGGGCGCAGCGCCCATTCAAAATATTGGTGCCTACGGCGTAGAGTTATCGCGAGTACTTGAGTCGGTCACTGGCTGGGATTGTGAGCAACAAGTCCTGCGCAGCTTGAGCGCAACAGAATGTCAGCTACGTTATCGCGACAGTGTTTTTAAAAATGAGCTTAAAGATCGTTTTATCATCACCTCGGTGACCTTGCGATTAAGTGTTGAGGCGTGTCCGGATGTGACTTATCCGGCGCTGCGTGCTGAACTCGCAGACCCAGATACCGCAACGCCAGAGCAAGTGGCTGAAAAAGTCGCTGCAATTCGCGCAGAGAAATTGCCGGATTACCGCCGCGAGCCAAATTCAGGAAGCTTCTTTAAAAACCCGCTGATTTCCGCAGAAAAGGCCAATGAGTTGCTGCTTCATTATCCGGCGTTGGCGCGTTGGCCAATGCCCGATGGACAGGTAAAACTGGCCGCTGCATGGTTGGTCGATCAGGCTGGCTGGAAAGGCCGACGCGAGGGCGGGGTGGGTATTCATCCTCGTCAGGCTATCGTGTTGGTAAATTACGATGGCGTAAGCGGTAATGACATTATTCAGTTTGCTGCCCAGATTCAGGCCGATGTTATGGCAAATTATGGTGTGAATCTGGAAATTGAACCGCGGGTTTACTGATGTTTTCCGGCGTACAGCATATTCCTTTGGTCGGCGGCGGTTTAGATTATTACGCAGATTACCTCGCTGATCCGCAGTCACTTTTCGCAGAACTACGCGATGGTATAGCGTGGCAGCAACCCCTTGTTATGGTTTATGGCCGCGAACACCTCACGCCCCGATTAGTGAATTTTGTCGGCGATACTGGCCTAAGTTATCAATACAGCGGCGTAAGTCATGCCACAGCGCCGTGGCCAAACGCAATTAGGGCCTTAAGAGATCAATTGCTTGTCGATACCGGTTTTGACTTTAACTGCGCGTTGCTCAATTACTACCGCGACGGCAATGACTGCATGGGCTATCACAGCGATGATGAGCCAGAATTGGGGCGGGCGCCCTGTATCGCCTCAATTAGCTTGGGTGCAGAACGGGATTTTTGCTTTAAGCCCAAAAGCGGCGCGACAAAAATGCAAAAGCTGAATCTGGCCTCGGGCTCACTTTTGGTGATGCTGCCGCCAACCCAGCAGTATTGGCAGCATGCTTTGCCGGTGCGCAAAGGTGTCGCACAGGGACGTATTAATTTGACCTTTAGAAAGCTGGTGTAAACCACCTGAATATTAGGCACGATAGGCTGGTTAGGCCCACTACAGAGTGGTATTGTTTGGGCATTCGATGCGGGGTAGTACATGATCACAGTGTTAGTGGCCGATGACCACGCTATGGTGCGTGCCGGAATAGTCCGGATGTTAGAAGATGCCGATGGCATTTCGGTTATTGCCCAAGCTGCCAGTGGCGAAGAGGCAATCAGCAGCTGCCGTGTACTTCAGCCCAATATCGTTTTAATGGACGTCCGCATGCCCGGCATTGGCGGCTTAGAAGCGACTCGTAAACTAAAGCAAATCTCCCCAGAAACCCGTGTAATCGCCTTAAGCGCTTATGATCAAGAACCCATGCC